>JAAVHT010000041.1 GCA_014799565.1 Clostridiales bacterium
AGATCCCCTTTGACCCGACAGATCCCGCTTTTGTCGAGGCGTATTTTAAATATCTTCATCATCCTAACGAGGAGATCGGCGTGGACTTCTGGTGGGTGGACTGGCAGCAGGGAAGTCATTCCTCCATGCCGGGCCTGGACCCGCTGTGGCTGCTGAACCACCAGCATTTTACAGATCATGGACGTGGGGGGAAGCTTCCGCTGACCTTCTCCCGCTATGCCGGTGTGGGAAGCCACCGCTATCCTGTGGGCTTCTCCGGCGATTCGGTGACCACCTGGGAAAGTCTCGCCTTCCAGCCGTATTTTACGGTCAATGCCAGCAATGTGGGTTATACCTGGTGGAGTCACGACATTGGCGGGCACCAAGGTGGCCGCCGGGATGATGAACTGGCAGTCCGGTGGCTGCAATTCGGCGTTTTTTCACCCATTATGCGGCTGCACAGTACATCCAACCCGTTCTACGGGAAGGAACCGTGGAATTACGATCCTGTGGCAGAGCCGATTATGACACAGTTCCTGCGGCTTCGGCACAGGCTGATCCCGTATCTGTACACCATGAATTATCTGACGGCAGAAGAGGGGATGCCGCTGATGCGGCCTATGTATTATCACCATGATGTGCCGGAGGCCTATACGGTGCCCAATGAATACTGGTTCGGCACCGGGATGATCGTCTGCCCCATCACCAGTCCGGCGGACGCCCGGACCAAGCTGGCGCGGTTCCACGCCTGGCTCCCGGAAGGAACATATTATGACTTCTTTTCCAAAAGCGTTTATCAGGGCGGCAAAAAATCACCCTTTATCGGCCATTAGATCAGATCCCGGTGCTGGTCCCGGCGGGCAGCATCATCCCGCTGGCGGGAGATTACAAAACGAGCCATATTTCCAACCCCAAAGAACTGGAGGTACAGGTCTATCACGGCTCGGATGGAACCTTCACGCTGGTGGAGGACGACTGCTCAGAGCGCCGATCCGCGGCCGTGCAGAGGACCCGGTTTACCTATGAGCGGACAGAGACAAAAGGGGCTGTCCTGCGAATGGAACAGGTGGGGGAGAATACCGGCCTGATCCCAGCAGAGCGGACCTATCAAATCACGATATTCGGTATTTCGGAGCCGGAAAGCATTGATGTGCGGGGCGGGGCGGAGGCCAAATGGGAATATAAGTCTCAGGAGGCGGCGTTGTATATTGAAATCGGCGGTCAGGCTATCCGCCGGTTTGAAGTCCGGATCGGCCTTGCAGATCAAGAGGTCGTGGGACAGGATAAGCTTCAGCAAGTGTTTGCCATACTTCAGCGCGCGCAGATCGAGTATGAGTTGAAGGACAAAATTTTTGACGCTGTGGCCAAAGGACGGGATACCGCGGGCATCTTAGCCGCGCTGGTGGAAATGCGGGTGGAGCAGGTGCTCTACGGAGCGATCACTGAGATCCTGACGATGGATCTGTGAATCGTACTTGTGGAGCAACCTGCACTGCGGTTTATTTCGCGGCGTACAAAGCACCAACACGAGGGACACGAAGATCTTTGGGGCTCTTTGTGTCCCTCTTGTTTAATTTTGTGCAAAATATCAGTNTTTNNANNAAAAATNNNNGCANANANCNNNGATTTCANAACAAAAGTTTTGNGATNTGCTGAANNTGGANAAAATCNGAANAAATNGAGAGAAATATGGANGNTAANCANCTGGGGNAANGGNCTGTGATTCTCGCCAAAATANATNTTGACATTTTTAANGNNAGNTGTATAATNNAAATAGATTAACCGATTAACTAACGCTTGTTAACCGGTAAGTATAAAACTTTGAAGGAGGACTTTCGAATGAAGAANACACTTGCANTGATCCTCGCGCTNGTNATGATGCTGGGGATGCTGGCGGGCTGCAGCAACAGCGCCNGCAANGAGACCCAGAACCCCGGCGNTAACAACCCCGGCNGCACTAACNCTGGTGANCCCTCNGNTGANGTNCGGGANGTTACCCTGAAGGTTTGGGTTCCCGAGGANGAACTGGAGATCACCCAGCAGATGGCGGAATCCTTCAANGCCGCNCACCCNGAGTNNAACTTCTCCATCGACATCTCCGTNGTCGGNATTGANGAGGCCAACAGCCTGCTGGAGACCGACCCTGANACCTCTGCNGANATCATGCAGATGCCCACCGGCGGCATCCCCGCCGAGGTCGANCGCGGCCTGCTGCTCCCCATCGTCTATGACGAGGAGACTCTCCGCGGCCTTTACGGTGAGGGCCCCCTGGCNGCCTGCACCGTCACCAACGACACGGGNACNTATCTGTACGGCATTCCNTTCTCCGCCAACTGCTTCTTTATGTTCTACAACAAGGAGATGTACACCGAGGACGAGGTGAAGAGCCTTGAGACCATGATGGCCAAGGATCTGGGCAGCGATGTGAAGAACTTCTCCTGCACCCTTACCGACTCCTGGTACATCGAGTCCTTCTTCTATGCNGCCGGCTGCACCCTGTTCGGCGCTGANGGCACCGATCCCACTGANTGCTCCTGGAACGANGCCAACGGCGCNGCCGCCGGTAAGTATCTGATCGATCTGGTCAACAACCCCAAGTACATTGAAAATGAGAACGGCATCGCCGTCAGCCTGATGGCGGATGGAAAGCTGGCNGCNTTCTGCTCNGGCAACTGGTCCTATACGGANGTTTGTGACGCCATCGGCGAGGAGAACGTCGGCGCCTGCAAGCTGCCCACCATCAGCATCAACGGCAAGGACAGCCAGCTGCGNAACTTCGCCGACTANAAGGCCTANGTTGTNAAGTCCAGCACCGCTGAGCCNCTGGTNGCCCAGCAGTTCGTGGAGTGGATGAACAACGAGGAGAACCAGCTGCTCCGCTATCAGACCAACGCCACNGTTCCCACCGTCGTGACCTTGGTTGACGATCCCATGCTGGANGAGAACGTCTCCTCCATCGCGCTGATCGAGCAGGCCGCTGTCGCCGTGGAGCAGCCCAGCATCAACCAGATGGGCGAGTACTGGACTCCCGCTAAGGCTCTGGGNGAGGGCATCGTGTACGGCGAGACCACCGAGGCCAACCTCCAGNCGCAGCTGGACGCGCTGGTGGAGTCCGTCACCACCACCCTGACCGACTAATACCCCGCGGGTCTTTGTAAACANTTAACAGGAGGGGGCTGTTGCAAGGCATAGCCCTTGCNGCGGCCCCNTCCTGNTTTTACATCAAAATTTNCTATCGGGGGTGTTGGCATTGAAAAAGCTAAAANCGGCCGGGCGCAGAACTCCCATCACCATTTTTGTGGAGGGCGANATCTTTACCAAACTGTCCTTTGTGGTGTGGGGCCTGGCCAACATGGTGCGCGGACAGATCGTGAAGGGCGCCATTTANCTGGCACTGGAAGCNGCCTATTTCTATTTCCTGTTCACCAGCGGCATCACCAACCTGGCTAACATGATCACGCTGGGCACCGTGGAGCAGGGCATGGTCATGGATCCCGCCCAGGGCATCCTGGTGATGCAGCCGGGCGATAACTCCATGCTGATGCTGCTCTACGGCGTTGTNGCCATCGTTGTCACCGCCATGGCCATCGTGGTGTGGGTCACGTCCATCTACTCCGGCGAGGAATGCCGCCAGCTCAANCTGGCCGGCAANAAGGTACCCGGCATCCTGGATGANATCACCAGNCTGTTNGATACCCATATCGTCCGGCTGTTNCTGTGTGTCCCTNTGATCGGTATTCTGGTGTTCACGGTNACACCGCTGATCTACATGATCCTGATGGCNTTCACCAACTACGACACGGATCATCANCCNCCCGGACANNTGTTTTCCTGGGTGGGNCTGGAGAACTTCCGGGCGATCCTGGATGCCAGCGGCAAGCTGGGNTCCACCTTCCTGCCCATTTTGGGCTGGACGCTGNTNTGGGCTGTGGTGGCCTGCGCCTCCTGCTACTTTGGCGGTATGTTCCTGGCCATTCTGATCAACTCCAAAGGCATCCGCTTCAAGAAGATGTGGCGTGCCATCTTCATCCTGGCTATGGCGATCCCCGCCTTTGTCTCNCTGCTGGTCATCAANACCATGCTGGGCCAGTACGGCATTATCAACGTGCTGCTCCAGAACTGGGGTTTTACGACTGGGCCATTGCCGTTCTTAACAAATGCCACATGGGCGCGAGGTACGGTTATCGTGGTCAACCTGTGGCTTGGCTTCCCGTCTACCATGCTGATGGTCTCCGGTATCCTGATGAATATTCCGCCGGAGCTGTATGAGAGCGCCTCCATCGACGGCGCCAACCCTGTGCAGCAGTTCGTCAGCATCACCTTCCCCTATATGCTGCAGGTGACGAAGCCATATCTGATCACGAACTTCATCGGCAACATCAACAACTTCGGCGTCATCTACTTCCTGACTGCCGGCGCGCCCAGTACCCTGGATTACTACAAGGGTGCCGGTAAGACCGACTTGCTGGTCACTTGGCTTTACAAATTGACTGCTGAAAGCAACGACTATAACCTCGCCGCCACCATCGGCATTCTGATCTTTGTGATTTCCGCTGTGTTTTCCATGGTCACTTATGCCAAGGCGGGTATCTCCCAGAATGAGGAGGCGCTGCAGTGATGAACATGAAAGAGATTATCGGTCTGCGCAGAAAGCCGCAGATAATCGCCCTTGCCGTCTACATCGTGTCGCTGATCAGTATGATCCTTCCCTTTGCCTCTGTGGGCGGAAAAACCGTAACCGGTTTTTCTATTGCCTTTAGCGTGGGCGGGGCCCACGCTATGAGCTTTCTGTACCCGCTGATGGCCATCCTGGTGGTTCTCACGGCGGTTTGCGGCGTATTCCTGATGTTGAAGCCCAGCGTTAAGGGCGTGAGACTCTGGACTGCCATTGGCGCCATCGAAACGGTGGTTGTGACCATTCTGCTGTTTGCCAGCAAGATGATCCTGGATAGCAGCGACCTGTTTTCCGGAAAGTTCCTTGTAAAGAATTTTGGTATCGGCTACTGGCTGCTGCTGATCACCGCCTTTGTTGGTCTGTATTTCGCGATGGCGGCCACCAAGATCTCTGTGGGCTACATTGTGCTCACGATTATGAGCGTGATCTGGCTGTTCCCCATTGTGTGGATCGTTCTGACCTCCTTCCGCGGCGAGGGCGGCTACTACGTGGGCTACTTTATCCCCAAGACTTTCACACTGGAAAACTATCTCAAGCTGTTCACGATGGAAGGTACCATCCCCTTCGGTAAGTGGTGGATAAACACCTTTATCGTGGCGGCTGTGAGCTGTGTCCTGAATACGCTGATCGTTTTGATGACCTCCTATGTTTTGAGCCGTCATCGTTTCTCCGGGCGCACCCTGCTGATGAAGGCCATGATGGTCATCGGTATGTTCCCCGGATTCATGTCTATGATCGCCGTGTACAACATCCTGAAAGGCATGGGCATCAACCAGAACCTTGGTGCGCTGATCCTGGTCAATGTGGCCAGCTCGGCCATGGGCTACTACATCTGCAAGGGCTTTATGGACACGGTACCCAAAGCCCTTGACGAGGCTGCCCGCATCGATGGCGCCCCCCATTTCACGATATTCTACAAGATCATGATCCCTATGGCCAAGCCCATCATCATTTATCAGCTGATGAGCGCTTTTCTGGGTCCCTGGGGAGACTATATCTTCCCCAGTCTGCTGCTCGGTGATAAGCAGGCCTCCTACACGGTGGCCCTCGGCTTGAAGTGGATGACAGATTTCCGCCGCATCGAGGATTACTATACCCAGTTTGCCGCCGGTGCAGTGCTGGTGTCAGTTCCCATCGTCATCCTGTTCATCGTGCTCCAGCGGTATTACGTTGAGGGTATGTCCGGCGCAGTGAAGGGATAACAGTTCTTCTTTCTCTGCACCGATGATCGCAGCGTCCGATTTGTCAAGCGCGGCCTGCAATTTTTGACCATATTGTCTTCATCAACAGCCCAAACGGGACGGATTATTCCGCCCCGTTTGGGCTGTTGTAAAATAGGGGAGGACTTCTATATGTATAAGGTGCTTGCAATAGGAAACAGCTTTTCGGAAGATGCGACTCATTTTTTGCATCAAATATGCGAAAGCAGTGGAATTGAAAACGAGGTAGTCAATTTGTACATTGGCGGGTGTTCCTCAGAACGCCACCGGCGAAATACCTATGAACCATTTCTTGGATTGATTTTGAACTATTTATACTCAAATAGTAAATCAGACAAAACAGATCGTATGTGTTTCTCAATCGCAGAAGAATGATCCAAATCGCAAGGATCTCTACACGGTTGCTTTTTCCGTAAAATATCGTATAATGTCTGTATGAATATTTTGGACGGCGGCGGGTGCAATGAGTGGCCATAAGGTGTTTCAGATGAGCTTTGCAAAGATCTGCGACCTGGCCAGGGGGAAGACTATGGAAAAGATACTGCGGACATCGGGAGGAGACGGACAATGAACCTATTTACACCCAAAGAGTGCGCGGCCAACTACGCTGCGACAGGCGCCGCTAAGACGCGGATGCCGCTGCTGAAGATGTTCCTGCTGGCGGAGTTGGCAGGGTTTTTCATCGCCATGGGCGGCGCGGTCACCAACACCGCCGCCCACTCCATCGACAATGTGGGTATGGCCCGGATCATGTGCGGGCTGCTGTTCCCCTTTGGACTTGCCATGGTAGTGCTCACCGGGGCGGAGCTGTTCACCGGCAATACCCTCATCACCATCTCCGTGCTGGACGGTCAGGCCACGGTGGCGGGGATGCTCCGCAACTGGGGCGTGGTCTACCTGGGCAACGTCGCGGGGGCCATGCTGGCGGCGGCAGGCTGCGCATTCGGCGGGCAGCTCAATTATTCCGGCGGCCAATTGGCGGTGTTCACCATGAAACTGGCAGCGGGGAAGTGCGCTCTGCCCGTGGGCAATGCCATCATTCTGGGCATCCTCTGCAATATTCTGGTGACGGCGGGGGTGCTGCTGTCCCTGTCGGCCAAGGACTTGACGGGCCGGGTAATGGGTGCATATATGCCGGTGGCATTCTTTGTGATCTGCGGTTTTGAGCATTGCATCGCCAACCTGTACTACATACCGGCAGGGCTGTTTGCCAAAGCGGTGCCTGCCTACGTGGCACTGGCCGCTGAGTCCGGCGTTGACCTCACCGCCCTGACCTGGGGAAACTTCCTGCTGCGAAACCTGCTCCCGGTGACGGTGGGGAACATCATCGGCGGTACAGGTATGGGCGTACTGTATTGGTACTGCCATGGCCGGAAGGAAACGCAGTAATCAACTCATGCGCGGTTCCTGGAAGATGCGGCCCATGTGGTAGAGGAATGAGGCGGCGATGTGGGCAGTGCGCCTCGTCATGGAACGCGGCGTACCATCTGGTGTAGGGGTCTTGCAGTGTTCCCTGATGTACCGTAAGTGCCACCAACCCGCATACCGTTTGAATGCCGTTTAGGCGTTCTCCGGATTTAACCATCTCAAGATTCCTGATTCCTTGGCTGTGGCAGGTACGCACAGATCAGGAAGATCATCATCAGTACCCAGGCTACAGGCTCCGTGACACAGGTGCCCAGGAAGCCCAGCCGGGGGATCAGCTGCCACGCGGCCATCGCGGGAGGGATGGAGGCGGAGCGGGCTTACAACATCAGCGACCTGTATATTTTGAAAATGAACCGTCTGGAGAGCGCGGACGAGATCAAAGCACTTCACGCAGAGATGTTTGCGTTCTATACCAACGAAATGGCGGTGCTGGACAAGCGGGCAGCTTACGCCAAGCCCGTCGTCCTGTGCCTGGATTACATTTACGAACACCTTCACGAGCCCATCCGCATGGAGCAGTTAGCTCAGTTTGCCGGGCCGAATGCCAGCTATTTGTCCACGCTGTTCAAACGGGAAACGGGCGCATCCGTGTCGGAATATATCCTGTCAAAGCGGATAGAGGCGGCAAAAAATATGCTGAAATTCTCAGAATACAGCTGCTCGGAAATTGCCGCTACCCTGGCGTTCAGCTCCCAAAGTCATTTTTCCAGGGTGTTCAAGAAGCAGACCGGGTACACGCCGAAAGCCTACCGGGATCGGTTTTTCCGGCGGTGATAAAATGGCTGCGTATCATCAGAAAAGCATTTGCATAGTAGTATACATTCAAGAGTTCAATAAATCCGGCATGAGGTAACAGTTGCTCAAACGGCTTACTTGCCGCGGCCTCCAGTTTCTCTCTCAATTTCCCACTGGATCAATTCAAGCAATATGGGTTGAAGCCGAACGGCTTTTTCTGTAAGTACGTATTCCACCCTGACAGGAATCTCCAGATATTCAAAACGCTTCACCAATCCGGCATTTTCCAGCTCCCGCAGGGATTTTGAGAGCATCGTATTGGAAATGCCTTTTATGTTGCGCAGCAAGTCGTTATACCGTGTCGTGCCATTCGCTGTCAATGAACACAGGATAGGGAGTTTCCATTTCCCTCCGATTGTATTCATTGCTTTTTGCAAAAAGCAATACTCAGAGCAGGGACAAGAGTGGCTTAGTGACATTTGGATCCTCCTGACGGTAAACTTTTTCTTCCTTACACATCTTTTTTTCAGTGATTGACGTATGGTCTCTTCAACAGTATAATTGTACCAGATAAGAAATCCGTTGTAAAGGAATATACAAGAGTACCTATACGAATTTAGGAGGGCACAGCATGAGCATTTTTGATTTTACGGTACAAACGCGGGATGGGTCTACCGTACCACTTTCCGAGTATAAAGGGAAAGTGCTGTTGATCGTCAACACCGCGACAGGGTGCGGCTTCACACCGCAATATGATGCGCTTCAGGACTTGTATGACCTGCACCAGAAAGACGGGCTTGAAATTCTGGACTTCCCCTGCAATCAGTTTGCGGAGCAGGCCCCCGGCAGCGATGAGGAAATCCATTCCTTCTGCACCGGGCGTTTTGGGATCACATTTCCGCAGTTTTCCAAGGTCGAGGTGCTGGGTGAGAACGCCAGTCCGCTGTTTCAATATCTTTCTGCCAACACCTCCTTTGCCGGTTTCGGCATGAACCCGATGGCCCTTGTGCTGAAGGGCGTCGTCAAGAAAATGGACAAGGACTATAAGAACAACGGCAATATCAAGTGGAATTTCACGAAATTCCTGATTGACCGGGAAGGTAAGATCGTTGCCCGGTTTGAGCCGACGGAAGCTATGGATCATGTAAAAGCAAAGGTAGAGGAGATTTTGTGATGCTTCAGTTAACAAAGGCTGCGTGGGCCGTCTATAGAGCGGAGAAATCAGCATGAAATACAGAACGGATCGATACGGAAATCAGATTTCCCAGTTAGGGTATGGCTGCATGAGGTAAAGCAAAAAAGGAAACGCCATAGACTATGAGAAGGCGGAGCGGGAAATCCTCCTTGCCATCGAAAAGGGTGTCAATTATTTTGACACCGCCTACATTTATCCCGGCAGTGAGGAATGCCTCGGCCGGATCCTGGAGGAAAACAAATGCCGTGACAGGGTCTATATTGCCACCAAGCTGCCACAGTATATCATGCGTTCCTCCGCAGCGATCGATAAAACCTTTCATGAAGAGCTTTCCCGCCTCCGCACAGACCATATCGACTACTACCTGATGCATATGTTTACAGATTATGCGGAATGGGAGCATCTGAAGGCTTTGGGTATTGAGGGCTGGATCGAACGGCAGAAGGCGGGAGGCCGCATCCGCAACATCGGTTTTTCCTACCATGGCGATACGGAAATGTTCCTGAAAATTTTGGATGCTTATGACTGGGATTTCTGCCAGATCCAGTATAATTATTTGGATGAGCACACCCAGGCGGGAAGGCGGGGCCTTCAGGCGGCGGCGGAGAAGGGGATCCCGGTCGTCATTATGGAGCCTCTCCGCGGCGGTAAGTTGGTTGATCTTCCGGACAAAGCCATGAAAGCGCTTGCCTCTGACAGCAAGGGCTATACGCCCGCCGAGCTGGGGCTGCGCTGGCTGTGGAACCAGCCGGAAGTGACCTGTGTGCTTTCCGGCATGAACTCTGAGGATATGGTGAACGAGAACATCCGCATCGCGTCAGAGGCCGAGCCGGGACATTTGACAGAGGAAGATATGGAGATCGTTGAGCAGATCAAACGGATCATCCGTGAGCGGGAAAAGGTAGGCTGTACGGGGTGCAGGTATTGTATGCCCTGCCCCAAGGGAGTGGATATCCCGGGCAATTTCTACTATTACAATCTGATGTATATGGAGGAAAAGTCCTCAGCCCGCTTTGGATTTGCCCAGAATATGGGCTTGCGCAAGGAGCCCGGGTTTGCGTCACAGTGCGTTGGCTGCGGCCAGTGTGAAAAGCATTGCCCGCAGCATATCAATATTCGTGAGAAACTAAAAGAAGCTGATCGCGCGCTCAGGCCCTTGCCCTACAAAATCGGCATCAGCGCGGCACGCAGAATCATAATTCGATAGCTAGGACTGAGAGCTGTTCACCTTTCATGTGTGTTACAGATGCAGCGATGGCATATGATTGCTGCCCTTTGGCAAAATAAAACGACGGCCGGTGTTGGACATTCCCAAAAGAGTGTTCAAAACACCGGCCGTCGTTCATGATGCAACAGATGGGACACTGGGGTTCAGATTGGTTAGGGCCGTTCAGCTTGGTCTGCGTCCGGCTCCAGCGAGTGGGCCGTGGCCGGCTTGTGGAAGTGGGTTTTGGACAGCTGATCCACGCAGTAGTCGTACTCCGTATTGGCATAGGCGACAAACAGGATGTCGATGATGTTCAGCTGGGAGATGCGGGAGGCCATAGCCCCGCTGCGGAAGGTAGCCTCGCTGTCGGAGGTGTACAGCCGGTAGTCGGACAGTTTGGTCACCGGGGAGTCCATGCGCCGGGTGATGGCGATGATGGGGGTGCCGTTCTCCCGCAGGGCCTTCATGCACTCGATGACCTCCACCGTCTCCCCCGAGTAAGACACCACGATGGCCAGATCCTCCTTAGTGGCGTTTTTTGCCTGGAGCATCTGGACATGCCAGTCGTCGTTGACCATACAGGGCTTATTCAGACGGATCAGCTTCAAGTTCAGATCGTGGGCGGCGCACAGGGAGGCGCCCATGCCGAACAGAAGCACCATCCGTGCCGACTGCAGCAGATCCACGCACTCCCGAAGAGTACCAAAGTCGATTAGGTTCCGAGTATCCTCCAGGGATATATAGTTCCGATAGGTCACCTTGTCTGCGATCTCCTCCAGACTGTCGAAGCGGGCAATTTCCTTTTGCTTGTGCTCGTGATCCAGGCGGCGCACCGCCATCTCACAGGTGACGGCCTGGCGGAACTCTTTGTAGCCCGCAAAGCCGATGCGCTGGCACATACGGATTACGGTGGAGGGGGAGACGAAGGTCTTTTCCGCCAGCTGGTGGATGGACAGGTTCATGGCCTCGCCCTGGTGGGCCAGCAGATAGTCTGCAACCGAGCGCTCGGTGGCGCTCATCAGTTCCTGGCTCTCTCTCAGCTGGAGCAATGGGTTTTTCATGGTACATCCTCCTCTCCTCTGCTTCCAGTATAAGTTCAAATTCCATCAGCGTCAAGATATTCCCATCCATTTTTTGCTCCACCGAATCTGTGGCGGCATATGTGCAGATACTACAAAATCTCTGCGGTGCCGTGGTTTTGTTTCATGAATTTCATCTAAGCCTGGTAAAAGCTCCGACTTTTCGGAACAATGTTCCTCAAGGGCAGGAAATGATTGACACAAAATGGTTTTCACGGTACGATGTCAACAATGAGTTCATAAACAGTTCATAATTGGGCGCGGGGATAGGGTCAGGCTTTCCCGGCCACCACAGGAAAGGAGCCGAACATGAGCTTAGATTTGAACAAAATGACCACTGAGACCCGCAACCCCAACACCATGAATTTGGATGTCATGACCCCTCTTGAGGTGGTCACCGCCATGAACAACGAGGACGCCAAGGTTCCCGCCGCCATCCGGCCGGTGCTGCCCCAGATCGCCCAGGTAGTGGAGTGGGCCATCCAGGCCGTTGAGGCCGGGGGCCGGGTGTTCTATATGGGCGCCGGAACCAGCGGACGGCTGGGCGTGCTGGACGCCGCCGAGTGTCCCCCAACCTTCGGCGTCAGCGACGATGTGATCATCGGCCTGATTGCCGGCGGCGACAAAGCGTTTCTCAAGGCAGTGGAGGGCGCGGAGGACAGCCGGGAGCTGGGCCGCGAGGATCTGGAGACCCGGGGCCTGACCAAAAACGACCTGGTCATCGGCATCGCCGCCAGCGGCCGCACCCCCTATGTGCTGGGTGCGCTGGACTACGCCAAGGAGGTCGGCTGCCACACCGCCGCCATCTCCTGCAACGCGGGCTGCGCCATCGGCCAGGCCGCCGAGGTGGCCGTGGAGGCGGAGGTGGGGCCTGAGGTGCTCACCGGCTCCACCCGGCTGAAGGCGGGCACCGCCCAGAAGCTGATCTTGAACATGATCTCCACCGCCACCATGGTGGGCGTGGGCAAGGCATACCAGAACCTGATGGTGGACGTGATGCAGACCAACGAGAAGCTGCGCCGCCGGGCGGAGAAGATCGTGATGGAGGCCACCGGCGTCTCTCAGGAGGAGGCCCGGAAGAATCTTGATCTGGCCGGGGACAACGCCAAGACCGCCATTACCATGATTCTGGTCGGCTGCGGCGCGGAGGAGGCCAAGGCCCGGCTGGACAAGGCCCGCGGCCACGTCCGGGAGGCCATCCAGTAATCCCATTTCATTTGGCAAAAACGGCATATGCCGTTTTTGCGGCCCTGCGGGGCCGCGCAATTCCCCGTTCCTTTTCACCATGAACGCGAAAGAGAGGTAAGAGAAATGACGATCCAGGAACTGGTTCAAAGCATCCTGAAGGGTGTGGGCGGCAGATCCAACGTGATCACAGCCACCAACTGCATGACCCGTCTGCGCATCAACGTAAAGAATGACGGTGACATCAATGAGGAAGCCCTGAAGAAAATCGAGGGCGTGATGGGCATCGTCCATGATCGGGCAGGCTATATTGAAGTGGTCGTTGGCCCGGGCAAGTGCCGCAAGTGCTCCGACTACTGCAAGGAGCTGGGCATCCCCGCCGCCGCTGACGCCGCCGAGATGACCGCCGGAGGCGACTGGAAGGCCAACAAGGCCGCCATGAAGGCCGGCCAGAAGGAGAATGCGGTCAAATCCGCCCTCAAGACCTTCGGCGACATCTTTGTGCCCCTCATCCCCGGCGTCATTGCCGCCGGTCTGTGTGCGGGCCTGAACACCCTGCTGGGCCAGCTGTTCAAGGGCTCCGAAGCCCCCGCGTTTATCCTTATCACCAACTTCCTCAGCATGATTAATACCGCCTTCATGACCTATCTGACCGCGTGGGCGGGCTACCGCGCTGCGGAGAAGTTTGGCGGCACCCCCATTCTGGGCGGCATGGTGGGCATGATCACCACCCTGGGCGGCATCGACGCCATTTCCGCCGTGGTCGGCCTATATAATGCGGAACAGCCCCTGGACGCCATCCTCCGCGCGGGGCGCGGCGGCGTGCTGGCCGCCGTTATCGGCGTGTGGTTCATGTGCAAGATCGAGAAGGCCGTCCGCTCCAAGATGCCCGACTCCCTGGACATCGTGTTCACCCCCGTCATCACCCTCATCGTCACCCTGGTGCCCTATGTCCTGATCGTGATGCCCATCACCGGCCTGATTTCCACCGGCCTGGTCAAGCTGGTGGGCGCGGTGGCTCTGAGCGAGTCCGCTGTTGTCCGTGCCCTCTCTGGCTATCTGGGCGCGGCCCTGTTCCTGCCCATGGTGGCCATGGGTATGCACCACGGCCTGGTGGCTCTGTACAGCGTGCAGCTGGCTACCTTTGAGTGCGTCTACCTCTATCCCGCTCTGGCCATGGCCGGCGGCGGCCAGGTGGGCGCGGCCATCGCCATCTACCTGAAGTGCAAGAAGACCGGCAACAACCGCCTGAAGAGCGTCATCACCGGCGCCCTGCCCGCCGGCATCCTGGGCGTGGGCGAGCCCCTGATCTACGGCGTCACCCTTCCCATGGGCAAGCCCTTCATCACCGCCGGTCTGGGCGCGGGCTTCGGCGGCGCCTTCGTTAACCTGATGCAGGTGGCCTCCACCACTTGGGGCCCCTCCGGCCTGCTGGGCTGCTTCGTCATGACCGCCGGCCCCAACGGCGCGGCTATGAGCGTGGTCTATTTCGTCATCGGCCTGGTCATCAGCTACATCATGGGCTTCCTCTTCACCAACTTCGCCATCAAGGACGAAGAAGTGGCCAATGCTTAACCCGTTAGGTTACTCTGTATATCTCTCCACCTTCCCCCTCCAGCAGTCCATGCTGGAGGGGGCGGCTGGTTCCGGGGCTCCGGTGTTCCTCTCGCTGCACATCAGCGAGGAGTTCGGAGACGATTACACCGCCCGGGCGGAGCGCCTGTGCCGCTGGCTGGGGGAGCGGCAGTTCAAGATCATCGCCGACGTGTCGGTAAAAACGGTGGAGCAGTTCGGGGAACCGAACCTTGTCCGGCTGGCAAAGCGGCTGGGACTGTGGGCCCTCCGCATCGACTACGGCTTCACCACAGATGAGATCGCCGCCCTGGCGGCCGAAATGCCCATCGCGGTCAATGCCTCTACCACCACCCCGGAGGACGGAGCCCGCATCGCGGATCGCGGCGGGCTGGTGATGGCCATGCACAACTTCTATCCCCGGCCCGAGACAGGGCTGGACGATCAGTTTCTGCTGGAATCCACCCGTGCCCTTCAAGAGGCGGGGCTGAAGGTGCTGGCCTTTATCCCCGGAGAGGAGACTCTGCGGGGGCCGCTGCACCTGGGCCTGCCCACGCTGGAGCGGCATCGGGGTGGCTCCCCCTATGCGGCCTTTGCCGAGTTGATGCTCCGGTTCGGGATGGACGGCGTGTTTCTGGCCGACCCCGGCCTGAGGCGGGGCGAGCAGGCACGCATTGACCGGCTTGTCCAGGACGGGGTGCTGTCCGTTCCGACCGTACTGGACGAAGGCTATGTCAGCCTTTACGACAAGGTATTCACCAGCCGGGTGGACTCTCCCGCCTGGCTGGTGCGGTTCGCCGAATCCAGGGAGTACTCCTGCTTCGGCGGCCATGTGGCCCCGGCGGGGGGCACTCCCCGGCCCCGGGGGACTATCACCATCGACAACAGTCTCTATGGCCGCTACTCTGGCGAGATCCAGCTCCTTCGGGAGGACTTCCCGGGGGACGAGCGGGTGAATGTTGTCGGTCATGTGGCCGAACAATATCTGCCCCTGCTGGACTGTATCAAACGGGGCGGGCGCTTTGCCCTCACCCGCCCGGAAAGGTCGTGACCTGCTGTGGATATTCGGCTGATTGCCATGGATCTGGACGGCACTGCCCTCCAGGCTGACCGGAAAACCTTCTCGCCCCGGCTGAACGCGGCCCTGAACGCGGCCCATCAAAAGGGCGTGGCCGTGGTGCCCATCACCGGGCGGCAGTTCTTCATCCTGCCCCCCGCGGTCGACCCCGCGGTGGAGTGGGCAGGGCTGGTGGTGCTGTGCAACGGCGGCGAGGTGCGCCGCCTCACCGACGGGCAGCTGCTGTCGGGGCACTATCTGGGGCGGGACGCCCTGCTCCCCCTCATTGAGGCGGCGGAGCGGCTGGGCCTGCCAATCGAGCTGTCCGCCGGCGACGGGCTGTACCTCACCCGGGAGAGCTGGGACAGCCAGCGCCGGATCGGCGGCCCTCTGCGTTTCCACCTGACTGATGTGCTGGAGCCCTTCGGCCATAAGGTGGAGGATCTGCGGGCCCTGCTGGCGGATCGGCGTTCTGTGGAGAAGGTCAATCTGCCCTATGTCCCGGACGAGGTGAGGGCGGAAACGGAGCGGGCGTTGGAGGCTTTGCCCATCTCCTGGTTCTGGTCGGCCCCCCGGGGGGTGGAGATCTGCTCCCCGGACGCCTCCAAGGCGGGCGGCCTCCTGGAAGCCTGCCGGCTTCTGGACATCGATCCCGCCCAAACCATGGCCCTGGGGGACAGCGGTAATGACATCCCCATGCTCCAGGCCGCCGGCTGGGGGGTCGCCATGGGTAGCGCCGCCGTCCAGGTTCAGGCCGCCGCAGATGCGGTGAGTGCCCCTTACGACCAGGACGGCGCGGCGCTGGCCATCGAGCGGTATGTGTTGGGCCAATAGCTGCGGGGCGATAATCGCCGCGTGAGCGCAGTGTATTGATGGAAAAGTCAAAGCCCCGTAACCGTTGCGCCGCAACGGTTACGGGGCTATTGATCAGATCATGTGGCACACCTTGCCGGGATTCAGGATGCCCTTGGGGTCGAACACCTTCTTGATGCCCTGCATCAGCGCCATGTTCACGGGGCCCACCGCCTGGGCCAGGAACTTCACCTTGCCCAGACCGATGCCGTGCTCGCCGGAGATCTGGCCGCCCAGCTCCACGGTCTTGCCATAGATACTGGTGAAGAACTGCTCCACCTGTTTTTCAAATACATCTTTCTCCATGTCGTTGGAACAGGTGTAGATGTGTAGGTTGCCGTCGCCAGCGTGGCCGAAATACTTGACCTCAAAGTCGTACTTCTTGCCCTCAGCGGCCACGTAGGCCACATACTCAGCGATTTTGTTCACGGGCACCACTACGTCGCACTCATCCAGCAGCTTGGTCTGCTCCTCGATGCCCTCCAGGAAGGAGGACCGGGCGGCCCAGGTGTCCTTCAGCTTGGGGGCGGTATCCGCCACCAGTACGTCCAGCGCGCCCTCCTCCAGCAGCATCTCGGCGGCCCGTTCCACCAGAGGATCCAGCTCCTCCATGGTGTCGCCGTCGAAGGTTATGAGCAGGTAAGCGCCCGCTTCCACACCGTCGATGACCCGGGGGAACACCTGCTTGCCCAGATATTCCTCGGAGGAGATGAGGATCTCTTTCTCAAAGAACTCCAGGGCCTGGGGCTTGAAGTGGTTCATAAACACCTTGGGCACGGTGGAGATGCAGGCGTTCAGATCCGCAAAGGGAGCCATGAGGCTGACGGTGGCCTTGGGGGTGGGGATGAGCTTCAGGGTCAGCTCGGTGATGATGGCCAGGGTGCCCTCGGAGCCGCAGATCAGGTTGGTCAGGCTGTAGCCGGAGCTGGTCTTGGACACGGTGGCGCCGAATTTGGTGACCTCGCCGGTGGGCAGAACCACGGTCATGGCCTTCACGTAGTCCCGGGTGGCGCCGTACTTGACCGCCCGCATCCCGCCGGCGTTGGTGGCCACGTTGCCGCCCAGGGTGGCCATCTTCTCGCCGGGGTCGGGGGGATACATACAGCCGTGGGTGAGGGCATCATCCGCCAGCTGCTGGAGAAGTACGCCGGGCTGGACAGTGACGGCGAAGTTCTCCAGGTCGTAGCTCAGGATCTTGTTCATCCTCATGGTGCAGATGACCACGCCGCCGCAGATAGGGGTGCAGCCGCCCACCAGGCCGGTGCCCGCGCCCCGGGTGGTGACGGGGATGTTGTTGTCGTAGCAGATCTTCATGACGGCGGCGATCTCTTCGGTGCTGGTGGCGTCCACGGCTACCTCGGGCATCTTCACGCCGTAAATGGGCATCTCGTCCCGGGCGTAGTCCGGGTTGACGTCCTCGCCGACGACTACGCGGCCGGGGGCGGCGGCCTGCAGCTGGGCGATGATCTCGGGGGTGAGCTGGTTATACTGTGACATGATGGAGCCTCCCTTTCTTTGCATAAAATGATTATTTTCTGCTATTGAACCATGACTGAGATCCCTCCATGCACCGGGTGCCTTCCGCATATTGGGCCGCATAGCGGTGGATATAGCCCGCGTCCCCCAGGCAGAACCCGCCGCCATGGAAATAGACCAGGCAGGGTGGGGGCCAATGCTTTTTCTGCGCGCAGTCCCGCTCCTTTCCGGACAATTTCTTTGTTCTTATGATAGCATAGGAAAAGGGGGAACGCAAGGAGCGGACGGCGTACGATGGAGTATTTTGGTATATTCTGGCCTCAATGCTGGCCGGGCGGGCACAGGCAGAAGTCAATGGCGCAAAGCTGGGCATCATGACTTTCACCGCCCTGATCACCTTGGTGAGCACAGCGCTGCCCGGAAGGATTTCCGCCGATCCTCCTATTCAAACCATTGAAAATTAAATTTTTCAGATTTCGGCTCACTACCTCCTTAAAACAATAGGAGGCACAATTCTACAGGATACAACAGAAAAATGCAAGAAAATATGTGCGTGAACGGAAAGAGGCAGAGGTCGAAAATCCAACGGACGATGACGGCCGTACGGACGACTTTCCGGATCGGAAGTTCTCTGCTCAATCAAGCCCTTTATGGATCTCTGGTATCAGGTCAAGCAGGAGTTCCCGAACCATAAGCTGCATATTGTCCCATTTGAGGACAACCACAGGGGGATTCTGTCCGAAATCGCCGCGCTGGGCGAGAAGTATGATTTCCTGGTGGCGGCCTGCGATTCAGAAAAATGGCTTGACCTGTGCGGTTTTCAGCAGCTGGGCGCGCATACCGTATGTACTGCGCGGTGCCGCGGGAGCACCCGCTGGCGCAAAGAGAACACCTTTGAGAAGGGAGACTGTCTCCACGGTGTGGCCCGCAAACTCGGCTCCCTGCGTGAACGCGGAAACAAGCTGAGCGGTGTTGCCCTTGGGACGGCCGCCGCCTTGGACAACTAAGATATACTTCTTCACCAATATCCACTCCTGTCAAATCAGGGTAAGAGTTCCCTAAAACTTCACCCGCCATGCTTGAAATCGGTCGACCGTTCCGCTATACTGCTGAACAGACGTAATCCTTCGGACATTTTCAAAATGGAGGCTGTTGAGCATGGAGACAAACAAACTGCTGGAGGTTGGCGCAAAAGCACCCGATTTCACGCTGCCGGACGCAGAGGGAAATTCCGTTTCCCTGGCAGACTTCGCAGGGAAAAAGGTGGTGCTGTACTTTTATCCAAAAGACAATACGCCCGGCTGTACCCGGCAGGCCTG
>JAAVHT010000042.1 GCA_014799565.1 Clostridiales bacterium
ATCCTGCGCCTCATCGAGCGCACCGCCAAGGCCGCCCATGACGCGGGCATCTGGGTGGGCATCTGCGGCGAGTCCGCCGCCAACACCGCCCTCACCGCCTTCTATATGTCGGTGGGCATCGACGAGCTGTCCGTCTCCGCCGCCTCCATCCCCGCCGTCAAGCGGGCCGTCATCGAGTGCGACTAAAGCAGACTGTCGTCAAGTACAGCGAAAGCAAACAAAAGCCCCGGCGTCTGCTAGACGCCGGGGCTTTTCGCGTTTATTCCAAATAGGCGGCGTACACCTGCCGCCGGGTGAAGCCTTCCACCGGGCCAAACAACCGCCCAGGCAGGGGCAGGGCGTGAATGGGATCGTCCGGCTTGACCACGTTTAGCAGCAGTCCCTGCTCCGCACACCACTCCAGCGCGCCGCAGTAGGCGTCCTCGTGCTTGCCGCTCCGGCGGATCTTCGCCCAGCGGCGGGCCATGGCCTCCTCCTTGGGGCACAGCAGCATGGCCAGCTCCCCGAAGGTCATGGGGTCGTCCAGCCGCAGGCGGTTGTCGGAATAGGCCACCGCCCGATCCTTTTGCAGACGGCACAGCTTGTTAAACAGCGGGTCGTCCCGGCCCAGGTCGGCAAAGGGGCTTTCATCCATAAGCTGTCCCACCGTCACCACCTGGTAGCCGTACTCGCGCAGCAGCTCCAGCTGCTGACCCAGCCCGAAGGCCACCGGGGTGCGCTTGGCCATGTTATAGCCGTCCTTTTGGAAGATGATCTGGCCGCAGAAGAAGTCGGGATCCTTCTCCAGCGCCTTCTTCATGGGCTCCACCATGGCGTTCACCTCCGCCTCCAGGGCGGCCTCCGGGTTCGGGAGGGTGGAGGGCAGCCAGCCCGCCCCGTCAAAGGACGCGGCCATATACTGGTAGCCCACTTTGTCGTACACATCGTAGCTGGTGAAGCCATCCTGCATCCTGTCCACATAGTGGGGCGGACGGCCCAAAGTCAGCTTGTAACCGTAGTTTTCCTCCATCAGCCGATCCAGCCGCAGCTGGTCGTCCACCGCCTTGTCCACGCTGCCCAGGTACTCCCGGGCCCCGTACACAAAGGGCTTCTTGCCGAAGATGATGTGGCGGTAGCTGTGGTTGGTGATCTGGTGGCCCTCGTCCAGCATCCGGCGGATGAGCCGGTCGTTGTGGACCGCGCCCCCCTTGTCGTCATGGCCCAGGTCAGGGTAGTGGTCGAATTTGGTTCCGCCCCAGGCGGCGCTGCCCACCTTGCCCGCCTTGTCCGGGTAGTTCTCGCTGGTATCTCCCACCACGTCGAAGGAGCCTTTGGCCCCGAATTCCGCCATAACGTCCAAAATCACGTCGGTGAGGGAGCGCCCCCCAAACCGATCCGGGGCGGCGGGCATATCCATGGGCCCGTCGTCAAAGGTCATGGCGCAGATGTGCTTGTCCGTCTTGATCCGCTCAATGCGGCGGGTGTAGCTCAGGTGGTGCTTCTCCGCCGGGGTGATGAACTTTTTTACGATCTTCTTTCCCTTTTTGCCCAGCTTTACCAGCATCGACATACCATTCAATCCCTTCTAAACATATCCTGCAAGCGGCACTTGGCGGCGAACGCCGCCCACTGCGCGTAATCCAGCGGCTTCGCCCCGGTTTTTCTCCGCCGGGTGAGCTGGCTTTGGGCCACGTACCGCGCCTGCCCCCGCTGGCCGCGGATCTCCGCCTTGCCATCCAGCAGGGCGGCTTTCACCGCCTCCGGCGTCCGCTCCTTCACTTGAACCGTCACCACAGCGTTGCCGATCTCCTGGGGCACATGGGCATCGCTGCCGCCGAAGGGCAGCAGGCCGTGGGCGGCGGCAAACTGAGCCGCCAGGGCGTTGGCCTCCCGGATGTTCCGATCCGCCCGGCTGTTCCATACCTCCACCCCGTCCAGACAGGGCACGGCAGGGAGCAGGCGTGTATCATCCCGGTTGTGCTCAAAGGGGTGGGCCAGCACCGTCAGCCCCCCCTGGGCGTGTATGCGCTCCGCCGCCTCATAAAAATCCGTTGTCTCCACCGGCCCAGTGACAAACAGCCCCAACAGATGGCCGAACTGGGTGGCCAGCTCCACGCCGGGGATGAACAGGAAATCCGGATATTCCGGCACCTCGGTGAGAGCTATGCCGTGGTCACACACGGCCACGCCGTCCAGCCCCTTGGCACGGGCCAGGGACACGATCTCGTCCAGCGTCATCACCCCGTCAAAGGAGCGCTCCGAGTGGACGTGCAAATCAAGCTTCAGTTCCATACTTATCGTTTCAGCAGCATCCCGCGCACATAGCGGCGCAGGGGTTTGGGGTCGTCCCTGGCGGACAGCGCGTCCTTGGCCCGGAACCAGTCCGCCATCCCCTGGAAGAAGGGCCCCGGCCTGCCGTGGCGCAGGTAGTTCAGCATAGCCGCCCCGTCGTTCAGGGTAAAGCGCATCCGCACGCCGGTCTGATAATCCTGGGGCTGGTAGTCCAGCCGCTCCCCCGCCGCCGCCTGGGCGTAGCGGGATACGAAAGGGCTGCCCGCCCGCTCGGTCATGGGGAAGCTGCCCCACACCCGGGGGTTGACCTCCAGCACGTACGCACCCTTGAACTCCACCATAGCCATGCCCACAAAGCCGAAGGAGGACAGCAGGCGGTACGCGCTGTCGATCATATGCGCATCGTAGAAGCTCTCGCAGCAGGTGGACGGCCCGCCGGCGGCGGGGTATTCCCGGATCCGCCGGTGGCAGATGGCGGAGATGAGCCGCCCATCCCGATCCAGCAGCAGGCTGGCTCCGGCCCCCTGCC
Source organism: Clostridiales bacterium (assembly GCA_014799565.1). Taxonomy (GTDB): domain Bacteria; phylum Bacillota; class Clostridia; order Oscillospirales; family Oscillospiraceae; genus Enterenecus. Next base: position 2,801 of record JAAVHT010000042.1, read on the forward strand.
CGTCCACCTTCTGCTGGACGATAGGATTGGGGTCATATTTCGCCATGGCCGCCCGTTTGGCGGCGTACTCTTCAGAATTATTGGCAATGGCATAGCGGTCTTTGGCTTTCAGGCCGAACTTCTCCCCGCAATGGGGCTTGATGATGACGGGCCAGCCCTCCGGCTCCCCGTCGTACTGCTTGGGGACGGGGATGCCCAGTTCCTCACAGCGGCGGTGAATCGTCTCCTTATCGTTGAGGGCGTCCAGCGCCTCCGGGGACGCGATGAGGAAGTCGCACACCTGCTCAAACCGCTCCCGCTGCTTCGCCACGGCGTTGAGGGTGACTGCCCCAGCACAGAAGAGGACGGGGTGGTCGTATGACCTCAACAATTCGTACAGCTTGTCCGGGTAGTCCGGGCCGGCCGCCGCCCCGTCCAGCCAGCGGCTTTCACTCACGTAGCGGGAGGAAAACACCGGCGGCTCCAGGGCCGAGTCGCCCCTGGTCTGGGTGACGATCACCCGGTATCCCGCCCGGCCCAGCGCCCGCACGGCGGCAATGGAGGTGCGGTATTTTCCATCTGTGACGACAGCGGTGGCCATGGCCGAGCCCCCTCATTCAAATTCATTGGCAGATATTATAACAAAGCGGGCGGCGGATTGCAAGGGCGGAGGATCCTCCTTGACAGTCTGTTCCCGGATATTATATCATGGCATTGGGAAAATGAAACAAAACGGAGCTGAAGCAGCATGATAACCCTTCAGGAATACTGCGCGAACCCCTGCGGAACCCTCTCCATCCCCTATTGGAAAGCAAAGGGGATCTCCATACCGCCCGGGATGGAGATCGTCCACCACAGCCGGTTCCGCGAAGAAATGGCGGCAGGCCGCCATCATAGCCGCTATTTCCGGCTGATCCACCATCTGCGCCCCGCCCCCCAGTCAGGGGCGGCCCCCTCCGGCATCGAATTTGCCCCCATTTCCCCTGACCGGGCCGGGGAACTGGCGGGCATGATCAACCGCAGCTACGGGCATTCCGATGTCGGCGTCACGGAGGAGGAGGTGCGGGGCTGGGCTGGGGCCCCGGTATACCGCCCCGAGCTGTGGATCGGCGCTTTCGCGGACGGGACGCTGGTGGGCTCTGTCATCGGAGAGTTTGACCCGGAGGCGGGGGAGGCGGTCATCGAGTGGCTCCAGGTGCTGCCGGAATACCGGCGCCGCGGGATCGCCGCCGCTCTGGTGCTCCGTGCGCTGAACGCCATGGCCCCCTTCGCCGACTTTGCCACGGTATCCGGCGAATGCGATAACCCCACTGAGCCCGAGGCGGTCTACCGTGCCTGCGGGTTCCAGGGGGACGACGTGTGGCACATCCTGCGCTGAGCTGCCCCGCGGTATTTTTTGAAATTACAGTTGATAAATTTTCCTGGGCGTGATAAAATAACTGCGGCTTGTCAGCGCCTCGGCGCGGAACAAGGCCGCGCTAGTTGGGGAGTTAGCGGTGCCCTGTACCTGCAACCCGCTACAGCAGGGATGAATCCCGGCCCCCGGAGGCAGACTGTGCCGTCTGCCCCATATAAGCAGCGATGATGGATCGGTCCCGCGCAACGCTCACCCGTGAACCGTGTCAGGCGGGGAACCGAGCAGCACTAAGCGGATCTGGGCGTGTGCCGCGGGCCCGCCGATCCTGAGCCGGCTGTATGGGTAACGGGCATATCCTGTGCTTCAAAGGCCGGTGCGCGGTCTTGTTCTGCGTCGAGTTTTTTATTTTTTCGAGGTGATTTGGATGTACCAGGCCCTATACCGCAAGTGGCGCTCCCGCACCTTTGACGAGGTGGTGGGTCAGGATCACGTCACCCAGACCCTGAAGCGGCAGGTGCAGTCCGGGCGGCTGTCCCACGCCTACCTCTTCACCGGCACCCGGGGGACGGGCAAGACGTCCTGCGCCAAGCTGCTGGCCCGGGCAGTGAACTGTGAGAACCCCCAGGACGGCAATCCCTGCAACGCGTGCCCCGCCTGCCTGGGCATTGAGAACGGCTCCATCCTGGACGTGCTGGAGCTGGACGCCGCCTCCAACAACCGAGTGGACGATGTGCGCGCCATTCTGGACGAGGCGGTGTACACCCCCGCCACGGTGAAAAAGCGCGTGTACATCGTGGACGAGGTTCATATGCTGTCCACCCAGGCGTTCAACGCCCTTTTGCAGATTTTGGAGGAGCCGCCGGCCCACCTGATGTTCATCCTGGCCACCACCGAGGTGAATAAGGTGCCTGCCACCATCAAGAGCCGGTGCCAGCAGTTTGCCTTCAAGCGCATTCGCGCCGAGGACATCGCCGCCCATCTGCTCCGCGTGTCCGAGCGGGAGGGCATCGACCTTGCCGACAGCGCCGCCGCCCTCGTGGCCCGGTTGGCCGACGGCGGTATGCGGGACGCGCTGTCCCTGCTGGATCAGTGCTCCGGCGGAGGGGGCAGGGTGGACGAGGAGCGGGTGCTGTCTGCCCTGGGCCTGGCGGGCAACCTGGAGGCCGCCGCCCTGCTGCAAAACGCCGCCGACGGCGATACCGCCGCCGCTCTGGAGCGGCTGGACAGGCTGTATGCCGGAGGCAAGGAGATGAATGCCCTGGCGGGGGAGCTGTCCGCCCTGGTGCGGGATCTGCTGGTGCGTAAAACCGCCCCCAGGGCCGGCGCGGCGCTGATGACCGGCGGGTTTGACGGCGAGACGCTGAAGCGGCTGTCCGCCCGGTTCGACGTGCCCCGCCTGGTGCAGATGCTCACCCTGCTGCAAAAAACGGCGGCGGATCTGGCCCGGTCGGCCAACCGCCGCACGGATATGGAGCTGTGTCTGGTCACCCTGTGCGATCCCACGCTGGACGGCTCCACGGCGGGACTGTCCGCCCGGATCGCCCGGCTGGAGCAGGGGGGAGTGACCGCCCCGGTCCCCGCCGCTGAAACGGCCTCAAAAGCGACTCCTGCCCCCAGGCGGGAAGCGCCGCCTCCGGCGCGGAGCGCTCCTCGGGAGGAGCCCCCGGCTTCGGATGAGGTCCCCTGGGAGGAGCCGCCCCTGCCGGACGAGCCGCCCCTCCGGGACGAGGACGCGCCCCCTTGGGATATGGATCCTGTCCCCGCGCCGAAGCACTCGCCCCAACAGGCTCCCAAACGGGAGCGGCCGCCCCAGTCCGCACCCGCGCCTCAGCCCGCGGTGGAGGAAATCCCCGCCCCTCAGGCGCCTGCTGGCGGCTGGCCGGGCTGGCCCGCCTTCCGGGAGCAGCTGAAGGGCATACTGGCGGTGAGCGATTTCAGCTTTCTCAGCAACCCCGCCATGGCGGAGGGCCGCTTTGACGGAAGCCGGCTCACCCTGTGGACGGCCAATGACTTTTTGCGGGATATGCTGGACCGCCCCGCCATCACCCGGCCCATGGCGGAGCTTTGCCAGAGGCTTACCGGCGTGGCACACCAGGTGGAGGTAAAGATGGGTAAAGCCCCACCGGAGGACGCCCCGGACGCTCCCGCAATGGACGCCCTGGACGCGTTCCTGGCCCAAGGTGGGTCAAACATTATCGTGGAATAAAGATATGACATAGGAGGTTACCAATATGGCAAAGGGATTCAACAGCCGCGGCATGGGCGGCGGCAACATGAACAACATGATCCGTCAGGCCCAGAAGATGCAGCAGGATATGCTCAAGGCCCAGGAGGAGCTGGAGGCCAAGACCTATGAGGCCGGGGCTGGAGGCGGCGTGGTATCCGCCACGGTGTCCGGCAGGAAGGAGCTGGTCAGCATCACCATCGACCCCGAGGCGGTGGATCCGGACGACGTGGAGATGCTCCAGGATCTGATCGTGGCCGCCGTCAACGAGGCGCTGCGCAAGGCTTCCGACGATGCCTCCAGCCAGATGTCCAAGCTCACCGGCGGGTTAAACCTTCCCTTCTAAGGTGACGAAAATGTACAACACCACCCTGTGCTACCTGGAGAACGACCGGGGGGAGTATTTGATGCTCCACCGGGTGAAGAAAAAGGAGGACATCAACAAGGGCAAGTGGATCGGCGTGGGCGGCGGCTTCGAGGAAGGGGAGAGCCCCGACGAGTGCCTGCGCCGGGAGGTCTGGGAGGAGACCGGCCTGGCCCTCACCGACTTCCAATTCCGGGGGGTGGTCACCTTCCTGTGCAGCGACAGCAGCTCGGATCAGTTCATGTACCTGTTCACCGCCACCGGCTGGACAGGGGAGCTGAACCCAGACTGCAACGAGGGCGACCTGGCCTGGGTGCCCCGCGAAAAGGTGCGGTCGCTGCCCATCTGGGAGGGGGACGAGATCTTCCTCAAGCTGCTGGCGGAGGGCGCCCCGCCCTTCCTGCTCACCCTGGACTACAGAAGCGAAGGCGACAAGCTGATCCGGGCTGTGCTGAATGGGAAGACCATTTTCTAAATTGTTTCACGTGAAACGTATGTTCTAATTCTGCCAAGGAGGAACTGTCATGAAATTTTCTGAGATGCCCTATGAGCGCCCCGATCTGGAGGGGGTGAAGCAGAAGCTGTCCAGCCTGGTTCAGCGTTTGAAGGACGCGGCCAGCTATGAGGAGGCCAAGGCCGTTTTCATGGAAAAGGAGACGGAGATGAAGCACCTGGGCACCCAGGCCACTCTGGCCAGCATCCGCCACACCATCGACACCCGGGATCAGTTCTATGATGATGAGGAGGCCTTCTGGAACTCTGCCAGGCCCCAGCTCCAGGAGTACAGCCAGGCATGGACGATGGCCATGCTGGCCTCTCCCTTCCGCAAGGATTTTGAGGCGGAGTACGGCGATCTGATGTTCATCAACGCGGAGATCGAGCTGAAAACCTTCTCCCCGGAGATCATCCCCCAGCTCCAGCAGGAAAACGACCTGACCACCGAGTATGAGAAGCTGCTGGCCTCCGCCCAGATCCCCTTCGAGGGCAAGACCTACACCCTGTCCCAGCTCACCCCCTTCAAGACGGACGCCGACGACGAGCGCCGTCTGGCCGCCTGGAAGGCGGAGGGCCAGTGGTATAAGGACAACCAGGAGAAGCTGGACAGCATTTACGACCAGCTCACCCATCTGCGGGACGAGATGGGCAAAAAGCTGGGCTACGAGGGCTACACCACCCTGGGCTACTACCGCATGGGCCGCAACTGCTACACCAAGGAAGACGTGGAGAAGTTCCGCGCCGCAGTGGTGAAGTACCTGGTGCCCGTGGCCGACAGCATCTACCGCGAGCAGGCCAAGCGCCTGGGTAAAGAGTATCCCATGAGCTTCGCGGACAACGCCCTGGAGTTCCGCTCCGGCAACCCCCGGCCCCAGGGCACGGCGGACGACATCCTGGCCCAGGGTAAGAAGTTCTATGACGAGCTGTCCCCCGAAACTTCCGAGTTCTTCAACACCATGCTGGAGGGCGAACTGCTGGACGTGCTGTCCACTGAGGGCAAGGCCGGCGGCGGCTACTGCACCTCTATCCCGGACTACGAAGTGCCCTTCATCTTCGCCAACTTCAACGGCACCCAGGGGGATGTGGAGGTGGTCACCCACGAGGCGGGCCACGCCTTTGCCGGCTGGCTCAACCGGGATCGGGTGCCCATGGAGTACAGCTGGCCCAGCATGGAGGCCTGCGAGGTCCACTCCATGTCCATGGAGTTCATGGCCTGGCCCTGGGAGGAGGGCTTCTTCGGCAAGGACACACAGAAATTCCTGTACAGCCACCTGTCCGGTGCCCTCACCTTCATCCCCTACGGCACCATGGTGGATCACTTCCAGCACGAGGTGTACGCGAACCCGGACATGACCCCCGCCCAGCGCCACGCCGTGTGGAAGAAGCTGCTGGGGGTGTATATGCCCTGGATGAAGCTGGACGGGGACATCCCCTTCTACGCCGAGGGCGAGGGCTGGCAACGCCAGCACCACATCTATTCCAGCCCCTTCTACTATATCGACTACTGTCTGGCTCAGACGGTGGCCCTCCAGTTCTGGGCGCTGCTCCAGAAGGACAGCAAGGCGGCCTGGGAGAAGTATATGGCCTACACCCGCCAGGGCGGCAGCCGTACCTTCACCGATCTGCTGAAGAACGCCGGCCTGGACAGCCCCTTCGAGGAGAAGTGCCTGCGGGGCGTGTGCGAGGCCGCCAGCGCCTGGCTGGACAGCTTCGACCTGAGCGGCATCGAGTAAAAAACGAAAAAAGGAGCCCCTCCCCCGCTGCGGCGGGGGAGGGGCTTTTCAGTTCTTTGGATCAGTGCTCAGGTCAGCCCATGAAGAGGTTGCTCAGCGGGATGCCGACGACAAGGACGACCACCAGCTCCAGAAGGGCCAGTATCCCACAGTGGATATAGACATCTTTGGCATCCAGCCAGTCCTTATTGCCGAACAGAAGAGCCGCAAAGGGGGAAGCCGAGGGGGTCACCATGGCGTTGCTCAGCACGAAGAAGATGGACAGGGAGACGATGGGGGCGGCGTTAATGCCGTTGGCCATGCAGAAGGACAGCATCACCGGCTGCAGAACCACCCCGATGACGAAGGAGTTGCACAGGTTGGTCAGCACCATCATGAGAACCATCAGCACGATGGTAAAGACCACGGAGTTCATGCCGGAGAAGATGGGGGACAGCACCACGTTCAGGAAGGCAGTGATGCCGGTGCTCTCCGCGGTGAGGACGCTGCTGATCAGGATGGCGGCCACGATGATGAAGTAAGAGGGCCAGGCCACCTGCTTTTCCATTACGGGGAGGAAGTCGATCACCGGTTTGCCCTCAATGCGCAGGGCGCACAGCAGAGCCACAAAGACCAGGGCCAGTCCCATGGAGTTGTCGCCCAGGAAGCTGAGCACGGGGGCGTTGGGGAACCAGCAGGGCAGCAGCATACACAGGATAAGAACTACGAAAGAGTAGGCTAAGACCTTCTGCCGCAGGGTCAGGGGCTCGAGCTTATTCTTGTTCAGGTCGGCCACGGTAATAGACTTCATCTTGGAGGCGTCCGGCCGGAACACGAATTTGCAGAAGAGGACGGCGGCGGTCATCGCGATCAGGCCCAGGATAAAGTAGCAGATAAAATACATTCCGTCGTTGAGCACCACGTCGGAGCCCTGGGCCGCAGCGATCTGGCGGTAGTTGTTCAGCATGGCCATGGGGTTGGAGACATAGGGGGGCACTCCGAAGCCGCACAAACAACCCACGACCACCAGGATGACGGACAGCTTGGCGAACTTGTCATCCCGGGTCATCCCCACCTGCTGGAACATCCCGTAGAGGATGGGCCAGAACAGGAAGATGGGGGCGAAGGGGGAGCCCGTGAAAGCGACCATGACATAGGCGCCCAGAGTGATAAAGTAGATGAGCAGCCAGGGACGGCCCTCCGCGATCTTCCGGGTCAGGAACCAGCGGCCGATATGTAATGTAATCTTCTCATGAACCAGGGCGCCGGTGTAGATCATCATGAACAGCATCTGGGCCACCACCGGGGATCCGAAGGCGGTGGTCAGCACCCCGGCCATGGGGGCGTAGCTGCTCATGCCGATGGCAGCGATACACAAGACGCTGGACCAGATGGGATCCACCGTTGTCCACAGATAAAGGGTGCCCAGGAAGATGCCCAGGATCTCCATGCCGGTGGGAGTCACCTCGGGCAGGGAGATGGGCAGGAAGCGGAACAGGAACATGATGGCAATACCGATCAGGGAGTGGATCGTGGTTATCATAACCGAGCCGGACTTCTTTTTGTCAGCCATACATTTTAACTCCTTCTCTTTTTCTAGTGATATGGTGCGGGACGGGTTTGTTCACCAATCACACCCCTCCCACCAAAACCGTCATAGCCGGCTGCTCGCCGGTCAGGTTCACCTGGTACTTGACCGCCAGGCTCTTCTTGCGGGTGACGTCCAACTCCATGAACTTACGGGGCTGCGCCGAGCGCTCGTTTTCCTCCCGCAGCTGGTTCAGCAGATCCAGGCTGCCCGGGATTTCAGGGTTCCAGAAGCCCAGCAGGGTGGGCGTGTCCGATTCCAGCACGTTGGTGCGGAAATCGTTCATCTCGCTGATATACCGCTCGGCGGCGGTGGCGGCGGCGGCGCCGTCGCTGACGGCGGTGGCCACCTGGCGCAGATACTTCTGCCGCACGTCTCCCGCGGCGAACACGCCGCCCAGCCCCAGATCCATATCGTCCCCGGTGTGGAGCCAGCCCCGCTCGTCCTGGGGCACCTGGTCGCCCAGGAACTTGGTCTCGGGGATCATGCCGCAGAAGAAGAACACGCCCTGGCAGGGGAAATCGGTGACCTCCCCGGTCTTGGAGTTCTTCACATGGACGCCCTCCACGTTGTCCCCGCCGTAGATGTCCACCAGGGAGCTGTTCCAGAGGAAGTGCATTTTCGGCTCGGCAAAGGCCCGCTCCTGGGCCACCTTGTTGCAGTCCAGAATGCCCTCGTCGTGGATGACCACCACGGTGACCTTGGAGGCAAACTTGCAGATGTACAGCCCTTCCTCGATGCCCTGGTCGCCGCTGCCCACCACGACCACCTCCTGATCCTGGAAGAACTCGGCGTCACAGGTGGCGCAGTAGGCCACGCCCATGCCGGTGAACTCCTCCTCGCCGGGGATGCCCAGCTTGCGGGCGGTGGTGCCGGTGGCGATGATGACCGCCTGGGCCTCGTATTCATGGCGGCGGGTCTTGACCAGCTTCGCCTCTCCCGAGACGTTGATGGACTTGACCGCTTCCTTGCGGATCTCCACGCCAAACTTCTCCGCGTGGGCCTGCATCTGCTCCATCAGGGCGGGGCCGGTGGTCTCCGCCACCGAGGGGTAGTTGACGATCTCCCGGGTGGTGTAGGCCCGGCCGCCCACGTTGTCCTTTTCCAGAATCAGCGTTTTCAGCCGCGCCCGGCCGCCGTAGATGCCAGCGGCCAGACCGGCAGGCCCGCCGCCGATGATTACCAGGTCGTACTGTTCTCTCACTGCCTCTGCCATAAAAACCATCCTCTCCACGAATTGGCGAACTGAGCGCGTTGACTTTACATTTGCTCTAATGTTATAATTTTAACAGATTTATCATGGGCCGGTATATAGGAAATGCTTATGTGCCATTCGCAGAATAAATGGCGGTTTTGCTCGAATCAACGTTATAATGGNGANGACAGATTTACACAATNCACAAAAATGCAAAGGAGGAATGCGAATGGAGACCCTGAACAAGGTGGCGTTTCAGGAGATCGTGGAGGAGGACGGCGAGCCCTGCCTTGTCATCTTCTCCCGGAAGTCCTGCCATGTCTGNCAGGCGGTTCACGGGAAGCTGGACAATCTGGAGGGCGAGTACCCCGATGTCCCCTTCTACGAGGTGGACGTGGAGATGGAGCCGGGGCTCAAGGACAAGTTCGGCCTGAAGGGCGTCCCCCACGTCCTGTTTTTCAAGGACGGCGAGGTGCTGGCCCGTCTGACCGGCAACAATGACGAGGACGACTACGCNGACAAGATCGAAGAGCTTTTGTAACCCNAATTACAACACACATAANTTTTAAGGAGGAAATCAACTATGGGCAGACCCACCGTATTCCCCACCGGTACTACCGTCTACAGCCCCGAGAAGTGCTGGAGCGGCTACACCCTCTTTACCGCACCCGGCAAGGGCGTGACCCTNATCGACATGAACGGCAAGGCGGTGCGCTGGTGGAAGGACTTCCAGGGCTTCCCCTGCAAGATGGTTCCCGGCGGCAAGCTGTTCGGCCATCTGGGCCAGCGCGANCACTCGGCCGCCTATCAGGACGACACCGANCTGACCGAGATCGACTTTGACGGCAATNTCCTNTGGTCCTTCGACCACAACCAGTTCGTCAACGACGAGGACAGCGGCCCCCGCTGGGTGGCCCGCCAGCACCACGACTTCCAGATCGAGGGCAACCCCGTGGGCTACTATGTCCCCGGCCAGGANCCCAAGGACGAGTTCAACAAGGTGCTCATCCTGTGCCACAATGACGTGAGCAAGCCCAAGGTCTCCCCCCAGCTGCTGGTGGAGGACGCCCTGCTGGAGATCGACCGNGAGGGNAACATCCTGTGGACCTGGAACCTGATGGATCACTTCCGTGAGTTCAACCTGAGCGAGGCCCAGAAGAACACCATCTTCCGCGACCCCAACACCCAGGAGTGCGGCCCCGANGGCGAGGGCGACATCTTCCACATCAACTGCGCCAGNTACCTGGGCCCCAACAAGTGGTTCGACGAGGGCGACGAGCGCTTNGANCCNGAGAACATCATCATGGACTCCCGGGAAGCCAATATCATGTTNATCATCTCCCACAAGACCGGNAAGGTGGTGTGGTCCATCGGCCCNGACTANACCGTCAGCCGNGAGCTGCGGATCATGGGCCCCATCATCGGTATGCACCACTCCCACATGATCCCCAAGGGCCTGCCCGGCGAGGGCAACATCATGGTGTTCGACAACGGCGGCTGGGCCGGCTACGGCGCCCCCTCCCAGACCTCCCGGATGGGCATCAAGTCTGAGCGCCGCGATTACTCCCGGGTCATGGAGATCAANCCCAAGACCCTGAAGATCGAGTGGTCCTTCAGNGCCGCNGACCTGGGCTGGAAGAGCCCCTTCACCTCCCACTACTTCTACTCCCCCCTGACCTCCTGCGCNCAGCGCCTGCCCAACGGCAACACCATGATTACCGAGGGCACCACCGGCCGGCTGATCGAGGTCACCGCCGAGAAGGAGCTGGTCTGGGAATANAATTACCCCGATGTGGGCCCCGCGCTGCTCTACCGCGCCTACCGCATCCCCTANGAGTGGGTTCCCCAGCTGACCAAGCCTGAGGAGGTNCCCGTGGCTCAGCTGACGAACGCCACCTTCCAGGTTCCCGGCGCCAGCGATCCCAGACTCNGCGAGGACACCATGGTCACGGTGGAGGGCACCAAGGGCTGGGGCGGCCCCGGCAACTTCTGCGTGGATAAGCTGTAAAATACCAAAATAAATAGGATGAGAGGGCTGGGTGACAGTACNATGCGTTTGGAGCAATTGACCTATGTCGTAACAATTGCGGACTGCTGCTCCATTTCGAAGGCGGCCAAAAAGCTGTACATCACCCAGCCCGCTCTGAGCAANGCCCTGCGCGANTTGGAAAAGGAACTTAGCTTNCCTATTTTTAACAGGAACGCGCAGGGCGTTTCCCTCACCGAGAAGGGGGAAGAGCTTTACCGCATCGCCAANNCCATTCAGGGCGAACTGGATCGGATCTACCGGCTGTCGGCCAAAGGATTCCACGCCTCCAGCNTTGCCATCGCGGCCGCGCCGCTGGTGTGCTGCTACACCTTTTNCGAGACCATGGACTCCATCAAGATCGCGTTTCCCGANTTGNCGCTGACCGTGAGCGAGCTGCGCCCAAAGCAGATGCAGGAAGCTTTGGCCAGCGGCTCGGTGGACATCGCCCTNTGCGGTNACCCGGTTTCCCGGCGAAAGNGCTTCNTTGAGGGGATTGCCCANATGGGCTTGGAGCGGGAGCCGTTGGCCCGGTGGCCCTTTGCCGCCTTCCTTCCGCCTCAAAGCCCACTGGCGAAGGAGGAGCTTCTCTCCCTGGAGCAGCTCAAAGACGTCCCCATTATCTGCTTCAAGGACTACAAGGCCAGCGAGACCCAGGGCTACGGCATTCAGGCGGCCCACACCTTTCTGGATCGGGCCGGCATNAAGGACGCCGTATCCCACGGGAAGGGCTGCGCGCTGCTNCCCATCTCCATGGCTTTGGATGATGTGTATTTTGAGTGCGACAAAATCAAGGTGGTTCCGCTGAAGGAGACCTCNCTCATCNATGTGGACTTGGTATACCGCCGATCCAAAAACATGACGGAGGAGGAGACCGCTATNTTGGAGATCATCCGGGATTATGTCCGCAAGGCGGACGCCCGGCTGAACCGGCAGTTCCTCCGGGTGCGAAAGCAGGCCACGGGCAGCAACATNGGGCTGCCCTATTGAAAACAGGTCAAGCGNACAANGTAAAANGGGACGGCCTCNATGGNNGCCGNCCCGCTTTTTTATATCCGGGAACCGGTGTNCGGNACAGNGGCGCCGGCAATNTNCCNGNTNTCNTCATAANTNNTTCTTATGNAANGATTATAATCCGTTATTCAAATGCNGCTNATTTTATTTGCTTTTGTTTNAACATTGTGATAGTATANAGNAACAAAATTNCGCAGTAAATCATGCAAAATNACNAANCANCGGGNGGCCGGTCAGNGCCNCCCGGTCTGNTGCCNCCAATTTGAGATAGGAGGGTATCGAGATGGAACGATCAGATGTACGCTATCAGACNTATGTNCAGATTNTGANGGAAGAGCTGGTTCCAGCCATGGGCTGTACGGAGCCCATTGCCCTGGCCTACTGCGCCGCCAAAGCGNNGGAGGTGCTGGGNNCGCTCCCNGACCGGTGTGAGGTCGCGGTCAGCGGGAACATTGTGAAAAACGTGAAAAGCGTCATCGTGCCCAACACCGGCGGGCTCAAGGGCATNGCCGCCGCCGTGGCCGCGGGCGTGACCGTGGGNGACGCCGGCCGGGTGCTGGAGGTCATTGCCGGCGTCACCGAGGAGCAGAAGCCCCNGATCAAGGAGTANATGGATCACACNGAGATCCGGATCAGCCCCCTGGAGACCGANGAGATCCTGGACATGGTAGTCACCCTGTACAAGGGGGATTCCTGGTCCCGGGTGCGCATCGCCAACTACCACACCAACATCGTCCTNATTGANAAGGACGGGGAGNTNCTCTATCAGATCGGCGTNAAGGCGGAAAAGGCCGCCGACATGGCCGACCGGAGCCTGCTCAACGTGAAGGACATCGACGAGTTCGCCCGAACCGCCGACCTGGACGACACCCGGGAGATCATCGAGCGGCAGATCGCTTACAACAGCGCCATCTCCGCCGAGGGCTTGAAAAACAGCTGGGGGGCCAACATCGGCAGCGTGCTTCTCGAGAGCTTTGGAAACGACGTGCGCACCCGCGCCCGGGCCGCCGCCGCCGCGGGCTCCGACGCCCGCATGAGCGGCTGTGAGATGCCTGTCATCATCAACTCGGGCAGCGGCAACCAGGGCATGACCGCCTCGCTGCCCGTCATCGAATACGCCAAGGAGCTGGGCTCCAGCCGGGACGAGCTCCACCGGGCCCTGCTGCTGTCCAACCTGGTCACCATCCACCAAAAAACCGGCATCGGCCGCCTGTCCGCCTACTGCGGCGCGGTGAGCGCGGGCTGCGGCGCGGGCTGCGGCATCGCCTTCCTGCTGGGCGGCGACTACAACTGCATCGCCCACACGCTGGTCAACTCCCTGGCCATCGTCTCGGGCATCATCTGCGACGGGGCAAAGCCCTCCTGCGCCGGTAAGATCGCCGCCGCCGTGGACTGCGGCATTCTGGGCTACCAAATGTACATCAACGGCCAGCAGTTCTCGGGCGGCGACGGAATCATCTCCAAGGGCGTGGAGAACACCATTCTCAACGTGGGCCGCCTCAGCCGGGACGGGATGCGGGAGACTGACAAGGAGATCATCCGCATCATGACCGATATGTGCTGAGGNTGGCGGAAAGGAGCGGTACACTTTGAACGTGTTGGATTGGGACATCTTGCAATTTCTGAGCCTTTCCCACTGGGCCAGCCTGGTGGGCGTGGTTCTGTTCTTTGTCTTGCTCTACATTCTGGGCCATCTGCCCAAGAAGAAGTTCAGCTTTGCCACCCGTGTTCTGATCGGGAGCGGCGCGGGCACCCTGCTGGGCCTGCTGGTCTGGGCCCTGTCCGGGGGCGTTTCCTCCGGGCTGTCCCTCTTCCAGCCGGCGTCGGCCTCCGACCCCTACGCCAGCGACCTGATCCCCTGGTTCTCCCTGGTGGCCAAGGGCTATGTGGCCCTGCTGTCCTGCCTGATCCTCCCCATGGTCTTTCTGGCCTCCATCCGGCTGGTGGTCAAAACCCCGGCCGAAAAGACGGTGTCCAAGCTGACCCGGTGGAAAAAGTGGGTCAACACCCTGATGCTGGTGCTCAGCGCCGGCGTGGCCCTGGCCCTGGGTCTGGTCTTTGAGGTCGGGGCCGTCCCCGACCAGGGCGCCCCGGTTTTCACCGCCGACGGCAATGAGCTTGTCAGCCACCTGTCCTCCCTGGTTCCCTCCGGCCTGGGCCGGGATCTGGTGCTGGCCAATGTGGCGGGCATCTTCGTGTTCGGCATCTATGTGGGCATCGCCGCCCGGCGGATGCAGGCCAAGTCGGACTCGGTGAAGTCCCTGATCGACATCCTGGACGGGGCCTTCTCTGTGGGCGTCAGCGTGTGTAAGACCGTCATCGCCTACAAGCCCATGGGGGCCGGGGCCATCATGGCCTGGCTGGCGGCGTCCTGCGGGCCGGTGATCCTGCTGATGATCGCCAAAATGCTGCTGGTGCTCATTCTGGGCATGGCGGTGATGCTGGTGCTGCAAACCCTGCTGTGCGCTCTGTCCGGGGTAAGCCCCGCCGCCTTCTGGGGCAAGGGGAAGCCGGTGATGGTCAAGGCCCTCAAGACCCGCTCTGGTTCCGGCTGTCTGCCCGACGCCCAGCAGGTGCTGGCGGAGGGGCTGGGCCTGCGCCGTGAGGTCACCGACCCGGTGTCCGCCTACGCCATCGCCTCCGGCGCGCAGGGCTGCGCGGCCCTGTTCCCCACGCTGTCCGTCCTGTTTGCCCTGGGGCTCTTCGGCACCTCCATGACCCCCGGGCTCATCGCGGCCCACCTCATCCTGGTGGTCATCGTCTCTTACGGGATCACGGAGCTTCCCGGCACCGCCACCATGTCGGAGTTTGGCCTGCTCATGGGCCTGGGCGCGTCCGAGGCCCTGCCCGGGCTGGGCGCGATGATCGCCATTGACCCCATCGCGGATGTGTTCCGCACGCTCATCAATGTGACCGGCTGCATGACAAACGCTATCATTGTGGAAAGAAGGGTAAAGGAATGAAAGTCATCATCATTGGCGGCGTGGCGGCCGGTATGTCGGCTGCCTCCAAGCTGAAGCGCCGTCTGGGCGACCAGGCGGAGATCATGGTGTACGAAAAGGGGGGCGACGTGTCCTACGGCGCGTGCGGCATCCCGTTCTACATCTCCGACCACATCAAGCGGGGCCAGGAGCTGATCGCCCGCACGGCGGAGGAGTTTGCCCAAAACGGCATCCCCATCAAGACCTACCATGAGGTCACCGCCGTGGACACGGACAGCAAAACCGTGACGGTGAAGAACCTGAAAACCGGNGAGGAGTTCACCGACACCTATGACAAGCTGGTCATCGGCAGCGGCGCCTCCGTGCGGCANTTCCCGCCCTTCGACCAGCCCTACGACAACCTCTTCGAGGTGCGGGACGTGGCCGACGGCACNCGGGTCAAGCAGGCCCTGCTGGACGANNNCGTCAAGCACGTGGTCATCGTGGGCGCGGGCTTNATCGGCCTGGAGGTNTCCGAGGCCTGCCGCCACTANGGCAANGAGGTCACNGTGGTGGAGNTGGCCCCCCAGATCCTGGCCGCCTTTGAGCCNGANGCCAGCCAGGCCCTNCGGGANGAGCTGGAGCGCAACGGNGTCACCGTCCTGACNGACACCGCGGTGAGCCGCCTGGTCGCCGAGGACGGGAAGATCGTCAAGGCGGTGCTGAAGCAGGGGGACANGGAGACNGAGATCCCGGCGGACATGGTCATCAACAGNGCCGGCATCGCCCCNGCCACCGCNTTNATCCCCAANGTGGAGAAGGCCCGCAACGGCGCCATCTACGTCAACGAGCGCATGGAGACCAGCNTCCCCGACGTGTACGCCGCCGGCGACTGCAGCATCATGAAGTCCGCCATCACCGGCCAGTACAGCTACGCCCCCCTGGGCACCAACGCCAACAAGCAGGGGCGCATCATCGGCGACATCNTGGGCGGGGCCACCCCCAACCCCTTCAAGCTCATCGGCAGCTCCGCCCTGCGNCTGTTCGGCCTGGACGCCGCCAAGGTGGGCCTGTCCGAGCGGGACGCCAAGGCCAANGGNCTGGACTACAAGGCCCACACCATCACCGGCAACAGCTACGCCTCCTACTACGGGAAGGAGAAGCTGAACATCAAGCTCATCTACGACGCCAAGACCCGGGTCATNCTGGGGGCCTCCACCTGGGGNCAGGGCATCGTGGTGCCCCGGGCCAACTACTACGCCATCGCCATCTATTCCGGNCTGACGGTGGACGAGATGGGCTTNATGGANCTGTGCTANTCTCCCCCCTTCTCCGGGGTGTGGGACGCCGCCCTCATCGCCTCCAACAGCGCGAAATAACGCAGGGGCAGTCAATTGNAGTCANGCGCNGTCNCCCGGCGCTGGCGATAGAAAGCANGCAAAAGAGAGTAANNNNAAGGAGGAAAAAACATGAGCNAAAAGTCAANGACCAAGAAGGCAGCGGCCNANAANCGTTCCNGNNTTCTNCGCTTCCTGGACNNGATCGANGCNGTNGGNAACAANCTCCCCGCNCCGNTGACCATCTTCTTCTACCTGGCNGTGNNCGTGGTCNTCATCTCCGGCATCGGCGCGGCNCTGGGCTGGAGCGCCACCGGCCAGATGTACAANTCCGCCACCGGCGCGGTGGAGGAGACNACCGTCAANGTNGTCAGCCTGTTCAGCAAGTCCGGCCTNCAGTATATGCTCACCANCGCNGTNAGCAACTTCACCAGCTACGCNCCCCTGGGCTTCACCATCGTCATCATGCTGGGCATCGGCGTGGCNGANAGCTCCGGCTACCTCAACGGCCTGATCCGCAAGGTGGTCAAGGTCACCCCCGCCTGGCTGGTCACCCCCATGGTGGTNCTGATCGGCGTGCTCACCAACGTGGCTGAGAACGCGGGCTACGTGGTGTTCATCCCCCTGGCGGCCATGATCTTTAAAGCGTACGGAAAGCATCCCCTGGCCGGNATNGCGGCGGGCTTTGCCGGCGTGTCCGGCGGCTTCTCCGCCAACCTGGTCATCGGCTCCACCGACGCCATCCTCTCCGGCTTCTCCACCTCCGCNGCCCAGACCCTGGANCCCANCTANAACGTNAGCGCCCTGTCCAACTGGTANTTCATGATCGTNTCCACCTTCCTGATNACCNTTCTGGGCACCCTCATCACCGAGAAGGTCATCCTGCCCCGCCTGGGCGAGTACANGGAGAACGGCGACGGCACCCTGGNNGAGCCCACCGGCGAGATGACCGCNCAGGAGGAGAAGGCCCTGNNGATCGCCAACTTCGTGTTCCTGGGCATCATCGTCNTCTATGTGATCTGCTGCATNCCCNAGNNCTCNTTCATGCGCAACAACGAGACCGGCAGCCTGATCGAGGNNTCCACNCTNATCAACTCCATCATCCCGCTGTTNACCCTGNTGTTCNTNATCCCCTCNTTCGTNTACGGCAAGCTGTGCGGNACCTTCAAGACCGACAAGGANGTGGTGGCNTCCTTCAACAAGTCCATCGCCTCCGTNTCCGGNTTNATCGCCATGGCCTTTGTCGCCGCCCAGTTCACCAACTANTTCAGCAGGACCAACATCGGCCGCATCCTGTCCTTCAAGGGCGCTGAGCTNCTCCAGGGCATGAACGCCAACCCGGTNNTNCTGATGATCTGCTTCGTGCTGGTGTCCGGCTTNGTNAANCTGTTCATGGCCTCCGCCTCCGCCAAGTACGCCATCTTNGCCCCCGTGTTCGTCCCCATGTTCATGGGTCTGGGCCTGTCCCCCGAGCTGACCCAGGTGGCCTACCGCATCGGCGACAGCTCCACCAACATCATCGCCCCCGTCATCGCCTGGATCCCCTACATCCTCACCATCATGAAGAAGTACGACAAGGANTCCGGCTGGGGCACNCTGGNNTCCTNCATGCTGCCCTTCTCCATNGCCTTCNTGGTGGGCTGGTGNNTCCTGCTGGCCGNGTGGATGCTCATCGGNCTTCCTCTCGGCCCCGGCGCCCCCATCACCTACGTCATGGGCTNACCTTNACACAAAAGCCGCCGCNNCCCCNGNTTNCGGCGGCTTTTGCCCTTNATNNCACTGAAATTTTAACTCAAAGGAGGAACNNACGGTATGTANGANCANAGAGTGGCCGCCGTGCTGGCCCAGATGGAGGAGCGGGGGCTGGANCAGCTCCTCATCAGCGATCCCCCGTCNATCTTCTACCTCACCGGCCGGTGGATNNTGCCCAANGAGCGGCTGCTGGCNCTNTACCTGAANAANAACGGCGGNCACAAGCTGTTTGTCAACAAGCTCTTNACNGTGGACGGNGACATCGGCATCGAGAAGGTGTGGTTNTCCGACACCGACCCCGGCTGCCAGATCATCGCCGGGTNCACCGACCACTCCAAGCCCCTGGGCATCGACAAGAAAATGGCGGCCCGCTTCCTGCTGGAGCTGATGGAGCTGGGGGCCGGCAGCGCCTACCGCAACGGCTCCGAGTGCGTGGACGCCGCCCGCCGGGTGAAGGACGAGGAGGAGAAGCAGAAGATGATCGTGGCCTCCCAGCTCAACGACCAGGCCATGGAGCGCTTCCGCGGTCTGATCCGGGAGGGGGTGTCCGAGCTGGAGGTGTCTGACGGCATGAAGGCCATCTATGCGGAGCTGGGCACCCAGGGCCCCTCCTTCGGCCCCCTGGTCAGCTTCGGCGCCAATGCCGCCATCGGCCACCACAAGCCCGACCACACAGTGCTCAAGCCGGGGGACTGCGTTCTGTTCGACGTGGGCTGCAAGAAGGACGACTACTGCTCCGACATGACCCGCACCTTCTTCTACAAGAGCGTCAGCGACAAGGGCCGGGAGGTCTACGAGACCGTGCTGCGTGCCAACCTGGCCGCCCAGGCCGCCATGAAGCCCGGCATGAAGTTCTGCGAGGTGGACAAAATCGCCCGGGACATCATCTCCGACGCGGGCTACGGCCCCTATTTCACCCACCGGCTGGGCCACTGCATCGGCATCGAGGTTCATGACGCCGGGGACGTGTCCGCCACCAACCAGAACATCGTGAAAGAGGGCATGATCTTCTCCTGCGAACCGGGCATCTACCTCCCCGGGGAGCTGGGTGTGCGCATCGAGGATCTGATGCTCATGACCTCGGACGGAGCGGTGAGCCTGAACCATGTGTCCAAAGAGCTGGAGGTTATCCAGTGACTTGAACCGGGAACTAAAAACCGGGCGCGTCGGCAGACGCGCCCGGTTTTATTTGCACACGATCCTATGGCCGGTAGCTGTCAAAGAGCTCTACCAGAGCCTTGGCTCCGGTGTCCCGGAGGAATACATAGTTGAACTCCCGCTGAAGTTCCAAGCCCTCCACAAAGAACGGAGCCAGTTGGTCGCTTCCTGCCGCCGCCACGGCGTAGGCGAAGGTGATCCCTTTTTTTCTTGCCAAAAGCTGTTCCAGGAGGCCCAGATTCCCGACACTCGTGACCCGCGCGAAGTCGGTGACGGTGTGGTTGCGCTCGTTGAGGAAATTTTCTAAAATCTCCCGGGTGCCCGATCCCTTCTCCCGCAGCAGCAGATCCTCCCCCCACAGCTCGTCCAGGGGGACAGTCCGCCCCGCCAGAAGGTGATCCTTGGCGCACAGCCCCACAAAAGGCTCTTTCTGATAGAGGCAGTCCTCATATTCCGACCGGCTGTAATAGCCCTCGATGATGGCGAAATCCAGCTTGCCCCGGTTGAGCCGCTCCAGGATCCGGGCGGTGTTGTCCACATCCACCGACAGGCGGTTTCCCGGCGCCTCCAGGTAGCGGGAAACGTGCTCGGCGATGACAAACTCCCCGATGGTTTTGGTGGCCCCGATGGAGAGGCTGGGCGCCCGCCGGAGGCGAAGATCCTCCCGAAGACGCGCCTCCTGGTAATTCATGGCGTGGACGCCCCGCTCCAAAAGCTCCGCCTGTTCCGTTTTGGTCAGCTTTCTTCCGTCGTAGGAGAACAGCTTGCAGCCGTAGTAGGCCTCCAGATACTGGATGTGCTGGGTGACGGCGGGCTGGGTGATGTGCAGCCGCTCGGCCGCCTGCCGGTAATTCATGGTTTCACATAAGGTCAAGAAGGTCTCCATTCGGTGATCCTGCATATCCGCCACGCTCCAATAATCAAAGCTTATCACTTTATTATAAATGATGACTTGATTTTATCAGAATAATGTGGCAAAATCAAGGTGGTAGCTTAGCTGTTTTTTGTGAAGAAAAACAAAATAAGAGAAACAAGGAGGTTCGAACATGGGATACACCCTGAATGCCGCCCAGGCCAACCAAGTCCTTGCCGCTCTGCGCAAGGATTACACGGTTTACGCGCCGAAGCGGTTCCGCAACCAGGGGCGCTACTCCGACACGGATGTCATCCGTTATGACGAGGTGGAGCGCTGGGAGGACATCGTCTGGGATGTCAAGTCCGATTACCCTGCCAAGGAGGTCCTGACCCCCATTCAGCAGGCCATTTTCTACTTCACCGAGGATGAGTACCGGGAGAGCAAGGGCCCCAAAAAGCCCATCCTGATCCTGGCCCGTCCCTGCGACATCAACGCCCAGCACGTCCAGGCCAAGATCTATGCCGGCAACGGCGGCTACACCGACCTGTACTATGAGCGGATGCGGGAGCTGGTCAAGTTCGCTATGATGGAGTGCGGCGGCGGGGACGACACCTGCTTCTGCGTTTCCATGGGCACCAACAAGACCGACGACTACTCCCTGGCCCTGAAGTTCTCCGAGGACGGGGTTCAGGTTCAGGTCACCGACGACGCCTTCGCCCCCTACTTCGCGGATATGCCCGAGGCCGACTACACCCCCGCTTTTGTGGAGGAGAACGAGCTGAAGGTGACCCTGCCCGACCTGGAGGACAAGGAAGTGCGCAAGGCCCTGAAGAACCATCCCATGTGGAAGGAGTATGACGCCCGCTGCATCTCCTGCGGCTCCTGCACCGTGGCCTGCTCCACCTGCACCTGCTTCACCACGCGGGACATCATCTACGGCGACAACCCCGAGGTGGGCGAGCGCCGCCGGGTCACCTCCTCCTGCCAGATCGCCGGGTTCGACCAGATGGCCGGCCAGCGGGAGTTCCGCTCCACCGCCGGGGATCGGATGCGCTACAAGGTGCTCCATAAGTTCCACGACTACAAGGCTCGCTTTGAAGACAGCCATATGTGCGTCGGCTGCGGCCGCTGCACCCACCGCTGCCCGGAGCTGATCTCCATTTCCGCCACACTCAACAAGGTCAGTGCCGCCGTAGACGAGATCAAGGCCGGCCAGGCCAAGCAGTAAGGAGGCGCGTGAATATGATGAATCCTGTTCAGCCCAAGCCCTGCACGATTTTAGATGTACATAAGGAGAGCGCCCACGAGTGGACCTTCCGGGTGGAGACCGACGCCAAGGTCAGCCACGGCCAGTTCATGCAGCTCTCCATCCCCAAGATCGGCGAGTGCCCCATCTCCGTCTCCGCTCAGGGGGACGGGTGGCTGGAGTTTACCATCCGCAACGTGGGCAAGGTGACCAACGTCATCTTTGAAAAGACCGCCGGCGACACCCTGTTCCTCCGCGGCCCCTACGGCAAGGGCTGGCCCGTGGATCAGTTCCAGGGCAAGCACGTGGTGGTCATCACCGGCGGCACCGGCCTGGCTCCCGTCCGCTCCATGCTGAACTGCTTTGCCTCCCAGCCCGACATGGTGAAGAGCGTTCACCTGATCTCCGGCTTCAAGAACGAGGAGGGCATCGTGTTCCACAAGGAGCTGGAGGCCTGGAAGGAGAAATTCTCCACCATCTATGCCCTGGACAACGACACCAAGGAAGGCTGGCGCACCGGCATGGTGACCGCTTTCGTCAAGGAGATCCCCTGGGATTCCTTCGAGGGCAACTACGCCGTGGTCGTGGTGGGTCCGCCTCCCATGATGAAGTTCACCGGCCTGGAGCTGCTGAAGAACGGCGTGGACGCGGAGAAGATCTGGATGAGCTTCGAGCGGAAGATGTCCTGCGCCGTTGGCAAGTGCGGCCACTGCCGTATTGACGAGACCTATGTCTGCCTGGACGGGCCTGTGTTCCCCTACACCGTGGCCCGCGACCTGGTGGACTGAGAAAGGAGCAATGAACGATGAATCATGACATCAACGTCAAAAAGACACGTCTGAACTGCTTCCGCCAGTCCAAGGTTCCCGGCGAGTTCATGCTCCAGATGCGTGTTCCCGGCGGCATGGTAGACGCCAAGTACCTGGAAAATGTCAAGCACATCGCCAAGACCTGGGGCGACGGGAACTTCCACTTCGGCACCCGTCAGACCTTTGACATTGCCGGCATCAAGTACGAGAACATCCCCGCCGTCAACGAGTACCTGGAGCAGTACATCAAAGAGGTGGACTCCGAGCTGTGCGACGTGAACATGGACACCGTGGCCCACGAGCCCCAGCCCTGGGATCCCAAGTCCGGCTATCCCACCATCGGCGCCCGGAATATCACCGCCTGCATCGGCAACTACCACTGCATCTGCGGCAACATCAATACCTTTGAGCTGGCCCGGAAGATCGAGCCCATCATCTTCCCCAGCCACTACCACATCAAGATCAACATCTCCGGCTGCCCCAACGACTGCAATAAGGCCCATATGTGCGACTTCGGCATCATCGGCGTGTCCAAGATGACCTACCATGCCGAGCGCTGCATCGGCTGCGGCGCCTGCGTCCGGGCCTGCGAGCACGGCGCCACCCGGGTGCTGTCCCTCAACGAGGGCATCGCCAAGATCGACAAGGATCCCTGCTGCTGCGTGGGCTGCGGCGAGTGCGTCAAGGCGTGCCCCACCAGCGCGTGGACGCGGAGCGAGAAGCCCCTGTACCGCGTGATCCTGGGCGGCCGCACCGGCCGGCAGACCCCCCGTACGGGCAAAATGTTCCTGAACTGGGCCAGCGAGGACGTGATCATCGGCGTGCTGAAGAACTGGCAGAAGTTCTCCGCCTGGGTCATGGACTACAAGCCCGAGTACCTCCACGGCGGACACCTCATCGACCGCGCCGGGTACAAGAAGTTCAAGGAGATCATCCTGGAGGGCGTGGAGCTGAATCCCGAGTGTCTGGTGGCCGAGGATATGTTCTGGCACGAGACCGAGTACCGCTCCAACTTCAACGTCAAGCCCATCGAGCAGCATCACACCGCCGGGCCCCAGGCCTGATTATAATTTCCTGTCACTGGAAAGGACGTCCCGGTGAAAGCCGGGACGTCCTTTTTCAAGTTTGGAGAACGATGATGAAACGGAACCGATTCACTTTTATTTTGGCGGCCATGCTGCTCCTGCTCACTGGCTGCGGCGGGCAGAAAGCGGGCTCTGGGGAAACCGCTTCCCCAGCTCCTGATGGAACCGCCTCCTTGAGCCTTGAGGAGACTGCTTCCTCTGCGCCGGGAACAGTTTCCTTCACCGACGACTTGGGCAGGGAGGTGGAAGTGGCCCCGCCCACCCGGGTAGCCGCCCTCATCGGCAGCTTCGCGGACATCTGGTGCCTGGCCGGGGGCAAGGACGTTCTGGTGGCCACCGCCAACGACGCCTGGACTTCCTTCGACCTGAACCTGGGCAGCGGCGTGGCCGATCTGGGGGCCGTCAAGGAGCCCAATCTGGAGGTGCTGCTGGCCGCGCGGCCTGATCTAGTCATCGGCAGCGTGTCCACCGAGGCCGATCTGGAGCTGGAGCCAACGCTGACCCAGGCGGGCATCTCTGTGGCCTATTTTGACGTGGACGGCTTTGACGATTACCTGCGGATGCTGGAAATCTGCACCCGCCTCACCGGGCGCCCGGAAAACTACACCCTTTACGGCGAAAACGTCGCCGCCCAGGTGGAGGCCGCCGTTGCCCGTCAGGACGGCACCGCCCCCCGGGTGCTGTGTATGCGGGCCACCGGCTCGTCCTGCAAGGTCAAGGGCAGCGAGGGCACCGTGCTGGGCGAGATGCTGGCCGCACTGGGCTGCGTCAACATTGCCGACAGCGACGCCTCGCTCCTGGAGGAGCTGAGCCTGGAGGCCATCATCGCCGCCGACCCGGACTATATTTTTGTGGCGCTCCAGGGCTCAGACCCCACCAAGGCCATGGCCACGCTGGAGGCCACTCTGCTGTCTAACCCCGCCTGGGAAAACCTGACCGCTGTCAGGGAGGGCCGCTTCCACACCATGGAGCAGGCCCTTTACAACCTGAAACCAAACGCACGCTGGGGAGAAGCCTATGAAAAGCTTGCGGACATCCTCTACCCACAAGGTCAATAAAGCGCTGGTCTGGGTGGCTCTGTGCGGGTTGACCGCGCTGGCCGCCGTGCTGAGCCTCTGCCTGGGCGCGGTGCCCGTCGGCCTGGGCGACACCCTGCGCGCCCTGCTGGGACAGGGGGAAGGGCCTCAGGCCCAGATCATCCTCTACGCCCGCCTGCCCCGGACTTGCGGCTGCCTGCTGGCGGGGGCCGCCCTGGCCGTGGCCGGGACGGTGATCCAGGCAGTGCTGAGCAACCCCATGGCCGCCCCCAACATCATCGGCGTCAACGCCGGGGCGGGGCTGATGGTGGCCCTAGTGGGAGCCATAGCCCCCACGGCGGCGGGGTTCATTCCGCTGGCCGCGTTCCTGGGGGCGTTGTTGGGGGTCATGTTGGTGCTGTTCATTGCGGAGCGCACCGGGGCCTCCAAGCTCACCCTCATTCTGGCCGGTATGGCGGTGTCCGCCATCTTCTCCGCCGGCATCGACGCGGTGGTCACCTTTGTGCCCGACGCCCTGCTGGGCTACTCGGATTTTCGCATCGGCAGTCTGGCCAACCTGACCATGGCAAAGCTGGCCCCCGCTTTTTGGGTCATCCTGCCCGCCTTTGTGCTGGTGCTGTCCCTGGCCGGCGAGCTGGACGTGCTGATGCTGGGCCGGGACGTGTCCCAGAGCCTGGGCCTGCGGGTGAAGCCTATGCGGCTGCTCCTGCTGGCGCTGGCCGCCGCCCTGGCGGGGGCCGCCGTCAGCTTCTGCGGCCTGCTGGGCTTTGTGGGGCTCATCGTGCCCCACATCATGCGCCGCCTGCTGGGGGAGGAGAGCCGCACCCTCATCCTGGGCTCCGCCCTGGGGGGCGCGGCCATGCTCACCGCCTGCGACCTGCTGGGCCGGGTGCTGTTCGCCCCCTACGAGCTGCCGGTGGGCATCGTGCTGTCCTTTGTGGGCGGGCCCTTCTTCATCTTCCTGCTGCTGAAGCAGAGAGGGGGGCGCATCCATGATTGAGCTGAAAAATCTTTCGGCGGGCTACGGCAGGCAGGCTGTGCTGAGTGGCGTCTTCATGGAGCTGACGCCGGGGAAGGTGCTGGCCCTGCTGGGCCCCAACGGCTGCGGGAAGAGCACCCTGTTGAAAACCATTCTGGGCCTCCAGCCCAAGTTGGGCGGGGAGATCCTGGTGGACGGGACGTCCTCCGACCAGATCACGCCCCGGCAGCTGGCCCAGAAGGTGACCTATCTGGCCCAGTCCCGGAACACCCCCAACATCTCCGCCCGGCGGATGGTGCTCCACGGCCGCTTCCCCTACCTCTCCTACCCCCGCCGCTACCGAAAAGAGGACTATGAGATGGTGGAAAAGGCCCTGCGATGGGCGGACGCCGCCGCATTTGCCGACCGCTCCATGGAGGAGCTCAGCGGAGGCCAGCGGCAGAAGGTCTATCTTGCCATGGCGCTGGCCCAGGACACCGAGACCATCCTGATGGACGAGCCCACCACATTCCTGGATGTGGCCCATCAGCTGGAGGTCATGGCCATCGCCCGCCGTCTGGCGGGGGAGGGCAAAGCGGTACTGATGGTGCTCCACGACCTTTGCCTTGCCCTGCGCTGGGCAGATGAGATCGCGGTAGCCGCCGAAGGGAGCCTACTTTTCCGGGGAGCGCCAGAAGAGGCGTTTGAGTCGGGGATTTTGGACCGGGCTTTTAGCGTCCGACTGGCCCGGGTCATGACAGAGGGCGGCTGGCAGTACTATTATCAATGATAGGGGAGAAGGGTATGGCGTATTTCCCGTTTTTCGTGGAGCTTGACCAGCAAGAGGGCCTCATTGTAGGCGGCTCCACCGTAGCACAGCGAAAAATTGAAAAGCTGCTTCCCTATGGGCCCAGGCTGACGGTGTGCGCTCCCGATATTTCCCCGGAAATTCGGGCGATTCCCGGCCTATTGCTGCTGGAGCGGGTCTTTACCCCGGAGCTTTTGGAGGGCAAAGCCTTCGTCATCGCCGCCACGGACGACCCCGAGCTGAACCACCACATCTCCGGGCTGTGCCGGGAGATGCGGATCCCGGTGAACGTGGTGGACGACCGGGATTACTGCTCCTTCCTGTTTCCCGCCCTGGTCAAGCGGGGCAGCCTCAGCGTGGGCATTTCCACCGGCGGAGCCAGCCCCACTGGTGCGATCTATTTGAAAAAGCAGATTGACGCCATGATCCCGGAGCGGTTCGGGGAGATCCTGGCCTATTTGGACGGCACACGGGACTTGGCCAAAGAGGCGCTTCCCGACGAGGCGGCCCGGAGCAGGTTTTTTGCCGCCCTGTTCGCCGCCAGCCTGGAGCGTGGCGGGCCGCTGAGCCGGGAGGAGACGGAGGACACTTTGAAGCTGTATCAGGAAGGAGCGGACGGCCATGGATCACATGGGTGGTAAAGTCTATCTGGTGGGGGCGGGCTGCGGAACAGCCGACCTCATCACCCTGCGGGGGCTGCGGCTGCTGCAAAACTGCGACGTGGTCATCTACGACGACCTCATCGACAAGGCGCTGCTGCGGGAGGTTCCCGACCATGCCCAGGTCATCTACATGGGCAAACGCCAGGGGGTAAAACACTCGGCCAGACAGGAGGACATCTGCGCCAAGCTTGTCCAGTGCGCCCAGGAGGGAAAAATGGTGGTACGCCTCAAGGGAGGCGACCCCTTTGTCTTTGGCCGGGGCGGGGAGGAGCTGATGGCCCTGGAGGCGGCGGGCGTCCCCTGCCAGGTGGTGCCCGGTATCACCTCCGCCCTGGCTATCCCGGCCATGGCGGGCATCCCCGCCACCCACCGGGGGCTGAGCCGAAGCGTCCACATCGTCACCGCCCACACGGCGGACACCGGGGACGGCCTGCCGGAATATCTGGACGACCTGGCCCGACTGCCCGGGACGCTGGTGTTCCTCATGGGCCTGTCCCGGCTGGAGCAGATCGCCCAGCGGCTGATGGCTGCGGGAAAGCCGGGAAATACCCCTGCCGCCGTCCTGTCCGGGGGCAATTCGCCTCACCCCGCCGCTGTCCGGGGGACGCTGGCGGACATCGGGGAAAAGACCCGCGCGGCAAATGTCCAGCCCCCGGCGGTCATTGTGGTGGGGGAGGTGGCCGGTCTGGATCTGTCCTCCCCCATGGCTGCCCCGCTGGAGGGGGTCACGGTGGGCCTGTCCGGGTCGGAGCCCATGACAAAAAAGCTGAGCGCAGCCCTGGAGCCCTTAGGGGCCAGGACTTTTATCGCTCAGCAGTCTGTGATTCAGGAGCTGCCCCTGCCCATCAAGCTGGACAGCCTGTGCGACGGGAATCCCCGCTGGCTGGTGTTCACCAGTGCCAACGGGGTCAAGGAGTTCTTCCGGCGGCTGAAATCGGAGCGGGTGGATCTGCGGCGGCTGTGGCCCTGCCGCTTCGCCGTCATCGGCGCGGCCACCGGCAAGGCGCTGTCCGCCCAGGGTTTTCGGGCTGACCTCTGCCCGGAGACCTACACCACCGCCGCCCTGGCCCAGGCCCTGCTGGACACCGTCCCGCCCCAGGAGGACATTGTCCTCCTGCGCTCCCGGCTGGGTTCCGACGAGCTGTTCCAGACCCTCTCGGCCTCGCGCACCGTGCGGGATATCCACCTCTATGACGCCGTCCCCGCTCCTTTGACAGAGGAGGCGGGGGAGTGGCTGGAGCGGGCGGACTATCTCGTCTTTACCAGCGCCGGCGGGGTCAAGATGTTCCTGGAGCAGCAGGGCTGCGTCCCCCCGCAGGCCCAGTGCGTCTGCATCGGCGAGGTGACCGCCGCCGCCCTGACCCGGAACTGGGACGGAACGCCGATCCTAGCCCAAAGCACCTCTGTGGAGGGGATCGCGGCGGCCATTCTGTCCCATCACACGGCCTGAGCCCCGCCGTCCCAGCCAAGCAGTTGATTTCGCCGCAGCAGATAATATCCCAGTCCGGCCCCGTCCGCCAGAAACCAGCCGATGGGCACCGACCACCAGATGCCCGCCACGCCGATGGCGGGGACGGCGGACAGGATGTGGGCCAGCGCCACCCGGGTG
Source organism: Clostridiales bacterium (assembly GCA_014799565.1). Classification (GTDB taxonomy): domain Bacteria; phylum Bacillota; class Clostridia; order Oscillospirales; family Oscillospiraceae; genus Enterenecus. The sequence continues at coordinate 30,993 of JAAVHT010000042.1, forward strand.
CCCAGGGAGATCACTGTCAGCACCACCGACATCCCCGGCCTGCCCAGTGCCCGGTACAGGCCGTACAGCAGGAACAGGCAGCCGATGCCGCAGTAGAACGCGCCCTCGATACGCAGATAACCTACGCCCGCCAGGATGGTGTCCACGTCGCCGCTCTCCGCAAACAGCCCCATCAGCGGCCGGGCGAACACCCACACCAGAGCGGAAATCACCAGACAGAATACCATGGCGGAGCATACCGCGCCCTTCAGCCCGGCGCGGATACGCTCCGCCTTTTTCGCGCCATAATTCTGGGCGATGAAGGTGGAGAAGGCGTTGCCGAAGTCCTGGACGGGCATATAGGCGAAGGCGTCGATCTTCACCGCCGCGGCAAAGGCCGCCATCACCGTGGGGCCGAAGCTGTTCACCAGTCCCTGAACCATCAGGATACCCAGGTTCATCACCGACTGCTGGACGCAGGTGAGGATGGAAAACCCGGCGATCTCCCGCACACGGGCCCAGCGCAGGCGGACGTCCCTGGACGGACGGAGCTGGGGGCACCGGGCCAGGGCATAGGCCATGATGCCCAGGCCGGAGACGTACTGGGCGGACACGGTGGCCCATGCGGCCCCCGCCGCGCCCCACTCCAGGCCCAGCACAAACCAGAGATCCAGCCCGATGTTCAGCACGGCGGACGCCGCCAGAAAGACCAGCGGAACCACGGAGTTGCCCACCGAGCGCAGGAACGAGGCAAAATAGTTATACAAAAACGTGGCGGCGATGCCGCAGAAGATCACCGCCAGGTACTCCCGCATCATCCCCCACACTTCCCCCGGAACCCGCAGGAACACCCGAACCCAGTCCAGGCAGGCGAAGGCAGCGATGTTCAGCGCCAGGGTGAGGGTGGCGATCAGGGCGAAGGAGGCCAGCGCCCCCTCCCGCAGACCGGCCTCGTCCCGCTGACCGAACCGCATGGAGAACACCGCTCCGCTGCCCATGCACAGCCCCAGCAGGATGGAGGTCAGAAAGGTCATCAGTGTGAAGGACGACCCCACCGCCGCCAGGGCGTTTTTCCCCAGGTAATTGCCCACGATCAGGGTGTCCGCGATGTTATAGCACTGCTGAAGCAGGTCGCCCAGGATCATGGGGACGGCAAAGTGCAGCATGGAGGCCATCACCGGCCCCTTTGTCAGATCTCTGTCCACATTTCCGCCCCCTTGAATCAGAATGCGTCCATTTTATTACGGAAAGGGGCGGTCTGTCAACCGGCCGCGCCAGCGTGCAGGATCTGGGGGGGTGACCGATTTGGCCGGCGGCGGTATGGTGGAGAGGATCATGAGGGGAAGACGGGAAACAAAAAATTTTCCCCCTCCCGTAACCGCGCCCGTTTTCTTTCGTATATACAAGCAGAACCGTCTGTACAGAGGCTTGAGGAGGCGCCGCATGAACGAACGCAAGCTGGTGAAAAAGCTGAATAGACGCAGCCGGGGCGCGCTGGATCAGGCTATAAGCAGCTTTACTCCCTATGTCAGTACGGTGATCCTGCGCGCCTTGGCAGGCCGTGCCTGCCGGGAGGACGTGGAGGAGCTGTGCGCCGACGTGTTCGTGGCCCTCTGGATCCATGCGGATGAGCTGAACCCGGAGCAGGGGCTGCGCTCCTGGCTGGCGGCGGTGGCGAGGAATAAGGCCACGGACTGGCTGCGCTCTCACCGCCCCAGCGCCCCCATCCCTGAGAACGCCCCGGATCCCTCCCCGGAACCCGAGGAGCTGGCCCAGCGCCGGGATCAGTCCCAGCGGCTGTGGGCGGCGGTGGAGCTGATCCTGCCGGAGTACAACGTGCTCAGCGTCTTTTTCAACCGGGGCAAGAACGCTCCCGGGGCGGAGGAGCTGGTGAACGCCAACCCCATCTCGGTGAGCGACGACAACTACACCATGACTGTCACCACCTCCATGGCCGATGGGAACACGATCTATTTCACCCTGCTCATTGAGGCCAAGACCGCCCGGGCCATGGCCAATCTCAGCGACGAGGGACTTGCAAGCTATGACGGTCTCACCCCTCTGACAATGAAAGTTGTGCAGACTTTGGGGGGCGCCGCCATCGGAGGTGCCACGTACGACTACGGGACGTATGACGCCGCCACCCGCACCCGCCGGATGAATATTGAGGCCACGGTCAAGGAGGGCGATGCCGCCCGTGTCTCCGTCCGCTTCAACGACATGGAAGAGGATCTGTGGCTGACCTTCCCGGTGGAACCCATCCACACCGTCACGCTGGAGATCAACGCGGAGGGGCAGGGGATGAGCTCCTGGCTTGACGACGACGGCGACGGATCGGTGACGCTGGAGCGGGTGAAACTGTCCCCCCTCTCCTTCCAGGTAAAGTATACCTCGGCCGCTTCCGGGCGCTACCCGGTGGTGTACTTCCTTTGGAAGGACGGCAGCGTCACCACCATGCGCCAGATGGGGGTGGACGGCCCGGGCAGCGGCAGCAGCATAAATGGCGGCCCCTATGAAATGATCGCCAGCCACAACTTCAACTCCATCCAGGACATCTCCCAAATGGAGGCCGTGGTGTTCGAGGGCATGGCCTATCCCCTGGACGGGGGCGAGCCCTATGAGGTGGATCTGAGCGGCTATCCGCTCCCGTTCTCCATCCCCATAGAGCCCATGGAGGAAGCTCCGAACTTTTCGTTCCCGCTGTTTGCCCTATGCGACGGGCTGGGCGCGTCCTGCCGGTGGGACGAGCGGGCGGGCACTGTGGCCGTCTCCTTCCGGGGGGTGACCGCCACCTTCACGCTGGGCAGCAAAACCGTTCTGCTGGAGGGCGCATGGAGAGACAGCGGGGATATGAGCACTGTTCCTGTGTATCGGGACGGCGACCTGTGGGTGAGCGACGGCCTCTATTTGGATCTGTCGGGCGCCTGGAAGATCGGCCTGCGCCCGTCGCCGCCTGACGAGGGAACCTACCTGGAACGGGAATGGACTTCCCTGACAGTCATTCCCTGAGCCGAAAAATCTTGCGTTGATTTGAGGGACATGAAAAAAGCGGCCTGGAGCCTTTCGGCTTCAGGGTGACAGTAGATCCGGCCTGCTTCCGCGGCCGACGAAGATGGGCTCCTATGCAATAAGCTTATTTAACCTTTTGGCTCATGCACACCCCCTATCAATCAAGATGTGTGGAATATCATGCATTTTTACCTTGATTATGACGGGGGCCTCATGTATAATTGTGAGATGTGCCATGTGCAGAAAAGGAGACGTTCTTTGACACGCCGCAGACACACGCGAACAGGTCACGGCGTACCTCAATTACAACCTTACCGTCCGGTTCAACGGTGAGGCAAGGCTGCTGGGCAACGTCAACGGCGACCAGGTGTACCCGGTCACCTACGGCGGTACCACCTACGTGCCGATCAGGGCGATCGGAAATCTGCTGGGTCTGGACGCGCCCATCGGGATCCCCTGATGGGCGCGCTCCTTCAAGGAGGTCATTTTTATGAAGAGAAGAGGAGCCAGGCTGCTGACCCAGCTCCTGGTGCTGTCCATGGCGCTGTCTCTGGCCGCCTGCGGCGGCGAAAAGGATACGGTGGACGCCGCCGCTACCGCGGAGGGATTCGATACGCAGGGAACCCCCGCCTTTGTGACCGAAGGGATCAGCGGTTCTGACGGTCTGTCTCCTTCGCAGGACATAGGCAGCGGCGCGGCCTTCCTCCCCTGGGCGGAAGCCGGTCGTGAAGACCATGTGATGGAGTGGAATGACGAGTCATTGGAGACGGCGATGCGCTACTTTACCGGCATTGCTGAGGGCGATATCATGCTCAGCGATGTGTGGGAGCTGACAGAGTTTCGGCTTGATTTTGTCCCGGATAAGCATCTTTTGCAGATTTCCAATATCGAGGCGCTGGGGGAGCTGACCAACCTGGTCGGCATCCATATGGATTGGCAGCCGCTTTCAGACATTACACCGCTGTCAAACCTGACAAATCTGCAATATTTGATCCTCTCCGGGACTAACGTCACCGACGTCACCCCTTTGGCCGGCCTCACAAATCTGACCGATTTGGATCTGTCCGGCGATCAGATCAGTGATCTTAGTCCGATATCGGGGCTGACAAACCTGATGAATTTGTACCTGATGGGATGCAATATCAGCGATATCGGCCCGCTTGGCGGGTTGACCAACCTGACGATCCTGTATATGAGTGATAATAGCATCACTGATGCCGGTTCGTTGGCGGGACTCACAGAACTAAGAACTCTGGATCTCGGAAATAATCAAATCAGCGATGTCGGCCCGCTGTCTGAATTAAAAAAGCTGGAAACGCTGTTTTTGGGTGGGAACTCCATCAGCGATGTCAGCCCGCTGTCCGGCTTAACCGGCCTGACCAGTATGAGCTTGGATAACAATAGCGTCAGCGACATCAGTCCGTTGAGCGGATTGTCAAATTTGGGACAACTGATCTTACATGGGAATCCCATCCGTGATGTCACGCCCGTGTCGTTTGTGCCATCTCTCTTTTATGACGAATTCACGGAACCTCAGCCCGCCGAGTCCCAGCCATCCCAGGCCAGCGGGGCAGCGGCCGCACTCGCCGATTATGTGGGAACCTATACACCCTATCCGGCGTACAGCGCTTACAGTGGTGGGGGCTCTGTGACACTTGATGCAAGCGGTGTCTTTGTAGGGGGCGAAACCAACGGGCGCACGCCATCTTCTGTCAGCCAAAACGCGGATGGTTCCATTACGATCCTGTTTGGCCCGGATGAGCGATATATCATCTACCCGGTGGGTGTTCCCACACCCAGCTACATCCAAAATATTAACGCGAGCGAAGTCAATATCGAATATCTTTACGCCGGAGGGGGCGCGCTGGACATCGTGTATCACGCAGACCCGGCTTCTTTGGGAATCGCATTTTGACAGGATGTGCGCCCAGCTATACCGGGCCAAAAAGAAAGACACGCAAAGCGTGTCTTTCTTTTTGGAAAGGGCGAACACTTTGGATGCCACAGAAAAACATCTCAGCAAAAGGGGAAGTCGGCAAATTTCTTGTCGAAATTTGCCGACTTCATTGGCGCGGAAGGAGGGATTTGAACCCTCGCACGGTTTTACCCGCCTACTCCCTTAGCAGGGGAGCCCCTTCGGCCACTTGGGTACTTCCGCGTGTCGAAAACATCAAATAGATGAAATTGTATATTTGGCGGAGAGAGTGGGATTCGAACCCACGGCCCTTTCGGGTCACCGGTTTTCAAGACCGGCTCCTTAAACCACTCGGACATCTCTCCGAATCGGTGGCCGTCGCCGTTCTGGGAAATCGTCATTTGCCGAAGGGACGCCATTCGGCTTCGCCGAACGACTGCCCCGGCAGCCTTCCGGCTGCCCGCCAAACGACCGATTTGACGGTCTGCCGACCGTCCAGGGTCGTTTGCTATCATACCACACCGAAATGAGTTTGTCAATGGGTAAGTTTGTCCCAGCTCCGCTATGCGCGTAAAAAGCTATGAGCCGAAGCGGATGCGGGAGAACCGGCCCCGTGTCCGGAATTTGGGCACGGCACCCCAGCGCGAAAGCGCCCGGCCGCAGCCGGGCGCCCTCTTTAAGCCTGTTTTCTCCGTCTCATTTCCGCAGCTGCGCCCACCGCAATCAGAGCGATGGAGCACACCAACATGATCTGGAAAATCAGGGAATTGACCCACGAGACATCCCCGGTGCCTCGCCGCTCCAGCATATCCCTCACCGAGAAGTAGTCCCAGAACCGGGGCCCGCCCATATCCTCAATGAGCAGGTTGCACAGGGAGTTGTTCACCGGCGTGGCAAAGCTGGCCAACAGGGCGATCACCCCTGCCTTCAGCCATGGCCCCGCGGGCAGCCAATATATGGCGGCAAAGCCCGCCCACAAAAACGCCGCCCCCTCCGCTGCCAGCGGGAAGGCAAGGGAGAACAGCCAGTCGCCTCCGGCAAAGATCCAGATCACCGTCAGCAGGAGGAATAGCCACACGGTGAGCACCGCTATACACAGCGGTGGGACATACTTTCCATAAAACCGCCAGACCGCCCACCAGCTCCAGGGCAGGGCCAGGCACACCGCCGTGATGGCCAGTCCGCCGATGATCCACCAGCCGCCCACATAGATCCAGCAGGACAAAAGCAGGAGGATCAAGCACCCGCTGGCAGCCCCTAGGCAGACCGGCAGTTTGTTCCGCCCCACCAGGAAGGGCAGATTGGTAAAGCAAAAGGACAGGGCAATGGAGGTGAGTACGATCCAGAACCAGTCCAGCGTATGGAACACCGCCAGATCGCAGATAAAACAGGTGACCAAAGCAATAATGTAGCTCACGGCAAAAAACCGCCGCGTCCCGGAAACCATCCGCCGCCAGCGGTTGGCGGCCAGCTCCTGGGCATGGGCCTGGTCATCGTCACAGGCGGTGAAAAACTCATGTTCCGTGATGTGCAGGGCGGCACAGATGGCGGTGACCATGGATACATCCGGGTAGGACAGCGCCCGCTCCCATTTGCTGATGGTGGACTCGGTGACAAATAGCTGCGCGGCCAGCTCTTTCTGGGTCAGCCCCGCCTCCAGCCGTTTTCTGCGGATGTATTCCCCAAAGGATTTCTTTCCGTCGTTCTCGCTCATGTGCAGTCACTCCTTCTCGGTGGATATGCCCTCACCCTACCTGTTCCCAGGCAAAAAGTCAAGGCTTTTGCCCAAAAATCCAACTCGACTGTGAGGAAAGTCGGCCTGTACCAACGGGTTTGGGCCATTGCACAAAAGCAGCGGCCAATGCCTGCACGCACTGGCCGCTGGTCAACGCTTTTCAAATTCATGTCCGGTAATCAAATAGTCGATTGAAACATTGAAGTATTCCGACAGCCGAACCAGCATGGCAAGGGAGGGGTCACGCCTGCCGTTTTCATAATGGGATAGTGCCTCCCGCGTAATGTTGAGGTCAAGCGCCACGCGCTGCTGGTTCAGCTTCTTCTTTTTTCTGATTTCGCGCAGCCCGACCATGAAATTCCCCCTTGACAATACAGTAACATATTGTTACAATCAGAATGTTACAATATGTAACACCCAGAACAAGAAGGGGAAAAAGCGGCGTCAGGGCCGCAGATTACCTTGCCGCCTGCATTACGACATTGGAGGTAGTTACTTATGGCAAAATTTCAGTTGGCCCCCGGCGAAGCAATGATTGGCAAAGGACAGATGGCGCTCCATCAAAAGCAGTTTCTCAACACAAAGCCCTTCAGCGGCAATATCTATGTGACCAACCAGCGGGTTTGCTTCTATATCAGCATGATGGGAAAGCCGGAAATTGATTTGCCGCTTTCCGGAATCAAAGGCTTTTCTGTGGGAAAGAAGGCCCTGTTCACTGCGGTGACGATCCATAGCCAGACAGGCGAAAACCACGTACTTACCGGGTTCCCGGTCAAGAAACTCCAGGACTGGCTGCGGCAGGCAGGCATACAGGAACTCTAAAAGAGCGCCCGGCCATTGGCCGGGCGCTCCTGTCTATCCATAACACGTTAGCTCAGCTTTTCCATCCCGATTGCCATCCGCCGCAGGGTCTCGTCCTTACCAAGAATGCGGCAGATCTCCACCGCGCCGCCGGGGGTGACCGCCTTGCCCGCCGCGGCGATGCGCAGGGGCCACATGAGGGTGGCATTTTTCACCCCCAGCTGTTCCGCCAGCCCCACCAGCGCGCCGTGAATGGCGTCCTGGCTCCAGTCCGCCAGGGCGGCCAGCACGGGGGCGGTCTGCTTCAGCATTTCCAGGGAGACCTCGCTGGTGGTCTTGGACTTTTTGTTGGTGTACAGCTCCACGCCGTACTCGGGCAGGGTATCGAAGAAGTCCACCTTCTCCGGGATGTCGGACAGCTTCTCGCACCGGGCCTGAAGCAGGGCAGCGATGGCGGCGGCGTCATAGGCTTCGTTTTTCACGGCCTTCCTGATCCACGGCTCCGCCTCCTTGGCGAACTCCTCCGGGGACAGGGAGCGCAGGTAGGTGGCGTTGAAGTAGTTCAGCTTTTCCATATCGAAGGCGGAGGGGGACTTGGAGATGCCCGCGATGTCAAAGGCCGCAATGAGTTCGTCCATGGTAAAGAACTCCTGCTCGGCGATGTCGCCGTGGGGAGCCCAGCCCAGCAGGGAGACGTAGTTCACCACCGCCTGGGACAGATAGCCCTGGGCCACCAGATCCTCGTAGGAGGGATCGCCGTAGCGCTTGGACATCTTGCGCACCGCGCCCGTGGCCGGGTCGCTGAACATCACCGACGAACAGTGGACATAGGTGGGGATCTCCCAGCCGAACGCCTCATACAGCAGATTATACTTGGGTGCGGAGGACAGGTATTCCGCGCCCCGAACCACGTGGGTGATGCCCATCAGGTGGTCGTCAATGACGTTGGCGAAGTTGTAGGTGGGCAGACCGTCGGACTTGATGAGGATCTGGTCGTCCAGCTCGGCGTTGTCCACGGTGATGTCGCCGTACACCGCATCCTGGAAGGTGGTGCTGCCCTCCGGGATGCGCTGGCGGATGACATAGGGCTCCCCGGCGTCCAGCTTGGCCTGGATCTCCTCGGGGGTGAGGGACAGGCAGTGCCGGTCGTACTTGGCGTTGGGGTCGTCACGGTGCAGCTCCTCCAGCCGCTCCTCCGAACAGAAACAGCGGTAGGCCAGACCCTTCTCAATGAGCAGCTCGGCATACTTGCCATACAAATCCCGGCGCTCGGTCTGGATATAGGGGCCCACTGGGCCGCCCACGTCCGGCCCCTCGTCCCAGGTCAGGCCGCACCGGCGCATGGTGGCGTAGATCACGTCCACCGCGTCTGCCACCAGCCGGCCCTGGTCGGTGTCCTCAATGCGCAGAATGAATTTGCCCTCCGCGTGGCGGGCAATCAGGTAGGTGTACAGCGCGGTGCGCAGATTGCCCACGTGCATATAGCCCGTGGGGGAGGGGGCAAACCGGGTGCGCACCTCCCCGTGGGGGATGCGGGATTCCATCTCGTCAAACCAGGTCTTGTCTATGGACATGGTGAAAACCTCCTGATCACATTATTTCGTTCTGTTCCCCCCCGCCGGAAGGCGGGGGGGAACAGAGCGGTTTGACCTGCCATGGTGAAAACCTCCAAATCAAATCATGTGGCACCATTATAAAAGGTAATAGGCTTTTTTTCAAGAGGCAAAACAAACGCCGCCCTTGCGGGCGGCTGAACGGAGCCTGATTGGGGCTTCGGGATGCTTGGTCCGGGGGGCTCCGGCTGTTGCCGGAGCAGCCCCGGTTAAAAGAGAGAAGAGAATGCAGCGCACTGTCTGGCTTTCCTTCCTGACAAGAACAGTGTACCACAAAGCCCACAAAGAAACCAGGGATAATTTGCGAAAATTTTGTTAAATATCTATGAATTCATAATCATCAAAACTGCTGGAGATTACTGGATGGAATAGGGCCCCCGGGCCAGCACCCGCACCGTGCCCGACGTGGCGGTGACCCGCCGGGTGCTGATGGTAACCATATACAGATGGTTGGTGACCAGGGCCTGTCCATTGCCCAGCACGGAGCCGGAGGTGGTGTCGATCAGGCCCACGCTGTCGGCGGAGCCGCACACGGTGGTGCCGACGCGCAGCATGACCTCGCACCCCACGTCCCCCACCAGGGACTGCCCCTGGGTCAGGGTGACCACGGTAAACACGCTGCCCGCGCTGGTGGAGGCGCTGTTTCCGCCGTGCCCGGCCAGGATATTATTCAGCGACTGCTCCATCTCCGCCTTGCGCTCGTTGACGGTCTGATCCACCATGGTCTTTACCTGGTTGGTAAAGGTGCCGTTGAGGTAGCTCAGCGTGACCAGGGGGTCGTTTTGCCCGCCGGCGCCGGTGTTGGCGGCGTAGGCCACGGTGAGCAGGAAGCAGACGCAGGCCGCCGCCGCGGCGATCTTTAACTTTCTCATATGTAACCTCCGTGTTCCGTGCCCCCGTCCAGTCCCGGTAATGGGGCTGGACGGGGGATGCGCTTCTTCTTTGTCACGCTGCGAAGCGGCCAGGATGTTCGGCCGCTTCTCCGCGCTTCTTTAGACAAGTCGTTCCGGGCTCAGGCCGAAGCTGACGGCAATGGCGCTGTCCACCCGCCGCATCACTTGGTCGTCCACCCTTCCCATGTGCTCCCGCAGCCGCTTTTTGTCCAGGGTGCGGATCTGCTCCAGCAGGACCACCGAGTCCTTGGGCAGGCCGCAGCTATGGGAGGCCAGGGTGATATGGGTGGGCAGACGGGCCTTGCCCGTTTGGGAGGTGATCGCCGCCGCGATCACCGTGGGGCTGTGTTTATTGCCGGTGTCGTTCTGGACGATGAGCACCGGGCGGACGCCGCCCTGCTCACTGCCCACCACCGGGCTTAAGTCCGCGTAAAAAATGTCGCCGCGTTTGACGCTATTGTCCACAGGATCTCACACTCCGCCGGATATAGTGCCCGTCTACGCTTATGTAGACCGGGTACTATCATTCTCCCACGGGGCGGCGGCTTTTATACCGTCCTGGCAGGGAAAAACCGCCGCGGCTCGCCGCCGGCCTTTTCTCGCCAGCGGGCTCCCTGACTATCCTATGCGTCCTTGTAGATTCTTGGCACTCTGGGGGCGACGGCACACAGCAGTTCGTACGAGATGGTGCCCGCCAGTTCGGCGTGGCGCTCCACCGGCAGGTGGGGGCCGAACACCTCCGCCACGTCGCCGGGGCGGACATTGGCGGATTCGTCCAGGCCGATCATGCACATATCCATGCACACCCGGCCCATGATGGGGCGGGGCCGGCCATCCAGCCAAACAGAGCCCTCATTGGACAGCGCCCGGTGCAGGCCGTCGGCGTAGCCGATGGGCAGCACCGCCGTCCGTCCGCCCTCCGGGCCGAAGCTGGCCGTGCAGCCGTAGCTCACCGGGGTGTTTTCCGGGAAATCCCGCACCGCCGCCACCCGGCTGTACAGCGACATCACCGGCTTCAAACCGGGCCCGTCCAGCCCTTCACAGGAGGGATCCGGATAGCAGCCGTACAGGGCAATGCCGGGGCGGATCATATCCATGTGTGTACAAGGATAGTTTAACACAGCGGCGCTGGCCGCGCAATGGCGAATTTCAAAGGCTCGACCGTATTTTCCCCTCAACTCCTCCAGCACGTCCAAAAACCGGGTGAACTGGAGCATGGTGTATTCCTCGTCCCCGTCGGCGTTGGCGAAGTGGGTGAAAATGCCCTCCGGCTCCAGATGGGGCAGGGCGCACAACGCCGCGATCTCCTTTGCCGCCCCCTCGGGGTCGTGATCCAGCACCCCCAGGCGGCTCATGCCAGTATCCACCTTCAGGTGGATACGTGCCCGCTTGCCCGCCGCTCCGGCGGCCTCGGACAGCGCCTTTGCCAACTCCGGGGTGAACACCGCCTGGGTCACGTCCAGCTCCACCGCCTCCGCGGCCAGCGCCGGGTGGGTGTAGCCCAAAACGAGGATGGGGGCGGTGATGCCCGCCTGCCGAAGCTGGTGGGCCTCGTCCAGGCAGGCCACCGCCAGATAGTCCGCCCCCAGCTCCACCAGCCGCCGGGCCACCGGGATGGCGCCGTGGCCGTAGCCGTTGGCCTTCACGGTGCCCAAAAATTTGCTGTCGGGCGCGCAGGCGCGCAGATCCCGGTAGTTGTGCTCCAGATTGCCCAGGCTGATCTCAGCCCAGGTTCGTGTGGTATCACGTGTTGTCTCCCGTGTCATCTTGTTTCAACTCCGTTGTGAAATTGCTGACGCTCGCCGTCAGCACTGTCTCTCCGGCCACGCTCACCTCGGCCCGCAGCAGGGCGCGGCTGGCCCGGTTAAAGGTGAGCAGGAACTGGGTGCCCGTGTTGGCCTCCAGCTCCGGATCCTGGAAGGAGATTTGAAGGTACTCGCCGTTCTCCCCGGCCCAAACGCATTTTGCCATGTAGCCCTTCTCGATCTGCTCCATGAGGGCGGGGACGGCGGACACCGGGGTCAGCCCCGCCCCGTCCAGCAGGCCCAGGGACAGCCCCGCGCCGTCGTACTCCAGCACGGTCTCTCCCTCCGCGATGCGGGCGGTGATGCCGGCCAGCAGTTCCGGGGCGGTGACGGTGAGCACTGTTTCCCCCTCCCGCTGCCAGCTTGCGTCCAGGGTGAAATCGTACACCGCCTCGCTGTAGCATACGGATATGTCCACCGTGGCCGACCAGCCGGACAGCGCCTGATATTCTTCCCGGAGGGCCAGCGCCGCCTCCTCCGGGGTCTCCGCCGCCGTCCCGGCCTTACAGCCGGACAGCAGCAGGGTCATCATCAGTACACAAGCCGTCAACTTGCGCACTTCTTAGATTCCTCCTCGTCTAAATCAGCTCTTTGATCGCGTAGGGTATCTGCTCGATCAGGTCGGAGGGGGTCATGCCGTATTCCCCCTTGTCCTCCGCCGCCAGGTCGCCGGCCCTGCCGTGGAGCCACACCGCCAGCGCCGCCGCGTCCGTTATCTTCTGTGCCGTCAGCGCGCCCATCAGCCCAGCCAGCACGTCCCCGCTGCCCCCCTTGGCCATTCCGGGGTTGCCGGTGGAGTTGATGAGGCACCCGCCACCCGCTGTGGCAATGGTGCGCCAGCCCTTGAGTATCAGCGTGCAGTGGTGCTGTTCCGCAAATGCCCGCGCCGCCCCCAGCCGATTCCAGATGGGCAGTTTACAGCCGGACAGCCGGACGAACTCCCCGTCATGGGGGGTGAGGGTGGTGGCGGTCGGCTCCCGCTCGTCCAATACATTGATATGCCTGGAAATGAGATTTAGACCGTCCGCATCCAGGATAATGGGGCATTTCAGCTCTTTCATCAATTTGAGAACCAGCTTTTCTGCCCGCTCCCCCTGGCCCAGGCCGGGGCCGATGACGGCGGCGGTGCAGCCCTTCGCTTTTTCCAGAACGGCCTCATCATCCTCGGGCAGGGGCCAGACCATCACCTCGTCGCAGCACTTGGCGGCAAGGATGGGGTATACGTCCTCGGGCACGGCCAGCGTGGTCAGCCCCGCGCCGCCCCGAACCGCCGCCTTGGCGCACAGTGCCGCCGCGCCGGTATAGCCCCGGCTCCCGGCCAGGATGAACAGCCTGCCGAAGTCCCCCTTGTGGCCGTCCACCGGGCGGTGGGGAAGGGACAGCATTTCCCGTTCCACCAGCATGGTCTGAGGCTGTTTCGGGTACAGATCGTCCGGGACGCCGATGTCGGCGATGACCACCCGTCCGCTGTGTACCGCGCCCTTGCCCACGTACAGCCCCGGCTTGCCCCGGGAGAAGGTGACGGTCACGTCCGCTTTGACTGCTGTGCCCATCACGTCGCCGGTGTCGGCGTGGATGCCGCTGGGCACATCGGCGGACACCACCCAGCCTGTCCCCAGGCCGGTCATCTGGGCGGCCAGGGCTGCGTCGCCCTCCAGGTCGCGGGTGAGGCCCACGCCGAACAGCGCGTCGATGGCCACATCGAAGGGCATATACTGCTCCTGGTTTTCGGGGTCGAAGTCCTCCAGCATCCCCCCGGCCTCCGCCAGACGGCGCTCCATCTCCAAACAGTCGTCGGTCATCTTCTCCCGGCTGCCCACCAGGACGCACTTCACCCGCCAGCCCATCTCCAGCAGCATCCGGGCGGCGGCCACGCCGTCCCCGCCGTTGTTGCCGGGGCCGCACCACACGATGGCAGAGCGCCGCCGCATGGCCCAGAACTCCGCCTGCTCCTCCTGGGTCAGAAGATGCCCGTCCTTTGCGATATAAGCGGTAGGGCCGTCCCGCCGGAGCCCCGGCCCCGGTATAGGCAGAGAGCGCACCTCCCGCACCAGCGCCTGGGCGGCGTTCTCCATCAGTTCGGTGGACGGGATGCCCCGCTCCTCAATGGCGACGCGGTCGATCTCCTTCATCTGCGCGGCGGTGTACAGCTCCATACGGTTGGCTCCTTTCATTTTCTCAACATTATAATGTTTTCCCCCTTGCATTTCAACCATATTATATGCTGAGATAGGGATTCTCCCCGCCTCCGGCAGGGAGAATCCGATAAATCAGCGTTTTCCCTCTTGCATTTCAACCTTTATTGTGATATAAAAGGAAAAGCAAATGCGAGGAACGGGAAAATAGGGAGTTTGCCCATCTCAGAGAGAGGCGGTCACCGGCTGAGAGCCGCCTTGGTGCGTGTCCCTTGGTTCGCCCGGGAGCGGCCCGCGAGAGCGGGACGGCTGGCCGCCGTTACAGGGCTTTGAGTGCGCGTCATTTGAGAGCTTTGGACGCGAATGCGGGTGGTACCGCGGAAGGGTTGCCTTTCGTCCCCAGGACAGGGGAGGAAGGGCGTTTTTATTTCGGTGAAAGGATGAAAACTGATGGGATGGATGTTTGGCAGCGGCCTGTTTGAGGTCATGTTTGTCCTCATATTCACAATCGTCATTGGCGGGTTTATCTACGTCATTGTCTCCGGCCTGCGCCAGTGGAACAAAAACAACCACTCCCCCCAGCTCACCGTGGAGGCTCTGGTGGTGGCCAAGCGCGTCAACGTCACCCACCACCACGACATGGACAACGCCGCCATGAGCCACACCTCCACCTCCCACTATGTCACCTTCCAGGTGGAAAGCGGCGACCGCATGGAGTTCCACATCAGCGGCCAGGAATACGGGATGCTGGTGGAGGGCGACCGGGGCCGGCTCACCTTCCAAGGCACCCGGTACTTGGGCTTTGAGCGCCAGCGGTAAGAAAACACGATAACCAATATCAAAGGAGTATATGCCATGAAAGAACAGTTAGCAAAAATTCGTGCCGAGGCGCTCTCCGCCTTCGAGAGCGTCAAGGACTCCGCCGCTCTGGACGAGCTGCGGGTTCGTTACCTGGGTAAGAAGGGCGAGCTGACGGCGGTCTTGAAGCAGATGGGCAAGCTGTCCGCCGAGGAACGCCCCGCTATGGGTCAGCTGGCCAATGAGGTGCGCGCCGCCCTGGAGAGCGCCCTGGACGCCGCCTCCCAGAAGCTGGAGGCCGCCGCCCTGGAGCTGAAGCTGAAGGCGGAGACGGTGGACGTGACCATCCCCGGCAAGCAGGTGCAGGTGGGCCGCCGCCACCCCATGAACACCGCCCTGGAGGAGATCAAGGACATCTTCATCGGCATGGGCTTCACTGTGCTGGACGGCCCGGAGATCGAGCTGGCCGAGCTGAACTTCGACCGGCTCAACGCCGAGGAGGGCCACCCCTCCCGTGACTGGTCGGACACCTTCTACTTTGACGAGAACAGCCGGGTCATGCTCCGCTCCCAGACCTCTCCCATGCAGGTGCGGGCCATGGACTCCATGGAGCTGCCCATCCGCATCATCGCCCCTGGCCGGGTGTACCGCAAGGACGAGGTGGACGCCACCCACTCCCCCATGTTCCACCAGGTGGAGGGCATGGTTATTGACAAGAATATCACCATGGCCGACCTCAAGGGCACGCTGAACACCCTGGCGGAGCAGCTCTTCGGCCAGGGCACCGTCACCCGCTTCCGCCCCCACCACTTCCCCTTCACCGAGCCGTCCTGCGAGATGGACGTGCAGTGCCACAAGTGCGGCGGCGCGGGCTGCCCCACCTGCAAGGGCGAGGGCTGGATCGAGCTGCTGGGCGCGGGCATGATCCACCCCCATGTGCTGGAAATGGCGGGCATCGACCCCGACGAGTGGTCGGGCTGGGCCTTCGGCATGGGCCTGGAGCGCACCGCCCTGCGCCGGTTCAAGATCGACGATCTGCGCCTGATCTTCGAGAACGACGTCCGATTCCTGGAGCAATTCTGAGAAAGAAGCGCGGAGCCGTCGTGAGCAGCGCGGATGGATCGGAGCGAGGCCGAGCGCAGGCCCGCGTAGCGGGCCGGAGACCAGGCCGAGACGGAGGGAAGCCGCGCGTCGCGAACAGGCGCAGCGTGACAACGTTATAAAAGAGGAGTTTTATATATGAATCTATCCCGAAAATGGCTCAATGAGTTTGTGAAAATAGACACCCCCGACCGGGAGTTTGCCGAGGCCATGACCTTGTCCGGTTCCAAGGTGGAGGGCACCTCCATTGAGGGCAGTGAGATCAGCAATGTGGTGGTGGGCCAGGTCAAGTCCCTGGTGCGCCACCCCAACTCCGACCATATGTGGATCTGCCAGGTGGACGTGGGGCAGGCTGAGCCCCTCCAGATCGTCACCGGGGCCCAGAACGTGAAGGAGAACGACCTGGTGCCCGTGGCTCTGCACAAGTCCACCCTCCCCGGCGGCAAGAAGATCGAGAAGGGCAAGCTGCGGGGCGAGGTCTCCAACGGAATGCTGTGTTCCTTCGCGGAGCTGGGCCTGGATCAGCGGGATTTCCCCACCGCTTACGCCGACGGCATCTGGATCTTGTCCGACGACCCGGAGCTGACCGGCTTCACCCTGGGCCAGGACATCCGAGAGGCCGTGGGGCTGGACGACCACGTGGTGGAGTTCGAGATCACTCCCAACCGCCCGGACTGCCTGTCCGTCATCGGTCTGGCCCGGGAAGCCGCCGCCACCTTCGACAAGCCGTTGGCGCTCCACACCCCCGAGGTGAAGGGCGGGGCCGAGGGCGTGCTCACCGATCTGCTGGACGTGGAGACCCCCGCCGCCGACCTGG
This sequence comes from Clostridiales bacterium, assembly GCA_014799565.1. Taxonomy (GTDB): domain Bacteria; phylum Bacillota; class Clostridia; order Oscillospirales; family Oscillospiraceae; genus Enterenecus. Next base: position 47,594 of record JAAVHT010000042.1, read on the forward strand.
TGCCCCGGTACACCGCCCGGATGGTGCGCAACGTGAAGATCGCCCCCTCCCCCAAGTGGATGCGGGAGCGGCTGCGCGCCATGGGCGTGCGCCCCATCAACAACATCGTGGACATCACCAACTATGTCATGCTGGAGTACGGCCAGCCCATGCACGCCTTCGACTACCGCTATGTGAACGGTGGCAAGATCATCGTCCGCCGGGCGGAGGAGGGGGAGGCCCTCACCACCCTGGACGGCAAGGAGCACCGACTCACCGCCAACCACCTGGTCATCGCCGACGAGGGCCGAGCGGTGGGTCTGGCGGGCATCATGGGTGGGTTGAACTCAGAGATCGTGGACGACACCGCTGACGTGGTGTTCGAGTCCGCCTGCTTCGACGGCACCTGCATCCGCAAGGGGGCGCTGGCTCTGGGTATGCGCACCGAGGCCTCCGCCAAGTTCGAGAAGGGCCTGGATCCGCTGAACACCCTGCCCGCGGTCAACCGGGCCTGCGAGCTGGTGGAGCTGCTGGGGGCCGGCGAGGTGGTGGACGGCGTCATCGACATCCTGAACAACGTCCCCCAACCCACCGTGCTCACGCTGGAGCCGGACAAGATCAACGCCCTGCTGGGCACCGACGTACCCGAGGACGAGATGGTTCGCATCCTCCGGAAGCTGGACTTCGGCGTGGAGGGCGATCAGGTGTCCGTGCCCTCCTGGCGGGGCGACGTGAAGCGCATGGCCGACCTGGCGGAGGAAGTGGCCCGATTCCACGGCTACAACAACATCCCCAACACCCTCATGCGGGGCCAGACCACCCAGGGGGGCTACTCCGTGGTGCAGAAGCTGGAGAACCGGCTGGGCGAGCTGTGCCGCGCCTGCGGGTACAGCGAGATCATCACCTATTCCTTCATCTCCCCCTCCTACTACGACAAGATTTTGTGGCCGGAGGACGACTTCCGCCGGAATTCTTTCAAAATTTTGAACCCCTTGGGGGAGGATACCTCCATCATGCGCACCACCACCCTGCCCTCCATGCTGGAGATCCTGACCCGTAACTGCAATTACCGCAACAAGTCGGCGTGGCTGTACGAGCTGGGCCGCATCTACCAGCCCGGCGGCGAGGAGGGCCTTGCCAACGAGACCAAGATCCTGACCTTGGGCGCTTACGGGAACGGCATGGACTTCTTCACCATGAAGGGAACCATCGAGGCCATTTTGAAGGACACCAGGGCAAAGGACATCCGCTTTGAGCCCTGCGCCGAGGATCACTCCTATCACCCCGGCCGCTGCGCCGAGGTGTGGAGCGGCGACAACTGCATCGGCGTGTTCGGCCAGATCCATCCCCAGGCGGCTCAGAACTACGGCGTGGACGTGGAGCTGTACTGCGCGGAGCTGAGCTTTGACGTGCTGCTGGTCACCCACGGTGCCGACCCGGAGTACGCCCCCCTGCCCAAGTTCCCCGCCGTCACCCGTGACATCGCCGTGGTGTGCGACGAGGCCGTCACCGTGGGCGCGCTGGAGAACGCCATCCGCAAGGGGGCCAAGGGCCTGCTGAAGGACGCGGCCCTGTTCGACATCTACCGGGGCAAGGGCGTAGCCGAGGGCAAGAAGTCCGTGGCCTTCAACCTGACCCTGCGGGCTGATGACCGCTCCCTCACCGGCGAGGAGGCGGACGCGGACGTGAAGAGCATCCTCGAGATGCTGGAAAAGGACTGCGGCGCGGTGCTGCGCTGACCAATACGTTTTGAAAGGGCGGGGCAGAGATGCCCCGCCCTTTTGCTTGTGTTGGGAGACTGCTTGTGATAAAATCAGTCAGAGCAAGCCACTGCTGACCTGCTAAGGAGGTAATTACCCATGGAATGGAACATAAGAAAAGCGGTAAAAGCGGATGAGCCTACTATAAAAAGCTTATTTATAGAAATGCTCCAAACCATATACTCCAAAAAAGACGTTGATGGATATGAGGATGGCTATCTTGATAAGTTTTTCAGCGGCCGCGAAGACTGGATCTGTGTCGCAGAAGCAAGTGGCTCCGTCATCGCCTACCTTTCCATCGAAGTGCACCACGAACAAGAAAATTTTATTTATTTGGACGATTTATCTGTTTCTACTGCTTATCGAGACCACGGGATCGGGACAGCCCTCATCAAAATCGCTGAACGGTTTGCAGAAGAAAAAAACATCCCCACAATCGTTTTTCATGTTGAGAAATCAAACCGCTCAGCGTTTAGGCTGTACGAGCGATTGGGATATTCCATTCTGAGTGACGAAGACACACGGTTTAGAATGGTAAAAAGAGTTTTCTGAATTCAATTGATCGGGCCGCTGTCCATAACGGGCAGCGGCCCGTCTTGCTTAAATCTTCCAAAGGTGGTATACTAAACTATCTATCCACCTCCCGCCCCGCAGGGGCGGGGGCAGACAGAACGTTTCCGTATTCCATACGATTTGCGAGGTGTCCCCTATGAAGCTCATGGTCATCGACGGCAATTCCATCGTCAACCGGGCCTTTTACGGCGTCAGCCAGAACCTGACCACCCGGGAGGGCCTGCCCACCAACGCCATTTTCGGCTTTCTGAACATCCTGTTCAAGCTGCTGGACGAGGAACAGCCCGAGGGGCTGGCGGTGGCCTTCGATATGCGGGCTCCCACCTTCCGGCACAAGGCGTTCGATGGCTACAAGGCCCAGCGCAAGGGGATGCCGGAGGAGCTGGCCGTCCAGATGCCGGTGCTCAAAGAGGTGCTGGACGCCATGAACATCCGCCGTTACGAACTGGAGGGCTGGGAGGCGGACGACCTGCTGGGCACCATGTCAAGGGTGAATGCCGCCCAGGGGGGCGAGACCGTCATTGTCACCGGGGACAAAGACTCCTTACAGCTCATTGACGAACACACCACCGTGAAGCTGGTCACCACCCGCATGGGCCAGACCACCACCCGGAACGTCACCCCCGACGATTTTAGGGCGGAATACGGCTTCGACCCCATTCATCTGATCGACCTCAAGGCGCTGATGGGGGATCCCTCCGACAACTACCCCGGCGTGAAGGGCGTGGGGGAAAAGACCGCTATGGCGCTCATCCAGCTGTACCACACCATCGACCACCTCTATGACCATATGCCGGACATCTGCTCCGCACCCAACGTGGCTGCCAAGCCCGGACTGGTGAAAAAGCTGGCCGAGGGGGAGGAGAGCGCCCGGATGTGCTACGACCTGGCCACCATCCGCTGCGACGCGCCCATGGACTTTGACCGGTTGGATACGGCCCGCCAGCCCTTCAATGAGCCTGTCCTCTATGAAAAGCTCCTGAATCTGGAGTTCAACAAGTTCATCGACAAGCTGAAGCTCACCCCCGGTTCCACAGGGGCAAGCCCCGCCGGGGTAGACCCGGTAGAAGTCCAGGTAACTACCATGGACGTACTCACCGAGCAGGATTTCCAAGCGGCCCTCCAAAAATGGGAGGCGGCGGACTGCGTGGCGGTTCTGCCCCTGCCCGAGCTGGCGGGGGTGGCGGTGTCCCTGTCCGAGGACGATGGGAAACAAGCGTACCTCTACGACATCCGGGCCAGTCGATACGAGGGGGACTACCATGCCCTGCTGGCGGCGCTGTTCGGCCCTGCGGTGAAAAAGGTCACCCATGGCGTCAAGGAGCTGTGCCGCGCCCTGCTGGACGAGGGCGTCGAGCCGGACGGCTTTATCTTCGACACCGAGCTTGCCGCCTATCTGCTTGACCCTACCGCGGGCAGCTACGAGCTGCGTAAGCTGGCCATGTCCTACTTTAAAAAGGACTTGGAACTCAACGCTGCCTATAAGGACGAGACCGCCTTCTCGCTGCTGGACGACGGCTTGAAGGCTCAGACCGCCTGGTATGAGGACACCGCCTGGATCGAGGCGTTTTACGACCTGTTCAAGCCCAAATTAGAGGAATTTGGCCTGTTGTCCGTCCTCACGGACATTGAGTTACCCTTGTGCCCCGTGCTGGCCCGGATGGAGCGCATCGGCGTGCTGGTGGACGGGCAGGCGCTCAGTGACTTCGGCAAGCAGCTCCAGCTGGGCATCGACGCGCTCCAGGATGAAATTTACGCACTGGCTGGGGAGAAGTTCAATATCCTATCCCCCAAGCAGCTGGGGCACATCCTGTTTGAGAAACTGGGCCTGCCCCCGGTGAAGAAAACCAAGACCGGCTACTCCACCAATGTGGACGTGATGGAGAAGCTCCGCCCCAAGCACGCCATCGTGGGCAAGGTGCTGGACTACCGCCAGCTCACCAAGCTGAACTCCACCTACGTGGAGGGGCTGGGCAAGGTCATCGCCGCCGACGGGCGCATCCACACCAGCTTCCAGAACACCGTCACCGCCACCGGGCGGCTGTCCTCCACCGAGCCCAATCTGCAGAATATCCCCGTGCGCACCCCACTGGGGGCGGAAATGCGGAAGATGTTTGTGGCCCCGGCGGGCAGGGTGCTGGTGGACGCGGACTACTCCCAGATCGAGCTGCGGCTGCTGGCCCATATGTCCGGGGACAGCGCCATGATCGACGGCTTCAATAGTGGCGTGGACATCCACACCGTCACCGCCTCCCAGGTGTTCGGGCTGCCCCAGGATAAGGTGCCCCCCGAGCTGCGCCGGGCGGCGAAGGCCGTGAATTTCGGCATCGTGTATGGCATTTCCGCCTACTCCCTGTCCGAGGACATCCGCGTGTCCGTCCCCCAGGCCAAGGAGTATATGGAGAAGTATTTTGAGCACTATTCCGGCGTGCGCTCCTATATGAACCGGGTGGTGGAGCAGGGCAGGGAGGACGGCTACGTGTCCACCATGTACGGCCGCCGCCGCTGGCTGCCGGAGCTGAAAAGCTCCAACTTCAACACCCGATCCTTTGGCGAGCGGGTGGCGCTGAATATGCCCATCCAGGGCACCGCCGCCGACATCATCAAGCTGGCTATGATCCGCGTGGACAGCCGCCTTCGGGCCGAGGGGCTGGAGGCCCGGCTGGTGCTCCAGGTCCACGATGAGCTGATCGTGGAGTGCCCCGAGGGCGAGGCGGATCAAGTCAAGGCTCTGCTCCAGGAGGAGATGGCGGGTGTGGCGGCGCTGTCGGTGCCGCTGGTGGCCGACGCCAAGGCGGGCTGCACCTGGGCGGAGACGCATTGACAAAAAGAGGTGCTTTTATGAGCCTATTTGATACCTTTGACCCCAATTCTGAGGAAATTATATCCCCTTCCGCCATGTACCGCCCTATGGACGGTTTTCCGGAAACGGTCATCATGACCTTTGAGGAGAAGTCCCTCCAGACCCTGCGGGATATCTGCGACACGCAGATCGCCGCCACGCTCCGGGGCGGATGGGAGATCCCGGTTTACAAGCTATGCTGGCACGGCAGGGACATCGGCGTGTTCCAAACTCTCATCGGCGGCGCGGGCACGGCGGGATTGCTGGAGGAGGCGCTTGCCCTGGGCGCGAAAAAGGTGCTGCTCTACGGCGCCTGCGGCGTGCTTGACGCGGCCCTGGCCGCTGGGCGCTTCATCCTGCCCACCCAAGCCTACCGGGACGAGGGCGTCAGCTATCATTATATGCCCGTGGGCGACTATGTGGACGTGCCCACGGCCCAGCGGCTGGGGGAGGTCTTTGACGAGCTGAAGCTCCCCTATGTGAAGGGCCGGGTGTGGACCACCGACGCCCTCTACCGGGAGACCCGGAACAACATGGAAAAGCGCCGCGCCGACGGCTGTATCGCCGTGGACATGGAGTGCGCCTCCGTCATGGCGGTGGCCCAGTTCCGGGGCGCGGAAGTGTATGAATTTTTCTACGCCGAGGACAGCCTGGACGGAGAGGCCTGGGATCCCCGCACTCTGGGGGCGGTGCCCGTCTCCGATTATGAGAAGTATCTGCGTGTGGCGCTGGAGGCGGCGGCGCGGCTGTAAGCTGGAGGTAGGCAAAATGCGAGGCGTACAGGAATACTACGACAAAACCGCGGCGGAATGGGCTGCCAACGGCTATGACGACAAGGCGTATCTGCCCTGTTTGGACGAGTTCCTATCCCTGCTACCCCCTGGCGGGCGGGTGCTGGATCTGTGCTGCGGCGCGGGATACGAGACCGGGCGCATCCGGGCCCGGGGTTTTTACGCGCTGGGCCTGGACTTCAGCGGCGAGAGCCTGAAAATTGCCCGGGAGCGCAACCCGGACATCCCCTTTTTCCAGGCGGATATGTTGGGCGACTACTCCCACATCGGCATAGTAGACGGCATCCTGCTGTCCGCGGGATTGGTACACATCGAAACGAAGGACCTGCCCCTGGCTTTTGCCCAGATGGCGAAGGTGGTGCGGCCCGGCGGGCTGGTGCTGGCCTCCATCCGGGAGGGCACCGGCAAGCTGGATGAGTGGAGCCTCCGGCAGATCGACGGCGAGGAATATGACCGAAATTTCATTGCCCACACTCTGGACGAACTGCTGGAGGGAGCGGGCGGGCTGTTTGCCTACCAGCGGGAGCTGCCCTCGGATATGCCCATCTGGCATCAGTACCTGTTCCGGCGGGAGGAAAACCGATGACTTATCGCATCGTGCCTATGACCGCCGCCCACCTGCCCCAAGTGGCCGCATTGGAAAGGTGCTGCTTCCCCGCCGACCCCTGGAGCGAGGAGCTGTTCCGGGACGCGCTGGAGAACCCCCACACCGCTATCCTGCTGGCGGAGGGAGAGAACGGGGCGATTTTGGGCTACGCTGTGCTGTCCGTCATCCTGGACGAGGGCAACCTGGATAACATCGCCGTGGCCCCGGAGGCCCGCCGCCAAGGGGTGGCGGACGCCCTGTTGGAAGTGCTGACTGGCTTTGGCCGGGAGCACCTGACCGTCCTCATGCTGGAGGTGCGCGCTTCCAACACCCCTGCCATTGCACTGTACGAAAAGCATGGCTTTACCGCTGTGGGGCGGCGGAAAAACTACTATGACGCGCCAAAAGAGGACGCGATTCTGATGACCTTGGAGTTTGCGAATGGAACTGAAGCTGTTAAATAAAGAGGAATTGACTGCCCTCTACCAAAACGAGATGACTGTGGATTTCCCTCGCGCGGAGCTGAAGCCGCTGGCGGCCATGCTCCGGCTGATGGATATGGGCTGTTACGAACCCTTGCTGGTGACGGAAAACGGGAAACCGGTGGGCTACGCCATTGTATGGCTTTCCGAGCATCGGGAGGGGGCGCTGTTGGAATACTTCGGTGTGCTCCGGGGGCTGCGAAATGCCGGGCTGGGCACAAAGATCCTGGCTATGCTTATGGAACGCTACGGCCAGCTCTTCGGCGAGGCGGAGGCTCCTGAGCCCGTGGCTCCCTGCTCGGACAATCCCGCTGAGAACGACCTGCGCCGCAGGCGCATCGCCTTTTATGAGCGCAATGGCTTCCGGGTGCTGGACTATGAGTGCGCCCTGTTTGGGGTACATTTCAACTGCCTTTACCGGGGGCCGGAGACGGATGACCGCAGGGTGGAGGCCATGCACCGGGGGGTGTACGCCGGGTATTTTTCCCCAGCGCACATGGAGCAGTATATCCAGCTCCCGCTGAAGCCCGGTGAGGAGATCCATCCCGCACCGGAGTGGGTGGAGGAATTTGATGAGGAGGATTGGAAATGAACAAGAAAAACGAGTGGGCAGACAGGGTGCTGACCATGCTGCTGTTCCTGTTTGCTTTCGTGGGAACATGGTGCCTGCTGAGCTTTGGCGTGCCGTCCCTGCGTATCAAGATGGATTCCGTTGACGGGGATTTCTTCGGCGCCAGCCTGCGCCACATGGCCTTTCTCAAGTTTTTGGGCTCCACAGGGCTAGGCGTGGTGGTGGCCATGATTCCCCGGGTTTTCAATAAGAAATAGCAGAGGAAAGGGCGTGATTTAGATGAATATTCTGGCCTTTGAATCCTCCTGCGATGAGACTGCCGCCGCCGTGGTGAAGGACGGCCGCACGGTGCTGTCCTCGGTGATCGCCTCCTCGGCGGATATGCACGCCATTTACGGCGGCGTGGTGCCCGAGATCGCCTCCCGCAAGCACGTGGAAGCCATCTCCGGGCTGGCGGACGAGGCGCTGCGGCAGGCGGGCCTATCCAAAGCGGACATTGACGCCGTGGCGGTGACCTACGCCCCTGGTCTCATCGGAGCTTTGCTGGTAGGGGTGTCCTTTGCCAAGTCCGTGGCCTTCGGGCTGGGGGTGCCGCTGATCCCCGTCCACCACGTCCGGGGGCACATCGCCGCCAACTACATCGCCCATCCTGACCTGGAGCCTCCCTTCCTGTGCCTGTGCGTGTCCGGCGGCACCACCGCCCTGGTGGACGTACAGGACTANACCCANTTCCAGGTGCTGGGCGGCACCAGGGACGACGCGGCGGGGGAGTGCTTTGACAAGACCGCCCGGGTGCTGGGGCTGGGCTACCCCGGCGGCGGGCCCATGGACAAAATGGCCCAGGGCGGCANCGANAAGGCGTTNGTGTTCCCCCGGGCCCATGTGGCCGANCANCCGCTGGATATGTCCTTCTCCGGGCTNAANACNGCGGTGCTCAACACCATCCACAACGCGGAACANAANGGTGAGGNNCTGAACCTTCACGACCTGGCCGCCTCNTTTGCCGCCGCNGTNTCCGACTCCCTCATTCCCCGGGTAATGGAGGCCGACNNCATNACGGGCTATCACAAGATCGCCGTGGCGGGGGGCGTGGCGGCNAACAGCCGCATCCGGGCCGATCTGGAGGCCGCCTGCCAAAAGGCCGGNGCAAAGCTGTGGCTGCCGCCGCTGTCGCTGTGCGGCGACAACGCCGCNATGATTGGAAGCCAGGGCTATTACGAGTATCTGGCGGGACACACCGCCGGGTGGGAGCTCAACGCCAAAGCGAGCTTGGATATATCCAGAGGGTAATATTTTGNGTTATGTCAACTGAATTNGCGCTTTAGCTTGTGAAAAAATAGGGTTTCGAGCTGTGNATAAATATGTAAGTTTCCGCTGGCTCGTTGAAACAGCGGGCGTTGNAGCTGTTGAAAACTCTGTTGAAGTTGTGGATAACTCTCCGTATCAGGAGTTATGATTGCTGTTATGGAAACCAAATAAGGAGGAATCGCCGTGAAAACCGACATCGAGATCGCCCAGGGCGCCCAAATGCTTCCCATCAGCCAGGTGGCGGCAAAGGCCGGCATCGACGAGGCCCTGCTGGAGCACTACGGCAGGGTGAAGGCCAAGATCGACATCGGCCCCCTGCGCGCCAAGCCCCGGAAGGGCAAGCTGATCCTGGTTACCGCCATCAACCCCACCCCCGCCGGGGAGGGCAAGACCACCACCAGCGTGGGTNTGGCGGACGCGCTGAGNAAGCTGGACAAGAANGTGCTGNTGTGCCTGCGGGAGCCNTCNCTNGGCCCGGTGTTNGGCGTCAAGGGCGGCGCGGCAGGGGGCGGNTANGCCCANGTGGTGCCCATGGAGGACATCAACCTCCACTTCACNGGCGANTTCCACGCCATCGGCGCGGCCAACAACCTGCTGGCGGCCATGCTGGACAACCACATNCAGCAGGGCAACGCCCTGGGCATCGACGTGAANAAGATNACCTGGCGGCGGTGCGTGGACATGAACGACCGNCAGCTNCGNANNATCGTGGACGGCCTGGGGGGCCGGATGCAGGGCGTGCCCCGGGAGGACGGCTTNGACATCACNGTGGCCTCNGAGATCATGGCGGTGCTGTGCCTGGCCNACTGANNTGAAGGATNTGAAGGAGCGNCTGGCCCGGATCATCGTGGGCTACACCTACGACGACAAGCCCGTCACCGCCGCNGANCTGAAGGCCCAGGGGGCCATGGCGGCGNTNNTGAAGGACGCCATCAAGCCCAACCTGGTGCAGACGCTGGANAACACCCCGGCCCTNGTCCACGGCGGNCCCTTNGCCAANATNGCCCACGGNTGNAANTCCGTGTCCGCCACNGANACCGCCCTNAAGCTGGCGGANTACGTNGTCACNGAGGCGGGCTTCGGGGCCGACCTGGGCGCGGANAAGTTCCTGGACATCAAGTGCCGCGCGGCGGGNCTGGATCCNAGCGCGGTGGTCATCGTGGCCACNGTCAAGGCGCTGAAATANAACGGCGGCGTNGCCAAGGCCGACNTGGGCGCGGANAANCTGGAGGCCCTGGAGCGCGGCCTGCCCAANCTNNTNAAGCACGTGGAGAANATCACCCAGGTNTANGGCCTGCCCTGCGTGGTGGCNATCAACCGCTTNGTCAACGACACCGACGCGGAGCTGGCCCTCATCCGGGACAAGTGNAAAGAGCTGGGCGTCAACGTGGCNCTNTCCGAGGTGTGGGGCCGNGGCGGNGAGGGCGGCATCGAGCTGGCGGAGGANGTNCTGCGNNTGTGCNATCAGCCCCACGANTTCCGCTTNGCCTACGAGCTNGATCTGCCCCTGCGGGACAANATCGAGGCCATNGTCAAGCGNGTCTACGGCGGCGCGGGNGTCAGCTATTCCGCCGCNGCCTCCAAGGANCTGGATCGGCTGGAGGGGATGGGGTTCGGCNNNCTGCCNGTGTGCATGGCCAAGACCCAGTACTCCCTGTCCGACGACCAGACCAAGCTGGGCCGNCCGGAGGGCTTCACNGTCACCGTGTCCAAGGTNAAGGTGTCCGCCGGGGCGGGCTTNGTGGTGGTGCAGACNGGNGACATCATGACCATGCCAGGNTTTGCCGAAAGTGCCCGCCGCGGAGAAAATTGACGTGGACGAGAACGGGGTCATTTCCGGGCTGTTTTAAGCAAAAAAATTCCCCGCCGGCTTGGCCGACGGGGAATTTTTTATCTTGCGACAAATACCATCACGCTGCGCGGGCCGATGGTGAAGCAGTTGTTGTCTACCATCCAGAGGTGCTGTTCCTCGTCCCAGGTATTGACCACGCACTCCCAGCGCATGGACGCCGGAAGCTGGGGCAGGGCGGCGTTCAGCTCGCCCCAGTAGGCGTTGGAGGCCACGTACACGATCTGGGGGCCCACGTTGCGCTCTGCCCCGGCAAACATGACGCCCACATAGCGGTCATGGCGGTCAAACTGATCCTTCCAGGGGGCCACGCCGTGGAAGCTGACATCGGGGAAGCCGCAGGCCCCACCGCTCATGTCCCGGCGGAGAACCCGGTGTTCCTTACGGAAGCGGATCATATATTGGAAGAACCGGAACAGGCCCTGATTCTTCTCCAGCAGCGACCAGTCCAGCCAGGAGGTGATGTTGTCCTGGCAGTAGGCGTTGTTGTTGCCGAACTGAGTGTTGCCGAACTCATCGCCCGCCAGGAACATGGGGATGCCTCGGCTGCACATCAGCAGGGCAAAGGCGTTGCGCACCATCCGGCAGCGCAGGGCATTGACCTCGAAGGCGTCCGTCTCCCCCTCCACGCCGCAGTTCCAGCTGTTGTTGTCGTTGGCACCGTCGGTGTTGTTCCAGCCGTTTTTCTCGTTGTGCTTGTGGTTGTAGGTGTACAGGTCGTGGAGGGTGAACCCGTCATGACAGGTGAGGAAATTCACCGAGGCATTCTGCCGCGCGGCGGTGTCGTAGATATCCTTGGAGCCGGACAGGCGCAGGGCGGCGGCGTGAGCCATGCCCTCGTCCCCCTTGAGATAGCGGCGCATATCGTCCCGGTAGCGGCCGTTCCACTCTGCCCAGCGGTTCCAGGCGGGGAAGGTGCCCACCTGGTACAGCCCGCCCGCATCCCACGCCTCGGCGATGAGCTTCACGTCGCCCAGGATGGGGTCGAAGGCCATGGCCTGGAGCAGAGGAGGGGACACCATGGGTGCGCCCTTCTCGTCCCGGCCCAGGATGGAGGCCAGGTCGAACCGGAAGCCGTCCACCCGGTAGGTGGTCACCCAGTAGCGCAGGCAGTCCAGGATCATCTGGTGGACAATGGGGTGGTTGCAGTTCAGCGTGTTGCCGCAGCCGGAGAAATTGTAATAGTACCCCTCCGGAGTGAGCAGATAGTAGATGTTGTTGTCAAAGCCCTTGAAGGAGAAGAAGGGGCCCATCTCGTTGCCCTCGGCGGTGTGGTTGAACACCACGTCCAGATATACCTCGATGCCCCGCTCCTTGCAGCTGCGGATGAGCCGCTTCAGCTCGTTGCCCTCCCGGTTGTACTCGGTGCTGGCGCTGTAGCTGGTGTTGGGGGCGAAGAAGCTCACCGTGTTGTATCCCCAGTAGTTGTACAGCTTTTCCCCGTTTACCTCCCGGTAATCCAGCATCTCGTCGAACTCGAAGATGGGCATCAGCTCGATGGCGTTCACCCCCAGCTCCTGGAGGTAGTCCAGCTTTTCCATCAGCCCCGCGAAGGTGCCGGGGTATTTTACCCCGGAGGAGCCGTCCTTGGTGAACCCCCGGACGTGAAGCTCATAGATGATAAGATCCTCGGCGGGAATCAGGGGCTGAGGCATCTTGCCCCAATCGAAGTCGTCCTTCACCACCCGGGCCCGGTAGTGCTGGCCGTGGGGGGGCGTTTTGCCCCAGCCGCTCTGGCCGGTGACCGCCTTGGCGTAGGGATCCAGCAGATACCGGGTCTTATCGAAAATGAGGCCCTTGTCCGGCTCGTAGGGGCCGTCTACCCGGTAGGCGTACTCAAACTCTTCGATGTTGAGCTTGAACACGATCATGGAGTACACATTGCCGATGCGGTAATGCTCCGGGAAGGGAAGCACCGCATAGGGCTCCGACTCCCCCCGGTGGAACAGCAGCAGCTCAATGCCGGTGGCGCCGTGGGAATAGACGGTAAAGTTGACGCCGCCGGGAATGGCGGTGGCGCCGTTGGTCTCATACAGGCCGGGGCGGACGTCAAAACCGTTGATGTTGTCAATGGGTACCAGATGGATGGCCCGGGGCAGAACCACGCCTGGCTCCGGCTGGGGAGTTGGGGTGCGTTTGCCGTTCATAATACGATCTTCCTTCCTGATCCGGCTCAATGGAGCCAAGTTACTTTATCAGCCTGGTAAAAGCCCCGGGCAGGGGGATCCTCGTCGGGTTCGCCCACGGCGATGAGGGCCACGGGGACGGACTTCGCCCCCAGCACGTCCCGGACGGCCGCCGCCCGATCCTCCAGGGGCCAGCAGCCGCACCAGCAGGCGCCATGGCCCAGCGCCGACGCCTGGAGCAGCAGGTTTTCCACCGCCGCGCCGCAGTCCAGCGGCCAGAAGCCCGCGCAGCGGCCCTCCTGGGCCTCCGGCTGGGCGCACACCACGATGGCCAGCGAGGCGGTCTCCAGCATGGAGGCATAGGGGTGAACGGCGTGGAGCTTCGCCTTTGTCTCGGGGTTCTCCACCACGAAGAATTCCCAGGGCCGGGTGTTGCAGGCGCTGGGCGCCATCATGGCTGCCTCCAGCATGGCCTCCACGTCAGCTCTGGGGATGGATACGCCGGGCTTGAATCTGCGGATGCTCCGCCGTGAGCGGATGGTCTGAGTACCGTCCATTATGATCTCCTCCTCAAATAAAAGCCGGACGGGCCGCAGCCCGCCCGGTTTCAATATGTCTGCAATTTTAGAAGTACTTCTTCACGCCGTCGCTGGCCTTGTCCGCGTCCTCGCTGATGGAGATGGTGTACTTGATGCCGCTCTTCTGGGAGAAGTCGTCCAGCCAGGCCAGGAAGGGCTCCACGTCCTCGTTGCCCACGGTGGGAACCAGCTTGTTCAGGCTCTCGATGAATACATGGGTAATATCGTAATTGCTGGCGTACAGGCCATACAGGAAGCCCCGCAGGGTGTCGTAGTTGGGGATGCTGTACTCAGAGGTGTCCACCAGACGGATTTTATAGTTGATTTTATAGTTCAGCTTGGAATTGTGGGCGATGGCCACCACGTTGCCATGCTCCGTATCCACCGCTGTGTTGATGAGGTCGATCATCTGCTTGGTCTTTCCGGTGCCCTTCAGGCCCATGATAACCTTGACCATTTCGATCACTCCTTACTTGGTATTGGGGGCAATCCCCTAGGATACCCCTATGTTACCATCTTTCTCAAAAAATTTCAATACAGGAAAGCAAAGTTCATGGAAAATTCGGAAAATCCCCAAAAATCAGCCGAGAGCCTCCAGGGCGAAGTGAGCGGCGATCTGTCCCTGGCCCACCGCCTTGGCCAGCTGGAGGGGCTGGCCGGTGCAGTCCCCGGCGGCGTATACGCCCCGCAGGCTGGTGGCCATATGGCCGTCCACCTTGATATAGCCGTCCGCCAGCTCCAGCCCCGGAGCCAAGTGGGCGGGGGCGATGGACGAGCGCAGCAGGAACACGCCGTCGCAGGGGGTCTCCTCCCCTTGGGCGTCCCGCACGCCGGACACCCGGCCCTCCCCCAAAATCTCCAGCCCCGCCAGCCGCTTCACCGTCACCTGGCAGCCAATGGAGCGCAGGAACTCCACTTCCTCGTCGAAGTTGGGGGCGTCTCCCGCGCAGACCACGGATTTATTGCGGTAAAACATCCCGTCACAGGTGGCGCAGTAGCTGACCCCTCTGCCCAGCAGCTCCGCCTCACCCTTGAGGGGCGCGGCCCGGGACACCCCCAGAGCCAGGATGACCGCGGAGCCCTCTGCCATATCGTTTTCCACAGAGACCATCACCGATTTGCCCATGGGCATGGCGGACAGGGCCCGACCCTGCTTGAACTCCACCCCCAGGCCCTTGGCCTGAGCCAGCAGCCGCTCCACCAGCTCCCCGCCGGTGACACCGGGCAGGCCGGGGTAGTTGGCCATTTCCGGGGCCCTGCACAGCGGGGAGGCCAGGGGGTCGTTGGAGATGACCAGCACGGACTTGTCCCGGGCGCGGGCGTGGATGGCGGCGGTGAGGCCGGCGGGGCCGCCGCCGACGACGAGCAGATCATATTTCATCAGGATCACCCTCCTAGTCTGTTTCTTTTTTATAGTATAACAGTATCTCCGAAAGCTGACAATATACTTGCAAAGCCATCTGCCATAAAGTATACTAAATTTACTTTTATTATAGATATGGAGGCGTCCCATGAAACGCATCTTACTGCTCACCACCGGAGGAACCATAGCTTCCCGGCTCACTGACGAGGGGCTGGCTCCCGGCCTGGACGGCGCGGCCCTGTCCCACTACCTGGGCGGGCTGGCGGACAGCTATGACCTGACCGTCCGGGATATCCTGCACCTGGACTCGTCCAACATCCAGCCGGAGGAGTGGCGGCTCATCGCCCAAAACGTCTACGAGGCCCGGGAGGATTTCGACGGCATCGTGGTGTCCCACGGCACCGATACCATGGCGTACACCGCCTCCGTGCTGTCCTATATGGTGCGGGGCATCGGCATCCCCGTGGTGCTCACCGGGGCGCAGCTGCCCATCGAGCACCCCCTCACCGACGGGCTGGACAACCTGCGCACCGCCTTCGCCATGGCGGCCTCTGGGCATCCGGGGGTGTTCCTGGCCTTCGGGCGCAAGGTGATGCTGGGCTGCCGGGCGGTCAAGACCCACACCACCGACTTTTCCGCCTTCGACAGCGTGAACTGGCCGCCGGTGGCGGTGGTCAACGGCGCGGGGCTCACCATCCGGGAGGAGGCCATCCCCAGCGTATCTGGCCCCTGCGTCCTGAAGGACGAGCTGTGTCAGGCGGTGTTCCTCATCAAGCTCACCCCGGGGCTGGATCCGGAGATCTTCGATATGCTCCTGCGGATGCACTACCGGGGGGTGGTCATTGAGGCGTTCGGCGCGGGCGGGCTCCACTTCATCCGCCGCAACTTGATCGAGAAGCTCCACAATGCCGCCCAGGCGGGCATGGCGGTGGTGGTGTGCAGCCAGTGCCTGTATGAGAGCAGCAACTTCGCCCTCTACCAGGCGGGACAGAAGGCACTGGCGGAGGGGGTCATCCAGGGGTACGACATGACCACCGAAGGGGCCGTCACCAAGCTGATGTGGGCGCTGGGCCAGACCGAGGATCTGAACGAGGTTCGGGCGCTGTTTTCCCAGAGTCTATGCGGGGAAAGAAGTGTCTGATCGTCGGCTAAACACAAAGCCGCCGCTGTTCAGCGGCGGCTTTGTCCGTTTTCACTCGATCCCCATGTCCCGGTTAATGTGTTCCCGCAGGGCGTCAAAGGACTCGATGCTCAGGTCATGCTCGATGCGGCAGGCGTCCTCGGCGGCCACCTTTTCGTCCACCCCCAGGTGGATGAGCCATTTGGTGAGCAGCAGATGCCGCTCGTAAATGCGCTGGGCGATCTCCAACCCATCGTCGGTGAGGGTGAGGAAGCCGCCCTCGTCCATGACCACAAAGCCCCCCTCCCGGAGCAGGCTCATGGCACGGCTGACGCTGGGCTTGGAAAAGTTCAGGTGCTGGGCCACGTCGATGGACCGCACCGGGCCCTTCTCTCCCAGGGCCAGAATGGCCTCCAGATAGTTTTCAGCGGATTCGTGGATATTCATTGCGCGCCTCCAGATTATGTGGGTTTGCCAATGCTTACTCTGATATAATACCACAAATTTCCGCCAATGGCAACGGGAAGTTTTATCAGCCTATTAAGGTGGGCTGGCGATACAGGAGGTAGCGGTGCAGGATCGCCGCCTCTTGGGCACGGCTGACAGGCGCTGTGGGATTAAGACGCTGCGCGGTTCCTTGAATCAAATGGTTGCCAACCGCCCAACTGAGGGCCTCAAAAGCATCGTCATCAACGTCTCCCTCATCGGCAAACTGGGAAAGCGGGGCAAAGCCGTCGGCGGAACGGCCGCGCCATATCGTTTCGTACTGATAAAGCATCACCGCGAATTCCTGCCGGGTGAGCGGCCGCTCAGTGTCGGACCCAGACCCCGCCGCATTGTCGGTGACGGGGTGCGCGATGCCCTCCACATCGGCCAGATGGTATAATTCCCGCTCCGCCATAGCGTATGTCACCGGCATTTCCGGGGAAAATGTGGTGCCGCTTGTTCCGCTCATCGCGCCGGCCTCGTATACATATCGGATGTCGCCGTAATACCACATACCCGGAATCACATCGGTAAACGGCAGCAGCGCCTTGTCAACCTTTACCGTGCAGCTGTCCGAAACGCTTCCGCAGGAAACGGTGATGACAGCGGTGCCGGACTTTAAGCCGGTCACCCGTCCCGCGGCATCCACGGAAGCCACGGACGGGTCGCTGCTCGACCACACCGCCTGCGGAAGTGTGGCCGTTGACGGCGTTAAGGCCGCGGTGAGCGAGAGGCGTTCCCCGGCGGTCAGGGAGACCTCAGCCGCGCTGAGAGAGACTTCTGAGACAAGCACGCTGCGCCAGGGATTATTTTCCCTGGGATCGGTGGGATCCCAGCCGTTGTCCATGGCGGAGGTAATTTCAGGGATCAGCTTGTCCGGCTTGCCCAGCGGGCCGGGGGAGGAGGCGTCATCATAGACTGTGACCTTGGTTCCGGCGGCACAATTGTCGTAGATCCATTTGGCGTCGGCGGTTTGAAGCCGGACACAGCCCAGCGAGGCCGGACTGCCCAGCATATTGTATTCATAGGTCAGAAGGGTAGAGGGATCCGCAGCGGAATAACAGACGGAGTGGAACAGATAGTTTCCATAGAACTGGGTGGCATATTGGCCATAGGAGCCGTCGACCATGTGCAGCCACGCCCGTTTGCTTCCCACAGAAAATGTACCCCGCGGCGTAATGCTTCCGCTGCGGCCCACGGAACAGACCATGGCCTTGACAGGAACCGTATAATATCCATTTGCGTCCAGCCCGTACACGGTCACTGTGTTCATGGTCCGGTTCACCATAATGTAGTACGGGCGTCCATTGCTGGCGACGGCACCTGCCGCCTGGGCTGTCTGGAAGCCAGATTCCAGCAGGGACAGGGCAAGCGTCATCATCAATAGAAGGCTTCGAATCCTTTTACTCATCATGCGGCACCAATCCCTTACAGCAAAATGACCCCCGCCTCTTTACACGCTTCCAGCGTCTGAGGATCCCAGATGGACGCCTGTACCTCGCCGATGTGGGCCTTGCCCAAGAGGTACATGGACACCCGGCTCTGGCCGATGCCGCCGCCGATGGTCAGGGGCAGCTCGCCCGCCAGCAGGGCGCGGTGGAAGGGCAGCTCCCGGCGCTCGTCGTGGCCGGAGATGGTGAGCTGGCTGTCCAGCGACTCCGGGGACACCCGGATGCCCATGGACGAGATCTCAAAGGCGTGACCCAGCAGGGAGTTCCACAGCAGGATGTCCCCGTTCAGCGCCCAGTCGTCGTAGTCTGGGGCGCGGCCGTCGTGGGGCTTGCCCGACTTCAGCGCTCCGCCGATGCCCATGAGGAAGGTGGTGGGGTGATCCTTCACCCACCGATCCTCCCGCTCCTTGGGAGACAGCTCGGGCCACAGATCCTCCAGCTCCTGGGCGGTGACAAAGGACACCTCCCGGTCGATGAGGGGCAGGGTGGTGAGCTGGGGGTACACCGAGCGCAGGGTCTGCTGGGTGTTGGCCAGGGCGGCCACGATGGTGGTCACTACTGACTTTAAGTAGTCCACATTGCGGTCACGGGGGGCGATGACCTTCTCCCAGTCCCATTGATCCACGTAGACGGAGTGGAGGTTGTCCAGCTCCTCGTCCCGGCGGATGGCGTTCATGTCGGTATAAAGTCCCTCGCCCACGGAAAACTGATAGCGGTGCAGGGCCATACGCTTCCACTTGGCCAGGGAGTGCACCACCTGGGCGTCCCGGCCGGCGTCGGGCACGTCGAAGGATACCGCCCGCTCCACGCCGTTCAAATCGTCGTTCAGGCCGGTGGACGCCTCCACGAACAGCGGCGCGGACACCCGGCGCAGATTCAGCGAGCCGCCCAGATCGTCCTCAAACAGGCGCTTGAGCAGGCCGATGGCCTTTTGGGTATCATACAGGTTTAACAGCGGGGCGTACCCCTGAGGAATCACGGTGGTCAACATAGACTTTACCCCTTTACTTGGTGAAAGATAAGTTATTATATACCCCCGCAGAAAAAAATGCAAATCGAATTGTGTTTTCCAGTACGATATGGTATAATTTCCATATATCGCTTTTCGGGGCCGGAAATTTCCGGCAAATTGATGAGAAGCGTTTGAGCCGTCGTGAGCAGCGCGGATGGAGCGGAGCGAAGGCAAAAGCCCAGGCGCAATGAAATTGAGCCGGGTTTTGCCTGAGTCGCAGTGAAGCCGCGCGTCGCGAACAGGCGAAACGTGACAACTTACCCCAAAGGAGACGATACCAGTGATTCCAGATTTTGAAGCCAAGCTCAACGAATACGCCCACCTGCTGGTGGAGGTGGGTATGAACGTCCAGCCGGGGCAGACCCCCCGCATCAACACCTCGCTGGACGCCGCCCCCCTTGCCCGCCTGTGCGTGGCCGCCTGCTATGACCGGGGCGCCCGGGAGGTCGTCGTGGACTGGCGGGACGATTTTGTCTCCCGTCAGCGGTACCTCCGGGCGGACGAGGCAGTCTTTTCCGAATTCCCCAGCTATCAGAAGGCCAAGTTCGACTGGTTGCTGGAGCGCAGCGCCCCCAACCTGGCCCTCACCGGCTCCGACCCGGAACTTTTGAAGGGCGTGGATCCCGCCCGCATCCAGGCCGCCGAGCTGGCCGCCGGCGAGCCCACCAAGCCCTATTACGATGCCATGACCGCCGGCAAGTTCCAGTGGTGCGTGGGCGCGTTCCCCACCCTGGCCTGGGCGGAAAAGGCGTTCCCCGACAAAAAAGGGGAGGACGCTCTGGACGCGCTGTGGGACGCCATCTTCTCCGTGTGCCGCATCACCGGGGACGGCAAGGGGGTGGAGCGCTGGCAGGAGCACGTGGCCGCCACCGCCCGGCGGGCCAAGGTGCTCAACGACTATCAGTTCGCCTCCCTGCGCTACACCAACTCCCTGGGCACCGACCTGACCGTCCGCCTGCCGGACAACCACGTCTGGGCGGGGGGCAGCGAGCTGTCCGCCGGCGGGGTGGAGTTCGTGGCCAATATGCCCACGGAGGAGATCTTCACCGCCCCCCAGTGGGACGGGGTGGACGGCCGGGTGTACGCCGCCCTGCCCCTGGCCCTCAACGGCAATCTGGTGAAGGATTTCTGGTTGGAGCTCAAGGATGGCCGCATCGTGGATGTACACGCGGAAGAGGGCGAGGAGGTTCTGCGCCGCTCCATCGACCTGGACGAGGGCTCCCACTACCTGGGCGAGGCGGCGCTGGTGCCCTACGACTCCCCCATCCGGGCCAGCGGCATCCTGTTCTACAACACCCTGTTCGACGAGAACGCCTCCTGCCACTTCGCTTTCGGCGCCGCCTATCCCAGCTGCGTCAAGGGGGGCGAGGACATGAGCGAGGCGGATCAGAAGGCCGCGGGCCTGAACCAGTCCATTAACCATGTGGACTTCATGGTGGGCACCCGGGATCTGTCCATTGTGGGCACCACCCACGACGGGCGGGAGATCCCCGTGTTTGTCAACGGCAATTTCGCATTTTGATTTTAAATAAGGAGGACAAATCCAATGGACTACAAACAAACCTATGAGCTGTGGCTGAATTCCCCCGCGCTGTCCGAGGCGGAGAAGGCGGAGCTGACCGCCATCGCCGGGGACGAGAAGGAGATCGAATCCCGCTTCTTCTCCCAGCTGGAGTTCGGCACCGCCGGCCTGCGCGGCACCATGGGCGTGGGCCTGTACCGCATGAACATCCACGTCATCCGCCACGCCACCCAGGCATTTGCCAAGGTGATCCTCAATGAGGGCCCCGAGGCGGTAAAGAAGGGCGTCGCCATCTGCTTCGACTGCCGGAACAACTCCGACGTGTTCGCCAAAGAGGCCGCCTGCATCATGGCTGCGGCGGGCATCCCCGTCCGGCTGTTTGAGTCCCTGCGCCCCACCCCCGAGCTGTCCTTCGCCATCCGGGAGTACGGCTGCATCGCGGGCATCAACATCACCGCCAGCCACAACCCCAAGGAGTACAACGGCTATAAGGTGTACTGGTCCGACGGCGCTCAGCTGCCTCCCAACCACGCCGATGAAGTGGCCAAGATCATGCGGGAGTCCGATGTGTTCGATGTGAACGTAGCTGACTACGACAAGGCGGTAGCCGACGGTCTCATCACCATCATGGGCGAGGAGACCGATGAGAAGTTCCTGGCCAACGTCATGGCCCAGGTCAACGACCAGGCGGCGGTGGACGCGGTGGCGGACACCTTCAAGATGGTGTACACCCCCTTCCACGGCACCGGCCACAAGCTGATTCCGGAAGCGCTGAAGCGCTTGGGCATGAAGCACGTCATCTGCGTCCCCGAGCAGATGGTCATCGACGGCAACTTCCCCACCGTGGCCTCCCCCAACCCGGAGAACCCCGAGGGCTTCTACCTGGCCGTGGATCTGGCCAAGAAGGAGGGCGCGGACTTCATCCTGGGCTCCGACCCCGACGCCGACCGGGTGGGCCTGATGGTTCGGGCCGGTGACGAGTTCAAGGTGCTCACCGGCAACCAGACCGGCGTGCTGCTGCTGGACTACCTGATCGGGGCCAAGCAGCGCACCGGCAAGATGCCCAAGAATCCCACCGCCCTCAAGACCATCGTCACCACCGAGATGGCCCGCAAGGTGGCCGAGGTCAACGGCCTTGCCTGCTTTGACACCTTCACCGGCTTCAAGTTCCTGGCCCAGAAGAAGGACCAGCTGGAGGGCAGCGGTGAGGGGAACGTCATCATGTCCTACGAGGAGAGCTACGGCTATATGCTGGGCGACTACGTCCGGGACAAGGACGCGGTGACCGCCGCCGTGGCCATGACCGAGATGGCCGCCTACTACGCCGGCAAGGGCATGACCCTGTATGACGCCCTCCAGGCCCTGTACGAGAAGTACGGCAATTACGGCGAGCGCACCCTGAACCTGGTGATGCCCGGCCTGGACGGCCTGAAGAAGATGGCCGACCTGATGGCGGGCCTGCGCGCCGATCCTCCCCGCGAGATCGGCGGCGAGACGGTCAAGACCTGGAAGGACTACAAGGACGGCAGCGTGGTGGACGCCGCTACCGGCGAAAAGACCGCCATGGAGCTGTCCGGCTCCAACGTGCTGCGCTACGAGCTGGCGGACGGCACCTCTGTCATCGTCCGGCCCTCCGGCACCGAGCCTAAGGTCAAGGTGTATATCCTGGCCCAGGGCGAGAGCCAGGCCGACTGCGCTGATAAGGTGGCCAAGTACGCCGCCTGGGCGGAGGGGTTGAAAGACCGACGTTAATTCATGGAGGAGCGGCAAGATGATCAAAAAGCGTTCTGCGCTGTGTTTGGCGGCCTGTCTGCTGCTTCTCCCTGCCTGTCAAGGGCAGGAAGCCGTTCAGGGATTCGCCCCGGCCCCCGAACAAAGCGTAGCCGCCGTGGAGAGCGAACCACTCCCCACAGACAGCGCGCCGCTTCCCACGGAGGGCGGAAAGCCTGACGCCCTGCCCTGGAATCCCCCCGAAGAGGGGGAGGCGCTCCCCTATGAGGAATATTTCTCTCAAACCAGGACATATGAGCTTTTGGATCGGCGCTGGGCCCTTCCTATAGACGGGTACCGGCTGCACCAGGAGGGCTCCCACCTCTATATGACGGATTCCCACACCAGGGAACTGCTGTGGGAGATCGTGGAGCTGGACGGCATGGAGGTGGTCTCGGCCGACGAGCGCTGGGTCTATCTCATCGTGGACGGAACCGAATTGATCCGAATGGATCATCTGGGGGAGAACCGGGAGACGCTGTTCACCGATGAGACCGGCCTGATCTCCCGCATGAACCAGTCCGATTATGACGATCCGGGAAAGGTGCATTACGACATTGTGTTCGATGACGGCCCTCCTCACCCCAGCGCGAATAAACGCACGCTCGCTGTGGCGGACAGAAAGGTACTGTATTTCTGGGCTGGAGCGGAGGACGGGGACGGCGCGGCGGCCTACCGGCTGTATCTCCCGGAAAAACGGGTCGATGCTGTCTTCCAGTACAGCCAGGAGGAGCTGGACGTCTATTTGCTCCCTGACACAGGGGATGGGGAAGGGCCCTTCTACCGGGTGGGCCAGCTGTGGCCCATCTCCAACTGGGAATTCGGTTGGTGCGTAGGGAACCCCGCATTTTATGAGCTCTATAGCACATTGTCTGACCAAGATTTCCCCGATTATATCCCCGATGATTGGATAGATCGGACCGACTGGTGTGAACGGGAATACCGTATCACCAGTGCCTTCGTGCATTACCAAAATGCGCTGACCGGGGAACATCAGGAAGCGAACTCCGGGGTCTATTCCGACCTTTCCTGGGGTGAGGAGAATGAACGGCCCGCTTGGTGGGAACAACAGTAAACCACAAAAAAGCGGCGGCAGAGGATTCATTTCCTCTGCCGCCGCTGCCTTTTCCATCCAGAAGCCTGCTCCGTTCGCCCTGTCCAACGGATGGGGCCATTCGCCTATTTATCCAGCAGGCCGGACTCCGCCATGGACACCATGTCGTCCCCGGCCATAATGACGTGATCCACCAGCACGATGTCCGCCTCCGTCAACAGGCGCTTGAGCCGCAGAGTGGTGTCCAGATCTGCCTGAGACCACAGCGCCACCCCGGACACATGGTTGTGAGCCAGCACCACCCGGCTGGCGTTGCAGCCCAGGGCGGCCTCCAGCACCTTCCGCGCGGCGATGGGCACCGAGTCCACCACGCCCTCTCCCAGCTTCCGGGTGGCCAGCACCTTGTTCTTCCCATCCATGCAGACTAAGTACGCGACCTCGTCCCGCTGGCCGAAAAACAGCGGGGCCAGCAGCTCCCGCAGCTGCCAGGCCGACACGATCTGTCCGTCAACACTGGCGCTCTCCTCCAGGTACCGAGCGGATGCCGCAGGGACAAGCAGAAGCAGCGTGGCGATATTGGGGCCAACCCCCTCCACCTCCAGCAGCTGGTCATAGGTGGCGTGGAACACCCCGGCCAGGGAGCCAAAGTGTTCCACCAACCGGTGGGCCAGGGGGTTCACGTCCCTTCTGGGGACGGCGTAGAACAGCAGCAGCTCCAAAATCTGGTGATCCCGCATCCCGCTCAGGCCCTGCTTTAAAAACTGCTCCTTCATCCCCTGGCGGTGTCCGGCGTGGATGGAGGGCGCTTTCTCTTGCTTTTCACCCGCCATGGCGTTTTCCCCTCCGCTCTTGTTTTTTCTTTCTCAAGTATAGCATTTTTTCCGTCCCGGGGCAAGGGTAAAACAGGGCGCCCGGAGGGAACTCCCGCCGGGCGCTCGATCAAAACAGACTCACAATATACAGGATAATCCCATACACCACACTGGCCGAGATACCGTAGGCCAGCACCGGCCCGGCCACGGTGAACAGCTTGGCCCCGGTGCCGGTGACAAAGCCCTCGCTCTTGAACTCCAGGGCCGGGGAAACCATGGCGTTGGAAAAGCCGGTGATGGGCACCAGTGTGCCCGCCCCCGCCCGCTTGGCGATGTTGTCAAACACGCCCAGGCCGGTGAGCAGGGAGGCCAAAAAGATCAGGGTGATGGAAACCCACGTCCCCGCGTCGTCTTTGCTGGCGCCCCAGCTCTGGTAGAGGGTCATGAGCCCTTGGCCTCCGGCGCAGATGGCCCCGCCCA
The DNA here is from genome assembly GCA_014799565.1 of Clostridiales bacterium. Taxonomy (GTDB): domain Bacteria; phylum Bacillota; class Clostridia; order Oscillospirales; family Oscillospiraceae; genus Enterenecus. The sequence continues at coordinate 72,109 of JAAVHT010000042.1, forward strand.
CACAGAAGGCCCACAGGCAGTCCTTCCACAGCGGGGAGGGCTGGGCTTTGTTGCTGACATATTGATTGTACTGTTGATTGGTCATGTCCATGCGCTTCACCTCTGCGGCAGTATGCCCGGACGGCGCTATTTTATTCCTGTTTAAAATTCAGGTGACATAATAAATAAAGATTGACGAACCCAGCCGAAACGTGTAAGATAAGGGGTAGACGGCAAGCTTCGACCCTTTCAAGCAAGGAGGAATTCAATATGGCTCCCAAGCCTTCCCATGATAAACTGATCCACTGCGACGCCTGCGGCGAGGACTACAGCTCCACCTACCGCCGCTGCCCCTTCTGCGGAGAGCGCAACGACCCCCGGCGCACTGTCCGGGACAGCGTTCCCCCCGCCCGGGATGAGGGCGACCAGGACGACACCTATGTGTTCGACGGGCAGGATGCCTTTGACGACGACCTGGACGACGAGGAGTACTACGCCCCCAAGCCCAAGGCGGGCAAGCGGCTGGCGCCCAAGCAGGGCGGGCACAGCGTTGACCTGCCCCCCATCAACTGGCCCCGGCTCATCACCTTCCTGTGCTCGCTGGTCATCATCGTGGCGGCGCTCATCATTGTGTTCACCGTCATCTATCCCCAGCTCCACGGCAAGAAGAACCCCAACCCAGACTCCTCCCAGTCCCAGCCCCCCGCCAGCGTGGAGCCCAGCGCCGACCCCAGCGGCACCGTGACCCTGCCCACCGCCCCGGTGGAGCCCACGCCCGATCTGCCGCCGGTGGACACCACCCCCGTGCAGTCTACGCTCACCGGCATGGCGCTCTATGGCTCTGACGGCCGGCTGGCCGAGGACTTCACCTTGTGGGTGGGCGAGTCCTATCAGCTCGCGCCCAAATTCACTCCGGCGGACTGGGCGGGCACTGTGACCTGGACTTCCTCCAACCCGGAGTGGGTCACGGTGAGCGACACCGGATTGGTCGCCAACGTGAACAACAGCGGCGCGTTCCACAACGTGTATATTACCGCCTCGGCGGACGGCGTATCCGTCCAGTGCGTGGTGCGCGCCCAAGCCCAGAGACGGGACGGATCCGCCCAGACCACCGCCCCTGTGGTCACCGATCCTCCCGTGGTTACCACCCAGGCGCCCAATACCACCACCGGCCCCGTTGTGGGGCGGACGGGCACCATTGTGGGCGCAGACGGCGGCCTGCGGGTGCGTCCCGATCCGAGTACGTCCAACCCGCCCATCGCCACCCTGCTCAATGGCAACACCGTTACCGTGGTGGCCGACGCGGGCAACGGCTGGTATCAGATCAGCTTTGCCGGAAGCGGCGGAGCTACTATGACCGGCTACATCATGGGCGAATATATTTCCGGCAATTGATTGATGGGAGCGCCGCCCTGGCGGGCGGCGCTCCTTTTTTGAAGGAGGGCTTTTTGTGCTGAAAGTGGAGCGCGTCAGCGTGATGAATCTGGAAAACGCTATGCGGGGGGCCCGCAATCCCCTGAACAGCTGGGAGCGGTCGGACAGCTATTATGAGGGTGGACAGTATGTGCTGGGGGAGAACGATCTCTCCCTTGCGGTGCGTTTGTGCGCGGCGGGCAGCGACCACCGGAAATTTATCCGGCAGATCTTCGTGTCCATGGACATCACCGCCCCGCTGTACTGGTGGAAGGAGTTCGACACCTACAAGATAGGCACCGTGGCCAACTCCACCTCCACCATGCACAAGCTCCATGCCAAACCCCTGGAGCCGGGTGACTTCTCCACAGATCACCTCACCCCCGCCTCCTTGGCGGAATTTGAGCGGTATGTGGGCTATCTGGAGACGGTGCGCCAGCGCTATGTGGCGGACAAGGACAAGGCGGACTGGTACGACCTGATCCAGCTGCTCCCCTCCAGCTACAACCAGATGCGCACGGTGACGCTGAACTACGAGGTGCTGGCCAACATCTACTACGCCCGCCGGAACCACAAGCTGGATGAGTGGCATACCCTGTGCGCCGCCATCCTGGAGCTGCCCTATGCCCGGGAGCTGCTGGGCGCGGTGGGCGGCGAGACGCTCTGATGGGCACAACTGCATAAAAACAGGCAGCGAAACACCGGTAGGGCGTTTCGCTGTCTGCTTCGTATGGGAAAAGGTGAGAATTTTTTGCCAGGTGCGGGAGCTCATGGCCCGGAACTGGGCCACGGACGATGACCGCCACGCTGCATTTGTGCTGCATATGATTTCCTCCATAAATACAAAGTAAAAATTTTATCATATCACTGGCATAATATTCGAGACAAGCGGCCTAAAAAAGTACCTGCTTCGGTTTCCTTTGACGCGCAAGTGTGTTATAATGGTTCTACTCAGCGATTGGAGGCAATGCAAATGACGGAACTGGAAGCGATCCGGACGCGGCACAGCGTCCGGCAGTATTTGAACAAGCCCCTAAAGCCAGATGAGCTGGCGGCGCTGCGCTCAGAGGTGGATGCCTGCAACAAGGAGAGCGGGCTCCACATCCAACTGGTAATCAACGAGCCCAAAGCCTTTGAGGGCGGCATGGCCAAGTATGGCAGGTTCAGCGGGGTGCAGAATTACTTTGCACTAGTGGGCAAGGCCGGAGCCGATTTGCAGGAAAAGTGTGGTTACTGGGGCGAACGGCTGGTGCTGAAAGCCCAGATGATGGGGCTGAACACCTGCTGGGTGGCGCTGACGTTCCACAAGATGAAGTCCGCCTATGTGCTGGATGAGGGTGAGAAGCTGGCCGCAGTGATCGCGCTGGGCCATGGCGCCAACCAGGGCTTCCCCCGCAAGTCCAAGACCATGGATGAGGTGACGAAGGTAGACGGTGCCATGCCCGATTGGTTCAGGGCTGGGATGGAAGCCGTTCTGCTGGCGCCCACGGCGGTGAACCAGCAGAAGTTCCTGTTCACCCTGGAGGATGGGAAAGTGTCCGCCATGCCGGGCCACGCTTTCTATGTGAAGATGGATCTGGGCATTGCTAAGTACCATTTCGAGGTCGGCGCTGGGAAAGAGAATTTCCAATGGGGATGATACATGATAATTTGATGTATAATATTGGATAAAGGTCGGATGTACTCCGTTCAAAGCATAAGAGAACAAATGAAATCTTACAATTCATTATACGAGGTGATAACAGATGGTAAAAAAGAATACCACAAAAACCGGCAAAAAGAAAACCCCGTCGACAGTAGCCGCGACAAAGCGAAAGGTTCAGACTGCCGCAAAGAGCAAAGCGAAGGAGCCGATTGAGGAGGTCAAAGCACAGGATCCCAAGGCTGCGGAAGTGATCGTTGAGACCCTGCCAAAGGCGACAGTCCAGGAAGAACTGCCGGAAACGGCGCCGGTGGAAGCGGCTGCGGAAGAGCCTTCGGTTACAGAGCCGGTGGAAGCGGCTGCGGAAGAGCCTTCGGTTGCAGAGTCGGTGGAAGTCGCTGTGGAGGAGCCTTCAGTTGCGGAGCCAGTGGAAGCGGCCGCGGAGGAAGCCCCGGCGGCGGAGTCCGTGGAAGCGGCCATGGAGGAAGCTCCGGCGGAGGAACCTGTGGAAGCGGCTGCGGAGGAGACCCCGGTGGCGGAGCCCGTGGAAGCGGTCGCGGAGGAGACCCCGGTGGCGGAGCCCGTGGAAGCGGCTGCGGAAGAGTCTTCGGTTGCAGAGCCGGTGGAAGCGGCTGCGGAAGAGCCTTCGGTTACAGAGCCTGAGGAAGCGGCCGTGCCGGAAGAAGTCTATATGTCCCCCAGAAGAAGCGTCGCGTTTATCGGCTCGGAATGTTATCCGTTTGTCAAGACCGGGGGGCTGGGCGACGTGATGTACGCGCTCCCCAAGGCGCTGGTGAAGCAGAACTGTGATGTGAAGGTCATCCTGCCGAGGTACAAATGCATCCCGTGGGAATACCAGCAGAAAATGATCTACCGCGGCTCCTTTGAGATGGATCTCTGTGCGGATGGCCGGTCTTTTTATGTGGGCATCATGGAGTATGTTTGGGACGGCGTGGTATATGATTTCATTGACAATGAGGAATTCTTCAGCAACGGCAATCCATATACCAATCTCATTGATGACATTCCGAAATACTGCTATTTCGCCAAAGCGGCACTGGCGGCGCTGAACTATATGGACTGGATCCCCAACATCATCCATTGCCACGACTGGCAGGCCGCCCTGGTTCCGGTCTATCTGAGGACCCAGTTCGTCAACACAAAGCTGACCACCGCCAAGACCATCCTGACCATCCACAACCTGCGCTTCCAGGGGATTTACAACATCCCGACCATCCGCTACTGGTCCGGATTGCCAGATTATGTCTTTAACAAGGACGCCTTAGTGACCGGCTGGATCGACGCGAATATGCTGAAGGGCGGGCTGACCTACTCCAATATCATCACGACGGTGAGCCAGACCTACGCGGGCGAGATCCAAAGCCCGTACTACGGCGAGGGGCTGGACGCCCATCTGCGGTATCACTCCGGCAAATTGCGCGGCATTGTAAACGGCATCGACTATGATATCTGGAATCCTTATACCGATGCCAGGCTGCACGCGAATTACGACATCACCAATGTGCTGGACAAGAAAAAGGAAAACAAGCGCAAACTGCAGGAGGAATTGGGGCTGGTTCAGGACGACCACAAATTTGTGATCGGATTGATTTCCCGGCTGACAAACCAGAAGGGACTGGATCTGGTCAACGCCATCCTTCCGCAGGTCATGGATGAGCATACGCAGATCGTGGTGCTCGGTACCGGGGATTGGGTATATGAGGACTCTTTCCGGTATTATGAGGGCGCCTACAAGGGGAATGTGTGCTCTAACATCATGTATGACGAGACACGGGCCCATAGGATCTACGCGGGCGCGGATGCTCTGCTGGTTCCGTCCCAGTTTGAGCCCTGCGGACTGACGCAGCTGATCGCCATGCACTACGGCACGATACCCATCGTTCGGGAGACCGGCGGTTTGAAGGATACGGTAGAGCCCTACAATATGTACTTCAATACAGGCAACGGATTCACGTTTGACTATTACGACGCCGGCCTGCTGCTGGACGCTATCAACAGAGCCAAGACCTTCTATTTTGAGAACCGCTGGTGCTGGGATGAAATGGTACAGCGGGATATGGATAAAGACCTGTCCTGGGAGAATTCCGCAAAACAATACAAGGATCTATACCTGGACTTGACCTGGTAAAAGAATGAGAACCCGGATGCGCTTTTGAGCATCCGGGTTCTTCAATTTTGCCGGCACAATTTGACTCAATATGGCTAAAATATGCTCACCGCTTATGGATCAGCAGCAGCCGAACCTCCAGCAGATCCAGCCATGCGTGGTTATTCCCATGGAAGCCGCCGGAACGGCTATCGCTACAGCGGCGTCTCAGCTGGCGTCTTTTGCCGCCGCGTTTGCCTTTATGTATAAATACCGGGAGACATTTGACTTCCAGCTGAAGCTGTCCTGTTTTAAGATTGACAAGCTATGACAAATGATGCGGCGGGGTACTTCAAGGGAAACAAGCCCGGCTATGACGAGTTTTTCCTTCTGGACAAACGTCCCGGCACCCCCGCGGTGGAGCTTCGCTGCCCCCATAATGGCCGAACATTGCGGATATTCACAGA
>JAAVHT010000043.1 GCA_014799565.1 Clostridiales bacterium
AAGCAGCGATCGGAAGCTTTTGCAGACCTACTTTGGCTGCGGGATGTCCCTGAAAGAGGCCAGCGGTGCGCTGTTCCTCCACAAGAACACGCTGCAATATCATCAGCTGGATCGGATTTGGAGGGAGACAGGATATGATCCCCGCTCTTTTCAAGACGCGGTGATTTTATATTTGGGGCTGAAATTGCTGCCTTGATGGCAGGAGACAGGAAAGGGCCTGCTCCTATTTTTCCACGCTTGAGCCACTGGAGCTATGGTTTGTTGAAATAGTTCTCGCAGATTTTGAGCTTGGAGGGAAAACACAGGGAAGACGCCCTCCTAAGAGAGACGCCTTCCCCTGATGTTGGCTATTTCGACCTCTTGACCTGCTCCAGATCCACGTCGGCCGCGTTTGCCTTGTCGATCGTTGGCATCCTCCTTCATCTGCTGTTCAATGCCGCGTGATAATATCTGGATTTTCCGTTGCTACCCTATCCAGGAAATTCTGATAATCTTCCTCTGACATTTCGCATGGGGTTTGCCCTTCTTCCAAGTCCCTATTAATAATATCATTTAATTTATTCCACTCATACGACGGATACGGGATCCCTTTTTTCTTTTTCGTTTTGAGACGGAACCATTTTTCAATTTTCGTTCCATTTCTTATGGCGCTTCCAGAGCTATTTTCCGTATTATCCTTATTCTTGACCTGTAATAATGCTGAACCATCCCTTTTGCAGAAATCAACAGCTCGAAGGGCGTTACCTGAACACCATAACCACCCATAATCCTCCACATTTTCTGCTATGTATTCTTCCAGCAATTCGCCTTGAATATTTTCAGCTGCCATAAAAAGGTTATGAGCATTTTCCTTTTCTTCAATCTCATCTTCATCTAATCCACACGCAGTTTTAACAATCTTAGTCAACGCTGGATCTGAACAGGTCTTTTTGGCCTCCCCTATATGCGAACTTGGTAAATTTTCCGTACTTTGGATATATCCATTGATCCATTTTCTCAAGTATTTTTCTGCCGACTGCTTACTTTGATTAGGGAACAACTTCGCCCGATCCAACATTGCGACCTGAAAAATGTCATCTAAATCTTCGTTCTGTACCCCCATTTCATCTTTAACTTTCTCAAACAAATTCTGTAATTCGTCATCCGACATCCCAGAACTGGCAAGCACATTTTTTGCCATGCCGCACCTCCGTAAATTAGCTTTTTTAGGGATTTTATCTCTTAATAGCATGAATGCACAAAACCAACATAACAATCTCCGGGTCGCTGGAGGTGTTCCCTTCTGACCACAAGGAGCAGGCCATGAACCTGCGCCACTCAAAATCTATCTCAGAAAGAGATGCAGCAGCTTGCCGTACAGCTTCTTTTGATAGGGCTGGTAACGCATGGGCAGATCCATCCAGGTCTTTTTGTCCACAATGCTCTTGGTATGGGAGAAGGTCTCGAACCCGATCCTGCCGTGATACGCACCCATACCGCTCTCCCCAACGCCTCCAAAGCCCATCTCGCTGGTGGCCAAGTGGATGACCACGTCGTTGACGCACCCGCCGCCGAATTGGAAGCGGGACATGGCTTCCCGGATACGGGTTCGATCCTGGGAGAACAGATAGAGCGCCAGCGGCTTGGGCTGGCTTGCCAGGGCATCGTACAGATCCTCGAAGTGGTCGTAGGTGAGTATGGGCAGGATGGGGCCGAAGATCTCCTCCTGCATCACCGGATCGTTGACGGTGACACGATCCAGGATGGTGGGCGAGATTTGCAGTGTGGCCGGGGAGGACTGACCCCCAATTACCACCTTCTCCGGGTCGATGAGGCCCAGCAGCCGCTGGAAATGCTTCTCGTTGACGATCCTGCCGTAGTCGGGGTTTTGCAGCGGATCCTCACCGTACTGCCGCCGGATCTCTTTGCGCAGTGCGTCCACCAGCTTGTCCTTCACGCTGCCGTGGCACAGGATATAGTCCGGGGCCACGCAGGTCTGCCCGCAGTTGAGGTACTTGCCGAAGACGATGCGCCTTGCGGCCAGGGGGATTTTTGCGGTTTCGTCCACGACGCAGGGGCTTTTGCCGCCCAACTCCAGCACCGCCGGAGTCAGGTGCTCCGCCGTGTGCCGCAGAACCTCCTTCCCCACGGCCTGACTGCCGGTGAAGAACACGAAGTCAAATTTTTCCTCCAGCAGGGCGGCGTTCTCCTTCCGGCCGCCGGTGACCACGGCCACATATTCGGTGGGGAAGCAGCTGCCGATCAGTTCCGCCAGCAAGGCGCTGGTGGCGGGAGCGTAGGCGCTGGGTTTGACCACGGCGGTGTTTCCCGCCGCGATGGCGTCGGCCAGGGGATCCAAGGTCAGCAGCACCGGATAGTTCCAGGGGCTCATGATAAGGGTATTGCCGTAGGGGGAGGGCTTTTGGAAGCTCCGGGACGCGAATTGGGCAAGGGGAGTCCGGACGGTGTGTTCCTTCGCCAAACGGCGGGTGTGCCGGATCATATAGCTGATCTCGCTGCGCACCAGCCCGATCTCGCACATGAAGCTCTCGTAGCCGCTTTTTCCCAGGTCGGCGGCGAGGGCTTTTGCGATTTCTTCCTCGCGGCAGTCCACCGCGTCCCGCAGCTTCTTGAGCATCGCCACCCGGAAGGACGCCGGCAGCGTGGCGCCGGTGTTGAAGTATCTGCGCTGGGCCTCAACGATTTCGTGGATATTCATGGTCATCGACTCCAATCTGCTGCCTTTTCGTAGCATAGGGAAAACATTGCGGCACAACAGACTTTACGCCCGGTGCGTTTGCCTCTCGTGATTTGGTTTCATTTTGCCAGCATCGTGCGTATGCCCCGCAGGAAATGCCCGTTGGCCATTTCCACCAGCCCCTGGGCCTGCCCGTCGGACATGGCCCCGCCCGCGCTGATGGCTGCCGCCCGCATGGGGCAGTCGGTGGCGCACGTCATCATCATCTTGAAGGCCGGGTCGGAATAATCCTTCTTCCCGCCGAAGCCCTTGGCGATCATGCGCTCGGTGACCTTGTACTGGATTTTCATCACCAGGGAGCTGCCTTTCATCTCCATACAGGTGTTGTCCCAGGTGAACTGCCCCTTTTTCGGTTCCGGGATGACGAGCACAGCGTGGCCCATGACCTGTTCCCATTCGCTTCGGGTTGGAGCGCCCGCCATGGTCTCATACCAGCTCCCCGCCTGCCAATCCGGGGCGGGGACGGTTTTACCCGCCACTGCTAAGCTGCCGCTCAGCCGGATGTCCCGGCTGGACGCGCCCACCCGGATCTCATACGCACCGCCGGGGATCTTCCAATCGCCGACCCATACCGCGAAGCTGCGGCTGTCCAGGGGGAAGCTCACCCGCTTGCTCTCGCCGGGAGCCAGCTCCACTCGGCAGAAGCCCTTTAGCTCCTGCTCCGGTCGGTGGAGCCCGCCCTTGGGCGGCGCGATGTACAGCTGCGCCACCTCCGCGCCGGGGTATGCGCCGGTGTTGGTCACGGTGACAGAGACGGCGTCGTCTTTGATTTCCAAATCGCTGTAGGTGAAGGTGGTGTAGCTCAACCCGTGGCCGAAGGGGAAGCGCACCGCTTTTTCTGCCTTATCGTAATAACGGTAGCCGACGTAGATGCTCTCCCGGTACTCCACGTTCTTCTGCCCGAAGGTGTCCTTGGAGATCACATCATCATAGGTAAAGGGCCAGCTCTCGGTGAGCTTGCCGCCGGGGATCGCTTTTCCTGTGAGAAGATCGGCGCAGGCCTCGCCCCCTGCCTGACCGGGCAGGCCCATGTACAGGATGGCCTTTACTTGATCGCACCAGGGCAGTTCCATAGGGCTGCCCCCCAGCAGCACCACCACCGTGTTTGGATTGGCGGCGGCCACCGCTTCGATCATGCGGATGTGACCCTCCGGCATGGCCATGCTGGGCCGGTCGAAGCCCTCGGATTCGTAGGAGTCCGGCAGGCCCGCCACCACCACGGCCACCTTGGCCCCTTGTGCCGCCTGGGCGGCGGCGGACAGCTCCGCCTCGGTGACAGCGCCGTCCTTGTCGCCGCAGGGGGTGTAGGGCACATTGGGCAGGGCATCTGTCAGACTGACATATTTTGTGGGGTTGATGTGGCTGGAGCCAGCGCCCTGATAGCGGAACTCTTTGACCATATAGCCAATCAGCGCCATATCCGCTTCTTGGGCAGGAAGGATGCCGCCCTCGTTTTTCAGCAGCACCGCCCCCGCCTCCGCTACCTTTCGGGCCAGGGCGTGGTGGCTGTCCACATCGAAGGGGCCGCTCTTTTTTTGCTCTGCCGCCCGGAAGGCCAGGGTGAGGATACGCGCCGCCGAGGCGTCGATGTCCTTTTCGTCCAGCGTCCCGTTTTTCACCGCCTCCAGCGCGGCCTTCTCCATGAATTTGGAGCCGCCGGGCATATTCAGGTCGCACCCGGCCTGGAAGCCGCGGATTCGGCTGCACAGCGCTCCCCAGTCGGTGACCACCATGCCGTCAAAGCCCCATTCATCCCGGAGGACTTCGGTGAGCAGCCAGCGGTTGTCGCTGGCGTGGACGCCGTTGATCTTGTTGTAGGAACACATCACTGTATCCGGCTTTCCCGCTTTCACGGCGGTCTCGAAAGAGGCCAGGTAGATCTCCCGCAGGGCCCGCTCGTCCACCTGGCTGTCGCCGTTCTGCCGCTTGTATTCCTGGTTGTTGGCGGCAAAATGCTTCAGACTGGTGGACACGCCCTTTTCCTGAAGGCCCCGGATGAAAGCGGCGGCCAGCGTTCCGGCCAGATAGGGATCCTCGGAGATGTACTCAAAATTCCGCCCGCACAGGGGATTGCGCTTGATGTTGCAGCCCGGGCCCAGCACCACGTTCACCCCATAGGACAGCGCCTCTTCCCCGATGGCTGCTCCTTCGGCGGCGTACAGCGACTTGTCCCAGGCCGCCCCGGCGGTCACCGCCGTGGGGAAGCAGGTGGCGGGGAGCGAGTCGTTGATGCCGATCATGTCCGCCTCGCCGCTTTGGCAGCGCAGGCCGTGGGGGCCGTCGGACATCATGAAGGCAGGGATGCCGTATTGCTCCATGGCCTTGCTGTGCCAGAAGTCCGCCCCAGTACACAGGCTGATTTTGTCCTCCAACGTCATTTTTGTGATGAGTTCCGAAATATTCATGTTGTGGCCTCCTCAAAGGTGTGGATACCCGCTCCAACCGTTTTTGCCGTACCGCCGGACAGGCTGATTTCCGCCGTGCAGTTGGCGGGGACAGTAACGGTGTAGACAGTCCTGCCGTTTGTCTGTTCCCATCTGCTTTCTACTGTACCATAGATGCTGTCATAAGACAAGCCTGCCTGTGTGAAATGTCCGCCGGGACGGGGCGCAATGATAAAACGGTTTTCTCCGGCCACTTGGATGCCGCACATGGCGGTGAACAGCCACTCGCACACCGCCCCCTTGGAATAATGGTTCAGCGACGCGATACCGCCCTGGGCGCAGGTGCTCTCCCAGCTCTCCCAGATGGTGGTGGCGCCGGACTTAGGCATGAACAGCCATCCGGGCATCTCCTCATTTTCCAGCAGACGGTAGGCGTACTTGATGTCGATGTCCGCCAGCACATAGAGAATGAGCGGCGTGGAGAGGAATCCGGTGCCCACCCTCCACTGGTAGCGCTCTAACGCCTGGATAAGACGGTTTTTCGCGTAATCCGTCTGTACCTCGTTCAGCAGACCGAAGTACAGCGGACGCACTAGACGGGCCTGACGGTCGGTATCCAGGGAGTAGCCTTTAGTCTCCACCAGCTCCTGGTAGGCGGCGGTGCAGCCCTGCTGGTATTCCCGGTAGAGCGGCACATCTTTGGTTTTCCCAAGGGCCTCCGCAATTTCCGCCATCACGCCCATGACGTAGGCGGTGTAGGCGGTGGACACCTCCGGGTGGGGAGCCACCATATCCGTCCATTTGTTGGGGTAAACGTCAGCGGGTTCCGCCCACTCGCCATAGGACTGCCCCGCGTTGACGGCGTATTTTTTATCTTTGCCCTTCAGCCCCAGCGGCTTGGCAAACAACCCCGGCTTTCCGCACCGCTTCATCATAAACCGGGCATAGCGGGCCATGGCGTCGTAGTTGTCCCGGATGAAGTCCTCGTCCCCAAACAGCTTCCAATAGCGGTAGGGAATCAGCACCCCCGCGTCCGCCCAGCCCACCGAGCCATTCAGCGTGTTCATGTAGGAGTCCACGCCGCCATAGGGGGCGATCTGAGGGAAGCAGCCATCCTTGCGCTGCCAATCGGTCAGGTCGCGGATGTGCTTTTTGGCGAAGGGGATGTAGTTCATCAGGTAGCCCGCTGTGACGGCAAAGAGCTGACTGTCCCCCGTCCAGCCGTGGCGTTCCCGGGTGGGGCAGTCGGTGGGCACGTCGGCGGAGTTGTTCTTGGTGCTCCACAGAGTGTTTTCCACCAGTTTATTGAGTAATGGATTGGAGCTTTCAAACCGAGCCGTGGTCTCCAAATCGGAGTACACGGCGATGGCGGTGAAATTCTCGGGATGGAAAGACACGTCCGTCTCCACCAGCGCGTACTGGAAGCCAAAGATGGCGAAGCGGGTCTTGTAGTGGTTCTCGCCTTCGCGGCAGAAATACTCCACCTGCTGGAGCGGCGTGGTTTTATTCCTCATACTGAGCTGGATGTTTTTCTGGGTGAACTCGCCGTTTTCGTCCAGCATCTCCCCAAGGCGGAGAAATACCCGCTGGCCCAGCTTTGCCGTCAGGGAGAACTCCACATAACCCGCGATGTTCTGCCCGAAGTCCAGCACCGTTTTGCCGCTGGGAGTGGTGATGAGGGCAGGGGTGAGCCGCTCATGCTCGGTGATGGGGACGTTGTTGGAGGCGGTGGGGGTGACGGGGTGCTCTGTGACCTTTGCCCGTCCGGCATAGGAGGGGGCGCGCCACGCTTCCACCACCTCGCCGTCCTGATTGTCGGCAAAGCGGATGGGGCCGTCATTGCTCCACGCCCAGGCGCCGTCGGTGGCAATCGTTTGGAGGCCGCCGTCCGCCAGGGTAAGTTCCAGCTGTGCCAGCAGCTTGGTTTCCGTTCCGTACTGGTTCCGCAGCCCCCAGGCCCCGCAGCTGCCGCGGTACCAGCCGTCCGCCAGATGGAAGGTCAGTTCGTTTGCGCCGTCCCGGAGCAAATCTGTCACGTCATAGGTTTGGTACTGCACCCGCTTACAATAGTCGGTGTGGCCGGGAGCTAGGACAAAGTTCCCAACCCGTGCCCCATTCAGCCGTCCCTCGTACAGTCCGCAGGCGGTGACATATAGCCGGGCCTTTTTTACCTGTCTTGTCTCAAAGGTCTTGCGGAAGCAGTCCACGGGATAGCGGAGCTTTTTATTCACCCGATAGTCCCCAGTGATCCACTGTGCCGTCCAGTCAGTTGCAGACAGCAAACCAAGCTCAAAATGGGCCGTTTCCGACCAGTCTCCAGGCCGGTCGTTTTCATCCCACAGGCGTACCGCCCAGGCCACGCGGGCGCGGCTGTTCAGCGGTGCGCCGCCGTAGCGGACGCGCATGGATATGCTTGAAACCTTGTCCGAATCCCACAAAATCTCATCGTTCTCATCCCGGCACACCACCTGATAGGCGGTCTGGGTCACGCCGCCCTCGCAGTTCCAGAACAGCCGGGGGGTGGTGATATCAATACCCGTGGGGTCGGGCAGATATTCTGTTTTCAGCCGGATTGCTCTCATGCCTTCCGCCCTTCCTGACGCGCCTCGATCTCCGCCTGCTCTTTGCCGATCACCTTTTCCACATTCAGGAACCACAGCGCCGCAATCATGACGACACTGCCGATGATCTCCAGGCCCAGGAAGAAGAAGGTGATCACATTTTGAGTGGCGGCGTTCTGGACGGCGGCCACGGTCTCGCCATTGATCAGTTCGGGGGCGGTATAGCCGGTCTTGGCCAGGATCAGGTTGAAAATACCGCTGCAAATGCCCACGCTGACCGTGGTGATGATGGTCAGGGCGGAGGTGGACAGGCCGTCACAGCGGAAGCCGCATTTCCACTCGATGTGATCCAATACGTCGGCGAACAGGGCCATGAACACATAGGCGCAGGGCAGGCCGCCAATGTTCTTGATAAACTGGCCAATAAGCACGATGACCATATTGTGGGGATTGATAAGGCAGACGGCACTGCCAATGGCAAAGATGACGAAGCCTGCCATAGTCACGTTGCGCTTGCCGAATTTCTTTGCCAGCGGCCAGACGGCGAAGATGCCGATCCCCATGGGGATCCCGCCGATGGCTGATACCATGGTCTGGGTGATGCCGTCGTTATAAGTACCCAGCACATAGTTGCAAAAATAGACCAGCGCGATGTTTTTGAAGCCGGTGCAAAGGGTATACACCAGGAAATAGACGATGATCGCCACCCAGAAGGGGTCGGACACCAGCACCTTGAACTGCTTTCCCATGGGGATGGTCTCCTGCGGCCGGGATTGGGTTTCCTCCGTAACGCGCTCGCGGGTGAAATAGTATTCCACGAGGGTAAACGGAAGGACGAGGATGGCGACAACGCTCATGACCATGATCCAGCTGCTCTTGTTCACGCCCAGGGCAGGCAGGATGACCATAGGGAACACCAGGGCCACGATGATGCCGGTGATCATGATGTTGGCGATGTTGTTAAAGACGGACAGCCCGCCGCGCTGTTCGGTGTTCCGGGTGGACAGAGGGACCATCAGGTTGTGGCTCATGTTGTAAATGGTGTAGGCGAAGGAGTAGAACAGGTTGTAGGACAGCATGACCCAGACCACCTGCACAGTCTCGGAGGCTGTGGGGACGGCAAACAGCAGCACCCCGGTGACCGCCATCAGCGGCGCGGACAGTAGCAGCCAGGGACGGGCCTTGCCCTGCCTGGTGCGGGTGCGGTCGATGACCTGCCCCATGATGATGTTGGTGATGGCGTCGATGATCTTGGAAATGATGGGGAACACGGCTAAAAACGCCCCGCCCCAGACGCCGGTGAGCTTGAGTACGTCTGTGTAATACACGTTCAGGTAGGACGCAAGCACCGCGTTGAACAGCAGTGCCCCGGCGGGGCCAGCCAGGTAGCCCAGCCACTTCTCGCTGTGGGTCACGCTGTCGGAGCGCACCCGGCTGTTAAGCAATGGATTGTCCAGTTTTTCTTTGTTTACCATCTCATGTTCCTCCCTTTCTTTGGGCCATGGCCTGAATCGCGGCTGAATTTTTGCTTCCGTTTTCTGTACTGTCTGTATTTTATCATAGCTGGCTGCCCATTTCTTGCAATATAGTAATGGATATGATAATATGGTATGGAATTGGAGGTGACAGCATGGAAAACCTGGATTTGCCCTACCTCTGTACGGTCATTGGAAATCTGTCCGGCGTCCCCATCCGCCTGTTCCGGGGTGGGGAACCGGTCTTTTATCACTCTGTGGTCAAGCTGCCCCGGGATCCCATGCTGGCCTACTGGGAGGATATCCGGCGCATTAAAGAGCATATGAGCTATTTCACCACCCGGCATTTCCACTACTATGGGGTGGTCAATTCCGGGGAATGGAAGGTGGTGCTGGGCCCTACCCGCCAAGTCAGCGGCCCCGACCAGGAGCTGCGGGAGCTGGCCTTTCGGGCGGACGTACCCCCGGAAGAGGTGGAGGACTTTGTCCGGGGGATGAAAAGCATCGTCCGGCTGCCATTGGACAGCGTGATGCAGATTTTGTGCACCATCAACCATGTGCTCAATGGAGAAAAGCTGGGGCTGGATGACATCGCCATCTATGAGGCGGAGCAGGAGGGCTTAAAGGACGCGCTGGAGCGGCAGCGGGCTGACCGCGCCTTAGAGTACCCTGCGCCAAATCCGCCTGTGCAGCAGAACGCCTATGGAACGCTCTCGCTGGAGCAGATGCTCACCGGTATGGTGCGCCGGGGGGACAGCGAGGCGCTGAAAAAATGGATCGCCGCTGCCCCTGCCGTGCGGGGAGGGGTGCTGGCGGAGGATCAGCTGCGGCAGATGAAAAACACCTTTATCGTCACCGTCACCCTCATTACCCGCGCCGCCATTCAGGGCGGTCTGGATGCGGAGGAGGCGTTTGCCCTCAGCGATGGTTTTATCCAGAAGTGTGAGCTGCTTACCGCCATGGATCAGATCACCAATCTGCAATACCGCATGGTATTGGAGTTTACCGAGCGGGTGGAGCAGGTGAGGCTGGGCGGGCAGCCATCCAGGCTTGCCCGGCAAGTGGCGAATTATGTCCGGCAGCATCTGTCCGAGCCTATTTCGGTGGAGGACATGGCCAAGGAGCTGTACGTCAGCCGTCCGCATTTGTCGGCGAAATTCCGGCAGGAGACCGGCGAAACACTGACGGACTTTATCTTAAAAGAAAAGACGGAGGAGGCAAAGCGCCTCCTCCGCTATACGGACAAAACCTCGGCGGCCATTGGGGCCTACCTGGGCTTTTCGTCCCAGAGCTATTTCTCCCGGGTGTTCAAAAAGTATGTGGGATATACCCCAGGGGAGTGGCGGGAGCTGCGGGACGGTTAGCAGCTTCCTCCTGCTGAATTGATTTGGGGTTATCGAGATTCCAGGAAGCCCTCCCTGGGTGTGACCTTAAAGTGATCCACCAGCTGCCACATTTGCTGGTCAGAGATGGTGGTCTTGAGGGGCAGGTGGGCGATCTTCATGTAGATCTCCGCCGCCTTTTCCGCCGTCTCAATGAGGCCGAAGGTCTCGTCCAAATCGGCTCCCGCGCCGTAGATACCGTGCTGGGCCCACACCACCAGCCGGGCGGTGTTCATCTTCTCCGCCGTGGCCTCGCCGATCTCATTGGTTCCGCACAGCATCCAGGGCAGCACATTCACGCCCTCGGGGAATACCACAATGCACTCGGTACACATCTGCCACAGAGTGCGGGTGAAGGCGCGCTCGTCCAGGTCATGGACGTAGGTCATGGCCAGCAGGTTGGCGGGGTGGCAGTGCATCACCACCCGATTGTCCGGGTTGACGGCCAGCCGGGCGGCGTGGCTCATCAGATGGGCGGGCAGCTCGGAGGTGAATTTTCCGCCGTCTGAGTAGCCCCACAGCAGCTGGGCGGTCTTGCCGCCGTCAGTGAGCCGTACCAGCCCCAGGTTCTTTGCCGGGTCATACTGCACATTCTTGAAATATTTTCCGGTCCCTGTGACCAGGAAATACTTTCCGTCCAAGGTCGGGGCATCAAACCCGGTAGGAATGTCACGGATCACAGCGTTTATATCCACGTATTCGGCAACATCGGCCTCATCCAGCAGCAGGCTGATGTTGCCGCCGTTGCGCTCGTCCCAGCCGTGGTTATACATATTTGTGGTAGTGCGCACCATTTCCACCAGGAAAGGCGCTTCCAGAATGTTTTTCATCTTTCTCAACCTCTCTTGCTGAGCACGTCAGCCTCGTATTGTTCCACCGTGTCGAACCACTGGCCGTCCGCGGGCACGCCGCACTGTCGGCAGTATTCGTCCCAGATCTCGCCGAAGGGGGCGGTTTTCAGCTCCTCCTGGAGCACCATCAGCTTTGTCCAGTTGTCCCCGTCCTGAAGGGCTTTCAGCTCCTCGTTGGGCTGGAGCAGGGCGAACAGCAGGGCCTTCTGCAGATTGCGGAAGCCCACCGTCCAGGCAGACAACCGGTTGATGGAGGCGTCGAAGTAGTCCAGGGCGATGTTCACCCGCTCCACACCGCAGCGGACGATCTCCCGGCAGATTTCCTTCGTCTCGTCGTCGAAGAGCACCACGTGGTCGCTGTCCCAACGGATGGGCCGGGTGACGTGGAGGGCGATCTCTGGGAAGAAGGCCAGCAGGGCGGGGATCTTGTCGCTCACCACCTCGGTGGGGTGGTAGTGGCCGTTGTCCATCAGGGGGATGCACTTATCACGGTTAAAGGCGGCGTAGCTCAGGGCGAACTCGGCGGAGCCCACGGTGTACGCCTCCACGCCGATGCCGAACACCTTGCTCTCGATGCAGGGCTTCACCAGCTGGAAGTCATAGGGCTCGGACAAAATCTGGTCGATGGAGTCCCGGTAACGCTCCCTCGGCCCCATGCGGTCACCGGGGATGTCCTTGAAGCCGTCACCCGTCCAGATGTTCATCACGCAGGGCTGGCCCAGCTGTTCCGCCAGGTACTGGGAAATGCGGATGCAGGCCTTACCGTGGTCGATCCAGAAACGCCGGGTCTCCTCGTTGGGGGAGGACAGGGTCAGCGGGTCGCATTTGGGGTGGGAGAAGAAGGTGGGGTTGAAGTCGCAGCCCAGGCCCCGCTCCTTGCAGAACTTCACCCAGGGAGCGAAATGCTTTGGCTCCAGCTTGTCCCGGTCGGCCCACTCGCCGTCCTCGAAGATGGCGTAGCTGGCGTGGAGGTTCAGCTTCTTCCTGCCGGGGCACAGCTTGAGCACCACGTCCAGGTCGGCCATCAGCTCCTGGGGGGTGCGGGCCCGGCCTGGATAGTTGCCGGTGGTCTGGATGCCGCCGGTGAGGGGGGCGTTGGGGTCGGTGTCGAAGCCCCGCACATCGTCCCCCTGCCAGCAGTGGAGGGAGACGGGAATGGTTTTCAGCCGCTCAATGGCGGTGTCTGCGTCCACGCCGAAGGCGGCGTATTTGGCCTTTGCGTCTTGGTAGCTCATATTACTTGACCTCCATCATTTGAATTTTCAGATTTCCCAGTGCGGTGGCCTCAATGGGCAGGGCAATGACCTCCTTGCCCGTGGCCTCCGCCGTCAATTGGTTGAGAAACCTGTTTTTCGCCCCGCCGCCTACGATGTACAGCTTTTCATAGGTTCTGCCCGTGTTGGTCTCCAGCTCGCGGATGGCATCCCGGTAGCTCAGCGCCAGGGAGCGGTAGGCGCAGCGGAAATAGTCCCCCACGCTCTGAGGCTTTGCGGACAGCGCCGCGTCAAAGGCGGCCTTCATGCTCTCGGGGGCCAGGAAATCCGGGGCGTTGGCGTCCACAGTGCCATCAAAGGCGCTGCGTTCGGCTTCTGCCACGATGTCCGGGAACGGTTTATCCGGGCACAGCTCGTCCCGGAGGCGGTTCACGATCCACATCCCCATGATGTTCTTCTGGTAGCGGATATAGCCCACGCCGCCCTCGTTGGAGTAGTTGGCGATGCGGCTGTTTTCATCCGTGAGGGGGACGGGGGACTTTACCCCCAGCAGTGACCAGGTGCCCGACGAGATGTAGAGCTGGGGGGCCCCCACAAGATCGAACGATCTTGTGGGGAGAGCCGGAGCGACAGAGCGGCCGAGCCGACCCGCGCTGCGGGTCGGGGAGTCAGCGGTGTCCGCGACGGCGAGGATACCCTCCACGGCGGAGGCGGTGTCGTGGGTGGCGCACAGCACGACTTTGATGCCCTTGTATTCTCCGACGACTGTCCCTGGCTGGGACAGGGCAGGGAAGAGCCCGTCGGGCAAGCCCAGGCGGCGGACGATTTCCAAATTGAACTCCCTGGTCTCAGCGTTGACCAGCCCGGTAGTGGTGGCGTTGGTGTATTCCCGGGCCTTTATGCCGGTGAGCTTCCACATGAGATATTCCGGCACCATGAGGAAGTCCGTCACCTCCTCCAGCCGGCCCTTCTGCAAATCGTCATAGAGCTGATAGATGGTGTTGAAGGGCTGGAACTGACAGCCGGTGCGGGCATACAGCTCCTCAAAGGGCGTTTTTTCATGCACCGCCGGGATGACCGCTTCTGTCCGGCTGTCCCGGTAGGCATAGCAGGGCCGCACCTCGTCCTCCCCCTGAAGGAGCACGTAGTCCACCCCCCAGGTGTCGATGGACAGGCTGACGATGCCGGGGAACTGTTTCAGCGCCCGGTCGATTCCGTCCTTCACGTGGGATAGCAGCGCGTCCATGTCCCAGACCAGGTGGCCGCCCTGCTCTGTCACGCCGTTGGGGAAGCGGTAGACCTCCTCTGTTTTGACGATGCCGTCCTCCTGCCAGCCCACGATGTGTCGCCCGGAGGACGCGCCGATGTCAATGGCAAGATAATGCAAACGAAGACCTCCCTCCTTTGATTTGTCCCAATCATACCATGGGAAAATCAAGGAAGGGAGGTCCTGCTTTGAGAAAAAAGTGTCCTATTTTGCAAGGCGGTACTGCCGAGGGGACAATCCGTAGGCGGCCTTAAAGATCCGATGAAAATAGCTGATGTTTTCGTATCCCACCGCCAATGCCACATCGTCCACGTTCTGTGCGGTGCTTTTCAGCAGGAAGGCCGCTTGGGCCAGGCGCTTTTCCTGCACCAGCTGGGTAAAGGTTTTCCCTGTCTGCCGCCGGATCAGCCGGGACAGGCTGTACACATCGGTGTGCAGCAGCCGCGCCGCCTCGGTCAGGCTGGCCTTGGTATAGTGATCCTCCACATAGCGCAGCAGCTTTAAAATGGTGTCCTCCTGTGCATCCCAGTCAAGCTTGTCCGTGTGGCTGAGCAGCTGGAGAAACAGCAGAGTCATGGTCATCTGGCTGACCTTGCGGCGGTTGGGGGTGTCGTGGAGGAGGGTGATCAGCAGGTTTTCGGCCAGGTTTTGAATGGGCCGGTCGTCCGCCACCTGAAAGTGGAGGTAGCTGGGCCCGATGTTCTGCCGAAACAGGCAGTCCAGCAGGAACTGCCGGAGAAGGGTGGCTTCCTGTCCGATGGCGGACAGGGTATCGCTGAAAAACTCTGGCAGGACGATGAAGTTCACCGCGATGTCATCCCGGCCCGCCGGGCAGACCTGGTGGGCCGCTTTCTGGCCCAAAAACAGCAGCTCCCCCGGCTTCAAACGGATGGATCTTCCATCTACGATGTGCTCCACCACCCCGGAACAACCGTATACCACCTCCACATAATCGTGGGTGTGCTCCGGGAAGTGGACGAAGCGGGTGTTGGGCCGCAGGGTGATCAGCTTGCCGCCGGACAGCAGCTTCTTGCTGTTGACCACGTTGAGCTGGCTCTGCATATACAGGCTGCGGTCAATGGTGGTTCGGCCATCCAGGAAGGCCTGTTCCTCCTCGGTGATAACGCGCAGATCTTGCAGAATACTCCCATCCAGCATGACCAATACCCCCAGTCTTTATTACAAGAATCATAGCACAGCTGCAATCGTTCTGTAAAGCCGCAGCAAAGCCCCTTTGCCCACTTCAAAAGGTTTATGACGGTCGGCACGTCCCGGAGCAGTACAAGGTGTTTCAGTGCCCGATCCAGCAAAATCGTTGTGCCATGTGCTGGCAAGAGCCATGACAGCCCCAGATTCAAGCGCCCATGAGGGCGTTTTTTTGCGCCAAATTTTAAAAAGGTATGTGGCATCGGGGGCCGCGGCGGTATTTTCAGCCCATTCTTCGTTTGTGGGCTGTCCGGGGACGATTGTTGTTTCTTCTTCCCAGGGTGTTGCCCCTATGGGTGCAAGTAATCCTGGAGGGCTGACCGTTTTGTGAGGGGGGATTGACAATGGAAAGCATCATCGTGGCGGCGCTGGCGCTGATCGGGACGCTGGCAGGCACCTATTTCTCCAACCGAAAAGGGGTGGCGCTCATCGCCTACCGGCTGGAGGAGCTGGAGAAGCGGGTGCAGGCTCACAACAACCTGATCGAGCGCACCTACAAGCTGGAGGAGCGCACCGAGCTTCAGGAGGAGAAAATCAGGGTGGCCAACCACCGAATCGATGACTTGGAGAAGTCCAAAAATTAAGGAAAGGGGAGTTTATCAATGAAAGACAACGAGTATATGAAGAAGTGGATGAGGGCGGCGGCCATCCGCGCCGTCAAGACCATGGCGCAGACCGCCATCGCCACCATTGGCGCGTCGGCGGTGCTGTCCGCTGTGGACTGGCCTGTGGTGGTATCCGCGTCGGTGCTGGCTGGGGTGCTGTCCATGCTCACCAGCGTGGCGGGCCTGCCGGAGGTGGAGTGATCCACCGTGGGCAACTGCGCCCGCCGGGCGGGGATTGCCCAGGAGTTCTATGACAAATTTGCGGGAGGGAACAACATGAATTTCACTATGACCGCCGCAGCGCTCTGCGCCCAGGCGCTGAACATCGCGAGGAACTACAAGACCAGCTATATGCTGGGGCCCTGGGGGTGGCCCGCCAACGACAAGATGATTACCAGGGCCACCACCAACGGCTCCAATGCGCAGACCAACAAGAGCTGGCTGTCCTACGCCAACGCCATCAAGGGCAAGGGCTTCCTGTTTGACTGCGTGGGGCTCATCAAGGGCATCCTTTGGGGCTGGAGCGGCGATCTGTCCCGTACCTATGGCGGCGCGGGTTACGCCTGCAACGGTGTGCCCGACTACGATGCCAAAAAGATGATCGACTGCTGCCGGGAGGTGTCCACCGACTTTTCCCGGATTGTCCCCGGCGAGGCCGTGTGGATGGATGGCCACATCGGCATCTATGTGGGCGGCGGGGTAGTGGTGGAATCCACGCCCAAGTGGAGTTGGGGTGTTCAGGAATCTACCTGTCTGAACGTTGCGGGGAAGCAGCTCCCCGGGACGGTGGGCAGCCGGAGATGGACGAAGCACGGAAAACTGCCGTGGGTGGATTATACTGCGGCGAAAGACATCAACGAGGAGGAGAACGATATGACCGAGGAGCAGGTGCGCAGGATCGTGAGGGAAGAGTTCGCCAATATTGAGGCAGAACGGGCGGCGCTGCCCGCGTCCGCTTGGGCGGAGGAAGAACTGGCTGCGGCGGTGGCCGTAGGCATCACCGACGGCAAGCGGCCCCAGAGCTATGCTACCCGCCAGGAGGTGGCGCTCATGGCCATGAGGGGCAGGGATTGATGGGCATAAGAAACGGCCGGGGAGTAATCCCCGGCCGTTCTCTTTTTGTGCCGCTCCCTTGTCTCTTGAACGGCACGGCTGATGAATACGTTGACACATTCACCACAGACGGCGGCTAAACGCAAAACGGTTCTGACAGACTTTAGAGCTGCGCACTATTCTCGGGTGTCTCAGAAGGAAACCGTAAGCTGCATTTTGAATTGAGTCTCTCCGTATACGGCGTGTGGGATATCCTTTGGCATAATGAGCGTTTCCCCTTCGCTCAGGTGGAACACCTCGCCGCCCACAGTAAACCGACCCGTGCCCTCCAGTACGGTGACCATGGCATCCCCGCCCGCCGCATGGGTGGATATCTCCTCGCCTTGGTCAAAGGAAAAGATGGTCATGCTGACGCAGTCGTTTTGCACCAGCGTTTTGCTGACTACCTGGCCCTCCTGATAGGCCACTAAATCCTTCAGCTTCAGACGGGCCTGCTTTTGAATGTTTTTATACACAGCAATACCTCCAAACGATCAGCATCTGGGGTCAAGTATACCACAGTGTGGATGCTTTCACAATCATTCAGGGAAATAAAGTGTACCTTCCCGTTATGCGCATGACCGTGACCGCACTTTTTGTCCCAAGCCCACCGCGCTGAGCAGGACGCACACGCTCAGGACGAGCCAGATGGAGGTTGAGAAGGCCAGCGATATCATTTCACCAAAGCTCATAATTGTCCCGCCTCACTGGCAGCGGCTGCGGCTGCGGATGTACTCTTTGAAGCTGGCCTTGCCGTAGGCGTCCTCGCCCACCAGCTCGTGGGTGAGGGTAAACTTGGAGAAGCGGATGACGGCCTCCTTGCTGCAAATGGTTTGGCGCGATTTTTATGAATGTGAATATACTTTATTGTAAAGATATTGTCAATATAAGCTGGAATAGATGAGCGGATATGGCTTGCACACATTGTTTGGAGGAAATATTGGAGAGAAACCGACGCTGGAAAATAAAATCGACAGGCTCCTTGTGGAAGTCTGTCGATTTATGCTTTCGCTGACGATATTACGGAAGCTGCTTTCCCGCGGCCATATACAGTGCGTATCACTCTTCCCGGGTCAGAGTTATGTCGGACGCCTGACTGATATCCGCAATTCGCTGCTTGGTGGAACCAAGACCAGTGATCCTCATGCAGCCGAGGCCAATCTCGGGTACTTCCAGCGCTCCGTTCCCCAGACTAATTTTCTTCATATTTATGACCGTTCCTTTCCGCTATGCGCCAAGGTGCCTCAATTTCTGCCGCAGTGCAGGTTTCGCCACTCCGCGGCGGAGATACCCTCCAGTCTTTTAAACACCCGGGAAAAGTGGGCGGTGTCGGCGTAGCCCACCTGCCCTGCGATCTCACTGATGCGCAGGGCGGGATCCTCCATCAGCTTTTTCGCCTGCTGCACCCGTACCGAGTTGAGCAGGTCGTAAAAGGTCTGCCCCAAGTGGCGGTTGAGCAGCTTGCTCAGGTGCCACTGGCTGACGTAGCAGTGATCCGCCACGTCTTGGAGGGACAGCCGCTGGGCATGGTGTTCCTGGATGTACGTCTGGGCCTGCCGCACCAGGAAGCTGTTGGCAGGGAGATCATCCCCCGGCTCCGGTTCAGCATCCTGTTCCGCCTCCGGGGGCAGGCTGTCCAGCTGGGCGGTCATGTGGGTGAGAGCCTCCTCGATCTCGTCCATCTTGGAGGGTTTGAGCAAAAACCGGGACACCCCTAAGCGGATGGCCCGCTGGGCGTACTCAAAGTCCCGGTAGCCGGTGAGCACCGCGATCTGCATCCGGGGGAACTCCCCCCGCAGCCCCGCCAGCATGGCCAGCCCATCCTCTCCGGGCATGTTGATGTCGGTAAAGAGGATGTCGGGCCGGTGCTGCCGGATGGCCTGGGCTCCGGAGACGGCGTCGCAGGCGGTGGCCGCGACTTGGCAGTTGTGGCCTGTCCAGTCCACGACTCGGCACAGCCCCTCTACGATCAGGGCTTCGTCGTCTATCAACACTACCTTATACACGGCTGACACCTCCTAAGAGCTTGTTTGATATCTCAAAGTAAGCCGGATAGCAAGGAGGGGACCGTCATTGGGCTGCGCCCAACGACCGATCCGGCGGTCTGCCGACCGCCCATTACCCTTTGATGGCTCCTGCCGTCAGACCCTTGACAATATGCTTTTGCAGCAGGATGTAAACCACCAGCACTGGCACCACGATCAGAACCACCGACGCCGCCATCAGGCCGTAGTCTGTGCCGGCTTGGGAGCTGATCTCGTTGAGCAGCAGGGTGATGGTCTTTTCCTTGGGCACCCGGAGGAAGAAGTTCTGGGTAAACAGGTCATTGTAGCTCCACAGGAAGGAGAAGATCGCCACCGTGGCAAAGGAGGATTTCGCCGCCGGTATGATGATGTGGAAGTACACCTGGTATGCGTTGCAGCCGTCCACGAAGGCGCTCTCCTCCAGCTCGATGGGCACCGACTCAATGAAGCCCATCAGCACAACGATGGCAAAGCACAGATTGCCCGCAATCTGAGGTAAGATGACAGCCAACAGGCTCAGCCAGCGGTTGCCGCTGCTGGCGATGCCCCAGGACGCCTCCATGCGGAACACCGGGATGATGGTGGAGAACACCGGGAACATCATGCCCGCCATAATCAGGCTGTAGCACAGGCTGCGCAGCTTGAATTTGAAGCGCACCAGCCCGTAGGCCGCCAGACCCGCGATGATGACCACCGCGATGGTGACGGCAATGGACACGAGCAGGCTGTTCATATAGGCGTTGCTGAAGTCGAAGCGATCCATGGCTTTGTTGTAGTTGTCCATGGTAAAGCCGTTATTTGCGGTGGGGATGGAGAAGGAGTCCTTCCGGATCAGACCCTTCTCACGGAAGGAGTTCAGGATAACCCATACGAAGGGATACAGGGTGGTCAGCGACCAGAAGATCAGCACAATGTAGGTGAATATCTTGGCGGGCGATACTTTTTTCCGCATGGCGCTCCCCTCCCTTAAATGTCGTTCCGGGGCTTGAAGACCCGGTTGGCCACGTTGGACAGAACCACGCCCAGCACCACGATGAAGATGGCGATGGTGGAGCCGTAGTCCACATTGCCCCGGTTGAAGGTCTGGTCATACATATAGGTGCCGGTGAGCCAGCCCTGATCCTGGGGCATTCCGGCCCCGAACATGACCCAGGGTAGGTCAAATACCTTCAGCGCGCCGGTGATGGCGAGAACCAGGCAGGTGCACAGCACATTGCGCAGCATGGGCAGGGTGATGTGGCGCACCCGCTTCAGCCCGGTGCAGCCGTCCAGGGCGGCGGCCTCGTACAGATCCTGAGGGATGTTGTTCAGCCCCGTCACCAGAATGACGAAGTAGAAGCCCACGTACTGCCACATCACCGGAGCCAGCATGGTAAAGCGGAAGTGGGCGGTGTCCTTCCAGTCCACGTTTTTTGTGATGAGTCCCAGGTTGGACAGCAGTTGGTTAATCATACCGCCATTATACAGGAAAACCAGGTTAAACATCAAACCCAGAGCGGTGGCGGAAATCACGATGGGGAAGAAGTACAGCGTGCGGAACAGTTGGGCGCCCACCTTGATGGAGTCCACCAGCAGGGCCAGCACCAGGGCAATGCCCACCTGGAACACCACGGTGCAGACGGTGAGTATGACTGTATTCCACAGCGCGGTGCGCATTTTGGGATCGGCGAACAGCGCGGTATAGTTGGAGTACCACGGCTCGTTCAGTCCCTTGGAGGCGGAGCCCAAGCCGGTGATGTCAGAAAAGCTGTTGATGATGTTCTGGAGGAACGGATAGTATAGGAACAGGATCAGGAAGGCAAACGCGGGCAGCAGGAATACAAGCAGCGGCCCCTTTTTTCGGTACAGTGTCATGGACGCGATCACTCCTCTCTGCATTTTGAAGAAAGAACCCCGCCCACTGGGCGGGGCCCTTCAAGCACGGGGTCAGTTGAGCGCGATGGCGGAGTTGATCGCGTCAGCAGCGGACATGGCTCCGGTGACCACGTTCTGCACGTTGCCGAACAGGTCGGTCTTGCACTCGCTGGTGATGGTATCCTGCACCGCACCGATGACGCCGGTGATGGCGCCGTTGGCGTCGGCAGCGGACTGCTGGAGCTCATTCAGGCCGGAGGGGGACGCGCCGTTCTTCAGGGCGGTGACCTCGGTGGTCACGAAGGTGGACAGAACCTCGTCAGAGGTCATGTGCTCCACGAACTGCACGGCGGCCTCACGCTTGGCGGGGTCGTCCCAGGCCTTCTTGGTGATGAAGTAGCCCATGGAGATGCCGCCGATGGCCTCAGAAGCCTTGCGGTCGCCCTTGGCGGGTACGTAAGAGATAGCGTAGTCGTCCAGGCCGTCCGGATAGTTCTCCACAAAGTAGTTGACCTTCCAGGAGCCGTCGATCAGGAAGGCGGCGTCGCCGTCGCCAAAGAGCTGAACGGTCTCAGCGTCGGTGGCGGTGAGGGTGTTGGCGGGGAAGAAGCCCTTCTCGTACAGATCCTTCATGTCGTTGAGGGCGGCGACCCACTTCTGGCCGGCGGCATCGTCGGCGGAGGCGGGTACGTCGAGCTGGTTGTCCAGAGTGCCGTTGTTCATGACGCAGAACTCGAACCAGTAATGGGGAACCTCAAACAGGGAGCAGGCGATGGGGGTGTAGCCCTTGTCCTTGATGGTCTGGCAGTCGGCCAGGAACTGATCCCAGGTGTAGTCGGGGCCGGGGACGTCAATGCCGCAGTCGGCCAGCACCTTGGTGTTGACGAACATATTCTCCCAGAAGCCGGAGGAGGGGACGGCGTAGTTCTTGCCGTCGGAGGCCACGGCCATCATGGAATCACGCATATTGTCGGCGTACTCGGGGTACTCAGCGCGGATGGTGGCGATGTCAACCACCTTGCCGGCAGTGATGAAGGGCTCGGCGTCGGCGTTGGTGAAGAAAAAGAGCACGTCGGGCTCGGTGCCGGTCTGGAAATCGGTGAGAACCTTGGCCTTCCACTCCTCGTTGGAGGTGGCGGAAGCGTCCTGCACGGAATTGCCGGTGGCCTCCTCGTAGGACTTCACAGCGGCCTCATACTGCTTGCGGTTGCCGTCGTCGCCGCCGTAAGAGGTGACGACGTTCAGCTCCACGCCGCCGGCGGGGGCAGGAGTGTCGTTGTCCTGGTTGCTGGGGGCGGTGGAGTTCTCGTTGCTGGGGGGAGTGGAGTCCTTGCTGCCGCTGTTGCCGCAGCCTGCCAGCAGCCCCAGCATCAGGGCGCCGGACATGATCAGCGCGAGAATACGGTTCTTTTTCATGGTATAACCTCCTATTTTTTGTCCTTGTACACCTTGGACTTTTGTACAATTTCATAATACACCCAATTGAATGCAGAAGGAATAACCAAAATTGCTATTTGTTGTCCGTACTTGTTAGGGTAAAATCACAAGGATCGGCAAGAGCGATGGTGAGCCGGGCCACTACCGCGCTGCCCTCCCCCCGGGAGATCGTCAGGCCGCACGGCCGCCCGTAGAGGATCCGCAGGCGCAGATCCACATTGGCGATGCCGATGTTGCCAGACGGCTCCCCAGTCACGTCGTAGTCAGGGGAGAGCAGGCGGGCGATGTGTTCCTCGTCCTGCTGGGACATACCGCCGTCGTTTTCCACCTCCAGGATCAAGAAGCCCTCCTGACGGAAGCCCCGCAGGGCGATATTGCCCTGCCCGCCGGGGCCCACGCCGTGCTCCACCGCGTTTTCAATCACCGGCTGGAGGATCAGCCGGGGTACTCGGCAGTCCATCAGCTCGTCGGGAAGCCGCACGTCCACCGACAGCCGCTTGCCGAAGCGCTGCTTCACAATATAGAGGTAGGCGTTGACGTAGGTCATCTCCTCGGCCAGGCGCACCTCGGGCCGGCCCTTGCGATCCAGGGCGGCGTCCAGCACGGTGGACAGCGCCTCGATCATCCGGGAGACCTTGGCGTCCCCGCTCATGCGGGCCTGCCAGTTAATGCTCTCCAGGGTGTTGTTGAGAAAGTGAGGGTTGATGTGGGACTGGAGGGCTTTGATCTGCGCGTCCCGCCGGGCCAGCTCCTCTTGATAGAGCCGGGTGAACTGGTTTTGCAGCTGGGCGGACATCTGGTTGAAGGAATCGGTAAGGTATTCAAATTCCCGGCTGCCCGCCTGATAGTCGATCTGGCTGCCCAGCTCGCCCGCCTGGATTTTGGATGCCCCGGCCATCAGCGCGTCAATGGGTTGGGAGATCTTCCGCCGGAAGAACCGGAAGGTGAACCACAGCAGCAGCAGCAGGGACACGACCATGGCCACCAGCACATAGCGATAGGCGCTGAAGCCCGCCAGCAGCACATCATAGTCCACCTCCACCCGTCCCTGGAGGGTGAAGTCCCGGGTGGGCACCACAAATTCCAATGTATTCTCCCCAGGGTTGGGCAGGGCGCCGCCCTTGATGAGAAGCACGGTGTCCGGGCCCAGCCCCACCGACACCGATGACGCCCAGGGCAGCAGGGACAGATCCTCAAAGTAATAGGGCAGATCCAG
The DNA here is from genome assembly GCA_014799565.1 of Clostridiales bacterium. Taxonomy (GTDB): domain Bacteria; phylum Bacillota; class Clostridia; order Oscillospirales; family Oscillospiraceae; genus Enterenecus. The sequence goes on from JAAVHT010000043.1 coordinate 23,306, forward strand.
CGCCAGCGCCAGGATTCCAATGGGCTGGTAGTCCGAGTCCATCAGGTTGCGCACCAGGTAGACCTGTCCTCCGTGTTCCAGAAAGCCCACGGAGGTGTCCAGTCCCCCGGCCAGCTCCAGCACTGCGGACAGATCGCCCTGCCACTGCTCCCGCACCTGCCGGGTGGACAGCAGGCCAGAGCTGCCGTTCACCACTGTGATGGACATATTCTCCGGATCCTCGGCGAAGCAGAACACGGCGTACCGGAACCGGCTGTCCGCCTGATACAGGCGGCTGAACAGGGTGTAGCAGCGACGGTATAAAAGGGTGTATTCATGATCCCGGCAATATTGGTTCCAGCCGTTGCGGAACTCCGGGTCGTAGGAGGACAGGCGAGATGCCTCCACCGCGCTGGACACCCGGTCAGCCCCCATTTGAAGGTTGAGCTGAAACTGCTCGGCGGCCTGCTTTTTCTGCTGCTCCAGGCCCTGGGTGAGATAGCCCCCCAGCACAACGGCGGCCAGCATCATGGGCAGAAGCCAGCACAGCAGGATGATGAAGGTCATCTGTCCCCGCAGGGAGCGGTTGCCTTTGGCGCGGGCCATGGGCCTCCCTCCTTTCATTTCATGTCATATCATATTGTACCATGCTTTTGGAGCAGTTTCCAGCCTTGGGTAAAAAACAGGGGGCCGCGGCGCGGCCCCCTGCCTGCTTATTCAATGTTCCGGCCGGTTAGCTCCAGGAACGCCTCCATGCGGGCCGCCACCTCGGCGGCCCGTTCGGTGGTGTCCATCTCACAGAACACCCGCAGCAGGGGCTCCGTGCCGGAGAACCGGGCCACCACCCAGCCAACTTCCTTGAAGTACACCTTGCAGCCGTCGGCATAGCTCACCTTTTCGATCTCCACGCCGAAATCGGGCAGCAGCTTGTCCTCCATCAGCAGCTTGTTGATGCGGGCCTTTTCCTCCAGGGAGAAGCGGTAGCCCCGCTCCACCATCTCATAGGAGCCGCAGCGCTTCACGATCTCCTCGTACAGCTCAGACAAGCTGCGCCCGGTGGTGGCCAGCATCTCCACCAGCAGGGAGGCGGCGTAGATGCCGTCCTTGCCCTGGATGTGCCCCCGGACGGTGAGGCCGCCGGAGCTCTCGCCGCCGATCACCGCCCCGGTCTCATTCATCTTGCCGGAGACGTGTTTGAAGCCCACGGGGACCTCGTAGCAGGTCTCGCCGAATTCTGCCGCAATGGCGTCCAGCAGGTGAGTGGTGGCGATGTTGCGCACCGCCGCCCCGTGCCAGCCCTTGTACCGCAGCAGATAGTAATACAGCAGCACCAGGATCTTGTTGGGGTGGAGGAATTCGCCCCGGTCGTCGATAATGCCCAGCCGGTCGGCGTCGCCGTCGGTGGCGATGCCGATGTCGCAGTGGTTCTCCATGACGAAGCTCTGCAGACCGATGAGCGTCTTGCTGCTGGGGGCGGGGAGACGGCCTCCGAACAGGGCGTCATGCCGCTCGTGGATCACGTCCACGTCGCACCGGGCGGTGATCAGGATGGTGCTCAGGGCGGTCTTGGACACGCCGTACATGGGATCCAGCACCACCTTCAGCCCCCGGGAGCGGATCGCGTCCATATTCACCGAGCGGATCACCGNGTCNATATAGGNGTTCATGGGGTCNANGATNNGGATCTNTCCGGNGCGNANNCCNTCCTCNTAGGGCACNANNGGGATNTCCCCGTCGGGCAGGGCGGCNATGTATTCCTCAATGCTGCCGGTGACGATCTCGTCCGCGTCCCGGCCGCCCTTGGTGAACACCTTCACGCCGTTGTACAGCGCCGGGTTNTGGCTGGCGGTNACCGCCATGCCGTAGGACAGCTCGTAATAGCGCACCGCGAACATNATNAGNGGGGTGGGAGCCTCCCGCTCCACCACCATGCAGGGCACNCCCGCCCCGGCCATCACCTCGGCGGCCCAATGGGCGGCCTCGGCGGAGAGGAACCGCCTGTCGTAGCCCGCCAGGAAGCCCCGGCTGGCCACNCCNTCGTCCTTCATCTTNTGCGCNAGNGCGGCGGTNANNCGCTGTACGTTGGCNTTGGTGAANCCGTCCCCGATGATGGCCCGCCAGCCGCCTGTTCCGAATTGAATGCTGNTCACGNGTTCTCTCTCCTTCCCATGATAACCGTGACTTCATTGACGCTCCCCGCGCTCTGGGCGGGGATCAGGCCGTCCACCGNCTGCCCGTTGCANNTGACAGACGCCACGCCCTTNTCCACNCCGTCGGGGTTTTGCACTGTGATGCGGTACTCCGCTCCCCGCCATACCCGGNTGATTTTGAATTCCTTCCANTCCGCCGGNACNCAGGGGTCGATGAGCAGTCCGCCGAANTGGGGGCGCACACCTAAAATATANCGAGTGGCGGCAAAGTAGCTCCANCCGCCGGAGCCGGTCATGAAGGGGTGCCGGGCCCGGCCNAAGGCNGTGTGGTCNGTGCCCATGANNAACTGGCAGTAGGAGTAGGGCTCGCTCTGCCGCACCTCNATNTTNTCGTTTTGCGCCGCCGGACACAAGGCCCGGTAGAATTTCATGGCCCGNNNNCCCCGGCCCAGNATGGCCTCGGCNCACCACGCCCAGGGNTTGGGGTGGGAGAAGATNGCGCCGTTTTCCTTGATGCCGGGGTAAACCCGGGTGATAAAGCCGATGGCGTCGTCCGGTTTGGTGTAGGATGGAGCGTTGAGCTTCAGNCCGTACTCGGTGTACAGGTATTNGTCGATGGCGTCCATGGCCTTGANGGCCCGCTCNCCCTGGGCCGCGCCGGANAGNACNGCCCAGNNNTTGCTCTCCAGATGCACCNNGCCCTCCNNGTCGGNGNNGGTGCCGATTTTGCGTCCATCGGCGGTGATGCCCCGGATGTACCAGTCNCCGTCCCACAGCTCCCGCTCACAGACGGCGGTGACCTCCCGGTGCATAGCGCCNTAGCGCTCCGCATCCTCGTCCCGGCCCAGCGTCCGGGCGGCATCCACAAAGTGNCCCAGCGCCCACACGTGGAGGAAGGACACCATGGCGCTCTCTCCGCCGCCTAAATTGAGGCAGTCNTTCCAGTCCGCCCGCAGGCCCTTGCAGATGCCGTGGGCGCCCACCTGNGCGGCGGAAAAGTCCANNATCTTNTTTAAATGCTCNTATACCGTNCCCTCGCCGCCGTCGGCGTAGCCCACNGTCTCGTCGAAGAAGGACAGCTCTCCCGTCTCNCGGACGTATTCCACCACCGCTNGCCACCAGCCACAGCGCGTCGTCGGCGCAGGCNTCCTCCAGCCCGTGGACGANGGAGGCCTTGTCCGGCGTGGGGATNACNGTGGGGGACTTGTAGGCGGGCTTTTCGGGCTGAGGGCCGAACCAGGCCGGGTCAAAGAGATGCAGNCCGTAGCCCTGGGTGGTCAGCCCCTGCATGAGCTGCAAAATCCGTTCCTTACACTTGTTCGGATTGGAGTGGGGGATGGTCATGGCGTCCTGGGCGGTGTCCCGATAGCCCAGCCCGGTGCGGCCGCCCACCTCNATNAANGAGGCGAACCGGGAGAANATCACGTTGATCTCGCTCTGNTACAGCGTCCAGGTGTTGAGCATCACGTCCATGTCCGGNTCGGGGGTAGATACCTGAAGCTTGGACAGCTTNTNGTCCCAGTAGTCCGCCAGATCNGCCAGGGCGGCGTCNACGGCGGCGGGGTCGCGGTACTTNTCCCGNANNCGCCNGCCCTCNTCCCAGACCGCCCTCNCCCAGCATCCAGGTNANNCGNNCNTTTTCNCCNGGNGCCAGGGCCAGCTTNTTTTGCAGCACGGCNCAGTGGTTGTTCCCCTTCTCGAAGGAGGAGAAGCACNCCCCCCGNTCCACGGCCAGCGGGTTTGTCTCGGTGCGGTAGGNGCCGATGAAGCTNTCCCGCAGGCAGTCNAAGCCGTCCGGCTCAAAGGAGGCNGCCATAAACTGGTGGGCGTGCTCGTANAACAGCTCATAGTCGATGATGCCGTCGGCNTANTCGCTGCCGGCGCAGTACAGCGACATCTGGAAGTTNTGGTTGTCGATGGGGATCTGGTGGAAGGCGAACTCGGCGTAGGAGTACACGCTNAGNNTCCGGGGCTTGTCCGACNCATTTTCCAGCGCCAGATCCCACAGCTCCACGTTCTCCCCCCGGGGGATGAANAGNGTNTGGGCGGCGTTCACGCCGTTCCGTGTGCACTCGTAGACGGAGTAGCTCAGCCCNTGGCGGCAGCGNTAGGCNTCCAGCGGCCCGCCGCAGGGCTGCCAGGACACGGACCAGTATTCCCCCGTCNCGTCGTCCCGGATATANATGTAGTGGCCCGGCCGATCCATGGGCACGCCGTTNGGCCGGAATCGGGTGATNCGGTGATGCTCCGGGCTNTTNTAAAACAGGTAGCCNCCGGCGGTGTGGTTGACCACGGCCGCCATATCCTCCACGCCCAGATAGTTGGTCCAGGAGACAGGCACATCCACACGGTCAATCACATACTCCCGTTTCTGCTGGTCAAAGTGNCCGTATTTCATCGCGTTTGCCCCCTTATACATTGTTATGATTATATAATACATCGGNANCGCCGCTGAAATCCATAGCAGATGATGTGTTCTTTTGACGCTGATTGTCAGTTAAGACCATCCCAGNTGGNGCATGACACNGCTGGGCTGTCCGGCTTGGTCAAGACANNNNGGGGTGTGGGNGGGGACATCCGTATTATCATGGAGCATANGGGAATGTACATATTTGTCAATGCTTCNATCTGGGAGCCTCAAAAATNATAGGATTACCCTGNCAGCTCACCCGGCCGAATTTNACTTCTACGCTGCCGCCATCCGCCAGATTCGGATAAATTCCGTCGGGAGCCTCTACATTGACNAAACCACAGTNCCCCTTCAAACTAAAAATGCCGGTTAGCTGAGNTTCCCTGCCNCGATGGGTCGCGCAAAGGATGTCACCGCCCAGAGCGCAGACAGAATAGGAGCTGTCCGCAAGCAGCGGATGCTGCTTCAGCGCGTAAAGCCGCCGCAGCTGTTCCGCCCGATCCGGCCCAGAAGTCCAGTCCACAGGATCTTTTTCAAAGAGATTGGGCAGATGGGCGCAGCTGCATTCCTGACCGCCGTAAAGCAGCGTCGTTCCCTTTTGAAAATAGAGAAACGCCGTCCAGTTCAGAAGGGCAGCCGTGTCAGGGATGGCGGCCGCGGCACGGAGTTGGTCATGGTTTTCCAGGAAACGGAGCTTTACATAGTTGTCCGGGTAGATGGTTTCCTGCTGGCTGATGGCCTCGGCATACCGGCTTAAGGGGAGATTCCCTTCCAAATAACCCTGGAAACGGGAGAAAATATCATACTCATAGCTTATGTCAAACGCCTGGAAGATTTCTGAGTCAGACAAAGCGGGGAGGCCCTCGGCCCGAGCCGCGGCGACGAACTCCGTATGCACCGACTCTGCCAGCCAGATACAGCCAGGACGGACAGCCTCCACTTCCTCCCTGGCCCGGAGCCAGAAGTCCAGGGGCACCAAAGAGGCCACGTCACATCGGAAGCCGTCCACCAAGGAGGCCCAGTATTTTAATGTCTCGATCTGGTAATCCCACAGATCGGGATTGGTGTAGTCCAGGTCTACAATGTCGGTCCAGTCCCCGACATGGTTGCCTAAGCTTCCGTCGGGCTTATGATAGAACCACTCTGGATGGTTTTGAACCAGCCAGGAATCCGGAGAAGTGTGGTTATACACAACATCAATGATGCACTTCATGCCCAGCCGGTGGATCTCATCGGTCAGATGCCGGAAGTCCTCCAGGGTGCCATAGTCCGGATTGACCGCGCGGTAATCGGAAATGGCATAAGGGCTGCCCATCGTGCCCTTGCGGGCAATCTTGCCGATGGGATGGATGGGCATCAGCCAGATGATGTCCACACCCAGGGACTTGATCCGCTCCAGATCCCGGCAGACAGCCTCAAAGGTGCCCTCCTGACTGTGGTTGCGGACAAATATCGAATACATAACCTGATTGCGGTACTTTTTTGCTGTGTTCTTCGCCATAAAGATACCTCATTTCCTGACTTTTTGTCCCTCTTGCTTTTCAATTACCTTGCCTATTGACGGGAGGCCTCCCGGTCGTCGGTGGTGACGGAGGACAGGTTGTCAAACCCCAGATCCGCCAGATCGGCAAACAGCATATTCATGGTTCCCTTGACGATGATGGCAATGCTGCTGCTGGCCTGCTGCTTGAGATGCTTGGCGTTGGTGTTGGGCTGGAAGCCCTGCTCCACCACCACCGCCATCACCTTCCGGCGGGTTTCCTCGGAGACGTCGGGGTGGTTGTTCAGCACCTGGGACACGGTGGCCACGCCTACACCGGAGATATGGGCGATGTCTTTGATGGTCATTCGCGTCCCTCCTGTTCTAATCGACTATTTTACCCCATGTTTGCTTTTGGTTGCAACCCCTTTTTAGGAGATCCCATCCCAGGCGGAGGATGAAAGCCTTAGCCCTTCACCGCACAGGCCCGCAGCCGTCGATGGCGGCGGCTTCCTCAATCTCCAGGGGGATGGACTTGACAAAGCCCACGAACATGAAGATGGCAAGGCCCGCGCCAAAGCCCAGGTACACCACGGGAATGGTCCAGGGGGTGTTCAGCTTGAGCTGATCTGCGGTGTTGGACAGGGTGAACATCACCATCTGGAAGGGAACCACCATGGAGAATACGCACAGGAAGTACAGGATCTTGCAGAACAGGGAGTTCACCCGGGCGATGTACCATGCGGCCATAGAGGTGCCCACCAGGATGAAGAAGATAACCGCCTTCGCCTGGGCCGTGCCGTGGGCGTTGATGTTGGAGTTGTAGTAGGTGGTATAGATGTTGAGCGCCAGCATTTCAGTGGTCTTGACGACGGTGCCGCCGGGCTGGGCGACGATGGGCCGGCGGTGAGGGCCAGGTTCTGGTCAAACAGCTTGAAGCCGTTTGTCAGAGACAGGAACATACAGATGGTGATGGAGGGCATGACGTTGGGGATGGTCACCTTAAACAGGGTCTGGCTCTTGGTGGCGCCGTTGATGCGGGCGGCTTCCAGCATATCTTCGGGCACCGCCTGAAGTCCGGCGATGTAGATGATCATCATGTAGCCGATCTGCTGCCAGCACATGAGGATGATCAGACCCCAGAAGCCGTATGTGGAGTTCATCACGATGGAGGTGGAGAACTTGCTGAGGATGCCGTCGAAGATCATGGATCAGATGTGGCCCAGCACAATGCCGCCGATGAGGTTGGGCATAAAGAACACCGTGCGGAAGATGTTGCTGCCTTTGCCGCTCTCATCATAGAGGTTGTAGGCGCCGGTCTTCGCGGTGTACATCTCAGCGATCTTCAGCAGGTCGGCGTCGGACTCGGGCTTGAAGTTGAGCCAGTAGACGCGGCCCTCGGCGGCGGGGGTGTCGTCCGCGGGGGCGTCGCTGGGCTTGTCCCTTGAGCGGTGCGGACAAACTCACCTGGAAATTTCAGCTGTCCCTTGCTTGTTTTTGGACAGACGATATGGTAAACTACGAGTAAAAAAGGAGGGATTTTATGAAGTATGAGATTGATAAACAGTTTCTTGTGGATTGCTTTGCAGCGTTTGTAAACGCGCCAAGCCCGGTGGGATATTACGTGAAGGTAAACCCGGTGGTGGAGCGCTATGCCGGAATGTTTGGATATGAGGTTACTTACGACAACAAGCAGACGGCTTACTTAACTCTGGAGGGGGAGGACAACTCCAAAACGGTCATGATTGGCGCCCACCTGGACACCATTGGCATGATCGTCCGCCGGATCGACGCTGACGGTATGATCCGCGTCCGTCAGCTTGGCGGTATGAATTTCAGCAGCGCTGAGGGCGCGACTGTAACAGTACATACCAGGGACGGGAAAGAATATACGGGGCTTCTGACCTGTCAGTCCCACTCGGTTCATGTGTTTGACGACGCCAGGACTCTGAGCCGGGATGAGACGAATATGATGATCATCCTGGATGAAAAGATCAAAAAGCGGGAGGATGTCCTGGCGCTCGGCATTCAGCACGGGGATATGATCTCCATTGACCCGGGGTGCCAGTATACGGAGAACGGCTTTTTGAAATCCCGTTTCATTGATGACAAGGCGGCAGTGGCCTGCACCTTTGCGATGCTGAAATATCTGACGGAACATCAGATAAAGCCGAAGTACCGCACGATTCTGGCTTTTCCGCATTATGAGGAAATCGGCCTCGGCGGCACCTATGTCCCGCCGGAGGTTTCTGAGTTTGTCGCTGTGGATATCGGCCTCATCGGCCCGGATTACAACGGAAATGAATTTGCTGTCAGCATCTGCGCGAAAGACAATTCAACGCCTTATGATTATGAACTGACCAGCCGCCTGATCGAGCAGGCAAAAAAGGCGGAACTGGATTATGCGGTGGATATTTTCTATCGCTATGGCACAGACGCAAACGCTGCCCTGAAGGCCGGCAACAACCTGAAAGCCGGAGCGTTCGGCATGGCCGTTTACTGCAGCCATGGCATGGAGCGAACCCACATCGACGGCCTGGTCAACACGACCAATTTGATCTTGGCTTATGTGCTGGATATCTGAACGAAACGATAAAACAACGATAGCTGGAATTTTCAAAAGTTCCAAAGCGTAACAAAGTCCCTCCGCAGAGCCGGATGATGATCCTGCCTGTGGGGGGACTTTGCTCGAATTCGTCGGAACTCAGGTTGTTAAGTGCTTCCAGGCCCGTCTTATTTTCTGGCAGGCTGGTATTTCATGTTCCCCAAACTTCTGCTTCCAAGATACGCACGAATTCCTCCAGCCCAGTACGATCCGCCTCGGAAAAGCGCCCAAGGTGGGGGCTGTCGATATCCAGCACGCCGACAATTTCTCCGCTCATGTGGATGGGAACGACGATTTCCGAATTGGACGCGCTGTCGCAGGCGATGTGGCCGGGGAATTGGTGGACGTCATGCACGAGCTGCGTCCTGTTCTCCGCCACGGCTGTTCCGCACACGCCGCGCCCTACGGGGATCTCGATGCAGGCTGGCCGGCCTTGAAACGGCCCCAGCACCAATACGCCGTGCTCCAGCAGATAGAACCCTGCCCAGTTGAGTCCATCCATGGAGTGGTAGAGCAGCGCCGCGGCGTTAGCCAGGTTAGCGATCTGATGAGGCACACCATGAATCAGTGCGGAAAGCTGCTCGTTCAGCGTTTGATAGTTTGTCATCCCGCGCTCCGCCTCACTTCAGCTTCAGGCCATCCTGAAAGGCGTTTCCGACTTTCTCGCCAAGCTTGTGATAGGCGCTGTTCACCGGGTCGAAAACGATGGGAGCCAGCTTGGCTACGTCCACCTTTCCATCGGACGTGAGTACGCTCTCGTCCACGCTGACGTTTACAATTTCACCCACCAGGCGGCAGGACTCCGGGTCGTAGCTGATGAGCCTGCACTCCACCGCCATGGCCAGCTCGTCGATAAGGGGTGCGTCCACGAATTCGCTTTTGGTGGTGTGGAACCCGGCCTTTGCCAGTTTATCCGGTACGTCGTTCCCGGACGCCACCCCCACATAGTCGCACTCCACCACATGGGCGGCGTCCGCCATGCTCACGGTGAATGCCTTCCGGGCCAGGATGTTCTTCGTCGTTTTGTGGCCCGCGCTGATGCACATGGAAATTTCGTTGGCCTCGCTGATGCCGCCCCAGGCGGCGTTCATGGCGTCCGGGGTGCCGTCCTCGCCGTAGGTGGCGATGATAAACACCGGCTGGGGATAGGTGTAGGGTTTCGCTCCAAAATTTTTCCGCATGATGATACCTCCGTTATCGAATGAAGTTGGTAGGACATTCAATTGACTTTTTCACACCCCATTAGGATTCTTTGCACACGTCCAGCAACCCCTGGCACCCAGCCAGCACATCCCGCCAGGTGGTTTCAAAGTCATTCGTATACCATGGGTCGGCCACATCGGCGGGGCGGCCGGTGTAGTCCATCAGCAGGTGCATCTTACCGTCGGGATCGCCGCCGCAGATGCGGTACATATTCCGCAGATTGGCCCGATCCATCCCGATCAGCAGGTCATATTTTTGGTAGTCGCTGTTTTTAAGCTGCCGGGCGGTCTTGCCGGTACAGTCGATCCCGTGCTCCGCCAGCTTCCTGCGGGCAGAAGAATAGACAGGATTCCCAATCTCCTCGGTGCTGGTAGCGGCGGACTCGATATGAAATTGGCCTTCCAGTCCGACCTTCTTCACCAGATCCTTCATCACGAATTCGGCCATCGGACTGCGGCATATGTTCCCGTGGCAGATAAAAAGGATGCTTGTCATCATTGGCACACTCCATAGAACAATTTTTCCAAGTATAACACATATCGCCGTTCAAGTCGAGGGTGAGTTTTCCTTGGATGCTGCCCCAAACGGCGGGTCGCTCTGTTTTTGGGGTGTGATGTCATCGCCGGCGCCCAAAACCGAAAGCTGGGGATCGTGAAACAGCGGCCGTGGGAACAGCGCTGCCATGGGGTATGACGCGGTCGGAGCGTCGCTGCTCTGGCCCTCGGTGATTTAACGGCCTGCCTGGTTCAAAACCAGACAGGCCGTTTTTGACAGACTTCGCTGTCTCTGTTTCAGTTCAGGCGTTTGCTCTCGGGCCGATGCAGCCTTTCAAATGCAAATCAGCGCTTGGCCTTGGCGTCCTTCTTTTCCTCCTTGCCCTTCAGCAGACCAAACTGGATGGTGACGAAGGCCGCAATGGCCAGGGCGAAGGTGTAGAAGGAGTAGGGGACGATCTCGTTGAACTCGCAGCCCATCTGCGCCTGGGCCATCAAAATGGCGTTGGCGTGGGGGACAAAGGTGACGCCCAGACAGCCGCCGATGTCGATCAGGCTGGCCATGCGTTTGGGGGCGATTTTGTACCGGTCGCCCAGCTCCTTCACGATGGGCACCGTGATGATGATGCCCAGGGTGACGTTGGCGATCAGGGCGGAGATAATCATGGGAATCAGGAGCAGGATATATTCGCAGCTCTTCTCCCCCTTGACCGGCTTGGTGAGCTTATCCACCATCCAGTCCAAACCGCCGTAGTAGCGCACCAGACCCACCACGCCGGAGATCATGATGGCAAAGGACACGAACCAGAACATACCCTCCATGCCGGAGGAGATGCCGTTGATCCACGCGATGAAGGTGGTGCCGGTGACAAGGCCCAGGACGCCCGTGAGGGCCATGCCGATGGCCAGAACCAGAACCACGTCCATGCCGATGATGGCCAGAACCAGAACCGCAAAGTAGGGGAGGATGGTCAGCAGGTTATATTCCCCTGCCTCCATTGCCGCAGAGCTGGCGGCGCTGCCCATGCCGGTGAAGTAGAAGGCCACTACCGCCACCAGGGCCGCCGGAAGGGCGATCTTGAAGTTCATGCGGAATTTGTCCTTCATCTCCGCGCCCACGCCCTGGGTGGCGCCGATGGTGGTGTCGGAGATCATGGACAGGTTGTCTCCAAAGTAGGCGCCGCCGATGGCCGCCGCCGCGGCCAGACCCAGGCTCAGCCCGGTGCCCTCGCACATGGCCTGCGCCACAGGCAGGATGGCCGCCAGGGTGCCGATGGAGGTGCCGATGCAGATGGACATCACCGCGCAGAGGATGAAAATGCCGGGAATCACAAAGTTGGACGGAATCAGCGCCACGGCCAGGTTGGCCATAGAGGTTTTGCCGCCAATGGCGTCCGCCGCACCGGCAAATCCTCCGGCCATCAGGATAATCAGGCACAGCTGCATGGCCCCGGATCGGCCCGCGCTGGCAAAGTAAATCTCCGCTTTCTGAGCGATGGTCTCTTCCCGGTCAAAGAAAATCAGACCTACCAGCAGACCCGCCAGCAGGGGGGCATACCGAACCATCACGGTGAAGGGCTTCGGTGTCCCCAGAATGGCGTAAACAATACCGCTTCCAATGTAGAGGCCCAGGAAAATCAGCAGGGGCAGCAGGCCAAGCCCCCCATAATCCTTTTTGCTTCTCTTGTCTAACATATGTTCCGCTCCTCTCTTTTTATTTGTGCGAAGTAAGAAGTAGCAGCCCCGCTGTGACAGCTGGCGGCGGCCTGTTATTCTGTTCTCTCACCTCCTTATCGCTTCTGCCGCGCTTGAAAAGATCCGCGTCGATCCCGGACGCTCCCTCGCAGCAGGGGCCTTCCGACAGGTTTCAGTGAACCCTGTCGGGCAAGCCTTATAGTCTCATAAGCAAATATTGCTTATATTCTAACACGTTTTTTGGTGATTTGCAACAAATTTTTTGCCCCTTTGATGCGCGAACTGAGGCAGTAGTTGTTCCCTGCCAGTTAGGTTCACGTCCAGACCGCCAGGGCCTTAAATGTGGTGAAAACACTGATTTTGCCAGAATGTATGCTATACCATGCTAAATGCCTCTATTTTATTTGCCCAGCAGGGCCATACAGCGCAGATTCATTTTCCCGAACTGCACTGCGACAGGAAGCAGCTCCTGCACACCAAAGCTCTCCTCTCCGATGCAGAACAGCGCCTGATAGAAAAAGCGATTGACGTCATGATCTGTACGCCCCAGAGGAGCGGCGCGGCGGGCATAAGCCGCCATACTGCAGATGCCGCAAAGAATGAGCAATTTTAGAGAACGAATATCCTCATCTGCCGTGCAAAGCCTGCGCATATCATAATTGTTATTTTTCCCGCAGGGAGCCGCGCACTCATAGCAGTGGGGGATCAGTTTTCTCTTTTCATCCTCTGCCCGTTGAATCAGCGCAGACAGGGAATCATTTCCCAAATTCGCGTCAGGGAGCGCTGCAGCCAGTCCCTCCCGCACGATTTTGTCTGTAGAGTCGGAAATCAGGTGTTCATTTCCATCTACAGCTCTGGCAATTCCGATCAATGTGCCTATGAGCTGGGCCTGGAGTTGAAGTCCAACTGTATTGGTTTTTATGTCCTCCATACGATCCTCCGCGCTATCTATTCAATTGCTTCCCGTCGGCGGAAATAATCACGACACTGCAAGGGATGTCTTTTCCACTGGCCTGGATGGCGCGCTTTACCGCCTGCTCCATTCCGCCGCAGCAGGGGACTTCCATGCGGACGACGGTGATGCTTTTGATCTGGCTGCCTGAAAGGATCTGCGCCAGCTTTTCCGAATAGTCCGCTGCGTCAAGCTTGGGGCAGCCGATCAGGGTAATGCGGTCACGGATAAAATCGTTGTGGAAATTACCGTAGGCATAGGCGGTGCAGTCGGCGGCGATCAGCAAATCTGCGCCGTGAAAATAGGGCGCATTTACTGGCACAAGCTTGATCTGTACCGGCCATTGCGCAAGTCGGCTCTGAATAACGGCACCGCTTTGGGCGGCACGGCTTTCCTCACGCGCCATGATGCGCGTCCGGGAACCGGGACAGCTGTGAACCGGTTCCGAAGCTGCTTTTTTCTCCTTTGCGGCGCGGACTGCCGCCTCGTCATAAGCTGGTGCTTCCCGATTTTCAAAGGTGATCGCCCCTGCGGGGCAGGCGGGCAGACAGTCGCCCAGGCCATCACAATAGTCTTCCCGTGTGAGTTTTGCCTTGCCGCCAACCATGGTGATTGCGCCCTCGTGGCAGGCCGCAGCGCAGGCACCGCAGCCTGTACACGCTTCCTCGTTGATTTGAATAATTCTGCGGATTATGTTGTCTCCTCCATTTCGGTTTGAAAAACAGGGTGGCCCCCTTGACTTTCTGATATCAGCATGCTACAATTCTCTTTGTATGTCATTAAAATTTCAACATGAGAGGGCTTGTGGAGCAATATTTTGATGCGCTGCGGAAATGCCTGCTATCCTGTGGCCGCGCTCCACGGGCGGCTCCGGCAGCGGCTGCTCCGGTGGGAGCAGCTGGCCGTCATGCTGTGGCAGTACGCTGGAAGCCCCTCCGCTGCGGGCGGGGAGCTGCGCTTTGCCGACGCATACCGGGCCAGCAATTGGGCGCCGGAGGCCCTGCGCTGGGCGACCCAGAACGGCATTATCAACGGCAAGGGCAGCGGCATCCTGGATTCCACCGGGCAGGCTACCCGCGCAGAGACAGCGCAGATGTTGAAGAATTTCATGGAGAAACAGTAAGGGAAGCGATACATATGAAAAATTATACTCAAGTTTATGTAAAAAACAGTATAGAGGCAGCGAAAACATATTGCAGAGCATTTGGCGCAGAAATAACATTCGAGATCAAAAATGATAGTGGAACTGCCTATGAGCATTGTGAATTATCGGTTGATGGCGAAGGCTTTTTAGCAATAGGTGAAGCAAAGAATCCCTGTGACGTCGATGTTGTTCACAAAATGAGATGGGAAACAATGACGTTCAATGTATTTGAGATGGGAACCGAAGAAAGTGTTTACCGTGCATTTGATGTTTTGCGTGACGGCGGCGTTGTGATTGAGGCCATTCATGAGCTGCCATGGAGCAAATGCTGCGCCACTGTTATTGATAGATATGGTGTGTGTTGGTGGATTTCTATTTAGTGAGCAAAGTATTATTTTCCTTATGTAAAAGGACGCGATGACCTTCCATTTGACGGGCAGTTATCCATTATGGATAACTGCCCGTTTATGCTTTATGCACCTATAGCGTAGTCAACGCCTCAATTTGATTTTACAATTATCAAATTAAACTTGACATTTTAATATGATGTCAGTATAATCATAGCATCATAGCCGAACTGGAGGTTGACATGATATGGACAAAAAAACGATATGCAAAATTGTAAAAGCCAGCGGTATATCTGCCGGCGAAATGGTTCTTGTTCATTTTTGGGGGGAGGACTCCGACAAGGAGATTGCAAACAGATTTATGGCAGCTGTAGCGGAGATGGGAGCGACGCCCGTATTCTTGCAGCAATCCCGTTCAGTCAATCGGGACATTTTCCTTGCGGCAAAAGAAAGCTGCTTTGGAGAGCAATATTTTGATTTGTTCACGAAATTTGACGCGGTACTTGATGTTTTCGCTTATCGTCCTGTGATTCTTGGATATGAAATTGGTGAGGATCAATTTGAGCTTTACCGCAAGTATATGGCACAGCTCTTCTCAAAGCTCATGAACTGCAAACGCTTTACGCAGATCAGGATCCCCACCGCGGCGAACGCGGAAGAATCCGGCCTCGATCCGCAGGACTACATTCAGCGCATGGAGAGAGCCTATGACGTTGATTACACTGCCATTTATGAGGCCTGTAAGCAGGCAAAAGACCGCTTTGAGGGAGTCAAAAAAGTGCTGCTCCGCACGGGGGAAGACTGCGAACTTTCCTTTGAGCTGACCGATAGAGTGTGGCATATCGACGCTGGGGATGGCGACCTTCCATGCGGTGAGATTTACATTGCCCCAGTCGAAGACAAAACGCAGGGTACGGTTTATTTTGAAACATTTTATCTTGACGGTGCTCAATACGAGCGTGTTCGGCTGCATATCAAGGATGGGCGGCTAATCAATAGTAATCAGCCTGAAATTACCGCCTTTTTCGAGAAACAGCCGCAGGAAAACAGAGTTGTCTGCGAGCTTGGCTTTGGGATGAACCCCAATGTGACGGATCTGTGCGGTTATACTGTTCTGGATGAAAAAATGCGGGACACGTTCCATATCGCAGTTGGAGCGAATCATATGTTTGGCGGTACAAACGAGGCTTCGGATCACATTGATTTTGTCGGTCATGGCACGATAGTCTGGTAACTGGAGGGCAGCGATATGAATGAACAGCAGCGAAAATTTGAGTCCTATCTCGATGAACAGATCGCGGCCTGTAAGCAGCGCAGTAAGCTGCTTGCAGAGGATGACCGCACAGATGAGGGAAACTTTGAAAAAGTCCGCGCAAACGTCTATGAGATTTTCAAAACGATCCTCTCGGTTGCGGAAAGGGTCTGCGGAACGGATGATCTGGCTAAGAGGAGCTTCTTTTTACAAAAGGCTGAGCAAATCCCAGCAAGCTGGGCGGCTTCTTACGAAAAGGCCAGACAGAATGGGGATGTTGAGAAAACGCATATTGAACGCATGAAGCTCGACACCATCCAGGAAATTAAGGATATGTGTACGCAGATTTGGGAGGAAACCACATGACCGAAGCAGAAGCAATCAGCCTGTTTAAGTGTTTGGCGGATAAGTCAAGGCTGCAAATTTTGAAATCCCTTGCTGTCGAGGATATGTATGTCGAGAGATTGGCCGAGCGTTTGGGCCTTACCGCGTCTACCGTTTCCTTTCATCTGAAAAAGCTGTCGGACGCCGGCGCTGTGACGGCCTGCAAGGATCAGTATTATATGATGTATTCCCTGAACAAAGAGATGTTCCAGACCAGCATATTGGACATACTGAAACAGGAATCTGATGAGGCGCAGCAACAGGCGCAGCGGGACGCAGACTATCAGAAAAGGGTAATAGACGCCTTTTTTGAATATGGGAGATTAAAGTCGATCCCCGCCCAGCGCAAAAAGGAGCGCATTGTTCTGGAAGTGATCGCCGAGGCATTTGACTTTGACAGGATGTATTCCGAGCGGGAAGTAAACATTATCATTGCCGATTTCCATGATGATTTCTGTACCATTCGCCGTGACATGGTGGGCGAGGGGCTTCTGGGCAGAAGCGGAAACGGCATGGAGTATTGGCGAATGAAAAACGACTGACAGGAGCAGGCAGTAATGGGCTGGAATTTTGCCACGTCATCGCTCAAAGGTGTGAGTGATGTATGTCCACATACCACGGGCCGGCAGCCCGAGACAAGGTCTGCTGTCAGCTGTAATGAAAAGCGGTTTGAAAGCCTGTCCAGCCATACCCGGTAGTGGGGCAGATAGAGGGTAGAACCTGTGACGGCGGCGAGCAGTGCTCGCCGCCGTTTATTTTTTTGCCCACAGAGCGAGAAGTCGTAGTGGATCACTCGCAGCAGCCTTCTGGTTTTTGTGCTGTTTTTTCCACCCACAATGCCAGTACAGCCGCCGCGAAGGCCCCGCCCAGCTTCCCTGCGGCCAGGGGGGCAAGCATCTCCGGTTCAACGCTCAGTACAAAGCCCATGTGGGCGGCCAGCAGGCTCGCTCCACTGACGATGAAAGCCGCCGCTGCCACCTTGCCCCGATCATCCATATCCGGGTACATGGATATGGCAGGAAGGGGCGTGGCCAGGCTGATCAGCATCCCGGTCAGGCTTTGCGGCGTTATCCCCAGCAAGCCGCCCAATCGGGTAAAGGGCCGTGCCAGTGCCCGGCGCAGCAATTCCGCCACCGGCAGGCTCCCCAGCATGACCACCCCAATGGACGCCACCACCGCCATGGCCTCCTTGATGGGTGCCATACCAGGCACCGGATTCCAGCCGGTGAGCTGCTCCACCGCTGCCAGCACCAGCCCCGCGGTGATGACGGCTTTGATGCCCTCCGCAAATAGGCAGAAGCCTTTGACCATAGCGTCCGGGATTTTCCACAGGCCCAGGCCCAGCAGCAGGGCCAGGGTGAAAACGGGTAGGTTCTGGTACAGACAATCGGGCAGAGACAGCCCGCACAGCAGGCCGCCCGCAATCAGTCCCACCGGCATGGCGGCCAGACCCAGCATGATCCCCCGGGCGAACAGGGGACGGTCAGTTTTTGGGATCATCTCCATACCCACGGGGATAGTAAACACCAGCGTGCAGCCGAAGATGGCTGAAACCACCAAGCCCGCGTAGCTGCCGATCATGGGGTTGGCGGCCAGCCCTTTGGCCAGCTGATAGCCGCCCATATCAATGGCCAGCAGCGCGCCGAACATGGCCGGATCCACGCCGATCAGTCGGTAGAGGGGAACCACCACCCGTCCCAGCACGTCCACCAGCACCGGAGCCAGACAGATCATCCCCGTCATGGACAGCGCCATGGGCCCCAGGAGCATGAATCCCTTCTCAAACTGCTCCCCTAGGCCGAATTTGCTGCCCAGGATGCGGTCAATGCCGCCCAGTACAGCCCCGGCAGCCATGACAATCATCAACACCTGGTTCATCACGAAAATACCACAAAGTTTTGGCGCATGGTGTCTTCTATCTCATGGATTGTGCGTGGCGTGTCGGCGGACAGGTTTCCCTGAAAGAATTCTTTTACCATATGTGCTTTCTCCCTTCGCGTGGCGCGATTTTTTCAACTGCGCTGACTATATCATAATGCGGAGGATTCGTCTACCCAGATATTTCCGCCGGCCAGAAATCGACAGGCCTGTATTCCGCCTTGAAAGGAAATACATAATACACACCGGGCAGGAAAGAATAAAAAATATTTCCTTTCCCCTTTTTGCGCCTGTCGTCATATTTTGTCGTTAGCTGATGCTATAATACCCTTATAATGATTTGTTAATTTTGTAACAACGACAGAATATGTCGTTGTTAAGGAGGCCTCTATGGATAAGGTCACCCGTGTACTCATGCTGTTTTACCGGCTCAGCCGGGGTGAAAAGATCAACAAGGAAAATTTTTGCCTGGAATATGAAGTCAATCCACGTACCTTTGACCGGGACATTGAGGATATTCGTCTTTTTCTCAGTGAGCTTTACACTTGCAGTGAGCTTGTCTTTGACCGGATCAGCAATAGCTATCTTATTACTGACATTTATACAAAGTAGGGAAGTATATGAATCGTTTGAGAGAACAGACCGCTGTCATTACGGGCGCGGCCTCCGGTATTGGCAAGGGCATTGCCTTGGCCTTCGCCCGGGAAGGGGCGGAAGTGGTGGTGGCCGATATCGACAGCTCTCTGGGAGAAGCTACCGCTCGTGAGATTCAGCAGGAGGGAGGGCGGGCCATATTCGTCAGAACTGACGTTACCAGGCCCGAATCTGTCGCCCAAATGACTCAGGCCACGATGGAAGCCTTTGGACGGATCACCATTCTGTGCAACAACACCGGCGACGCGGTGGAGGCCAGAAAATCGATCCGCATTGTAGAACTCACGGACAGTGAGTGGAACGAAACCTTTGACTTGGGCCTGAAAAGCATCCACAACTGCTGTCGGTGCGTCATCCCCTGCATGATCGACTCCGGCGGAGGGGCCATCATCAACATTTCCTCCATTGCGGGAACAGCCCCCGCCTTTTCGGCCGCTTTCTCCGCTATGAAGGCGGGAGTGATTGCCATCACCCGGTCGCTGGCGGTACAGTACGCCGACGACAATATCCGGGCCAACTGTATCTGCCCCGGCGCCATCCGAACCCCCGGCGGCATCTCCGTTGCCAAGCAGGGCATTTACGCGGGAATCAACAATGACCGCGTCCGGCTCATCGAGCGCTTCGGCACCCCGGAGGATGTGGCCAACGCCGCTATCTTTCTGGCTTCGGAGGAATCCAGCTATATCACCGCCACATCTCTGGCGGTGGACGGCGGGATGCTGGCTCTGGTGTCCAACATTCCGCCCCGCACCTTGGACTCTGTTCCAAAGCGCACCAAACGCCCGCATAAGGGCCATTGATTTCGGTTCCACCTCTCTGTTTCCAAGGGCGCCCGCGGAGACACAAATCATAAATAAAAAGGAGAAATATCTATGGGAAAATTAGAAAATCGTGTGGCTGTCGTCACCGGCGGCGGCTCTGGCCTGGGGCGGGGGATGTGCATCCGCTTCGCCGCCGAGGGGGCAAAAGTCATTATTGCCGACCTGAAGCTGGAGGCTGCGGAGGAGACCGCCGCCATGATCCGTGAGCAGGGTGGAGAGGCCCTGGCGGTGGAGTGCAACGTGTTGGAGGCTGAGAGCATCGCCGCCATGGTGAAGGCCGGCGTGGCCGCCTTTGGCAAGATCGATATCCTCAGCAACAATACCGGCATCTGCCTGGAGGCCCGCAATTCCATCCGCATTGTGGATCTGGAGGAGAAGGATTGGGACTTCACCATGGATCTGAACCTGAAAAGCGCCTTCCTCTGCTGCAAGTACGTGATTCCCGAAATGATCAAGGCCGGGGGCGGCAACATCGTCAACATCTCCTCCATCGCAGGGCACAAGCCGGCTTTCTCCGCTGCCTACGGCGCGGCCAAGGCGGGGGTCATTGCCTTTACCCAGTCGGTGGCTATGCAGTATGCCGATGATAACATCCGGGTCAACTGCATCTGTCCCGGCCCCATGAAGACCCCCACCGGCATCATGGCCAACCGCCTGGGCATCTATAAGCAGGCGCAGCCCGCCCGCATCCGTATGCTGGAGCGCCTGGGGGAGGCGGAGGATATCGCTAACGCGGCGGTCTTCCTGCTCAGCGAGGATTCCAGCTTTATGACCGGCACCCAGCTCAACGTGGATGGCGGCAGCTTTGCCATGACGGTAAACATCCCGCCCCGGGTCAAATGATCGAGCCCCCGTTCCTCATTCCATAGAGAAAATAGAAAGGAAGCTGATACTTATGACGCCTACCACTGGTATGCTTGTTTTTTTAGCGGCCATCGTTTTGGCCGTGGTCATCGGCACTAAGACCAAGTGCAACATCGGCATTGCCGCCCTGGGAATGGCCTTCCTCATCGGCACCATGCTCATGGGCAAATCCATTTCCGAGGTTATCGGCTACTTCCCCTACCGGCTCCTGTTCACCATGATGATCGTCACCTTCTTCTATGGCTACGCATCGGAGAACGGCGCCATCCAGGGCATTGCCAACCGGATGATCTACGCCACCCGCAACAAGCCCTGGGCTCTGCCCATTACCCTCTATGTAGCCACTTTCGTGGTATCCACCATGGGCGCCGGCGCCGCTGCCACCCCTGTGTTCATGTCCCCCATCGCCTTCGGCCTGGCGACGCAGATGGGCTTTAACCCCCTCATCGCTGTGGTGGCCGTTTACCTGGGCTCCATGGGCGGCGGCCTTCAGGCCTGGACGGGCAGCGGCGTTATGTTCAAGGGCATCGCCGCCAACACCTTGTCCGAGGCGGAGGCTTCCTCTGCCAGCTGGGGCTACAGCATCACCCTCATCGCCATCTGCACCCTGTTCTTCCTGTGCGTCTACTTTGTGCTCAAGGGCTACAAGGTCGCCAATACCAACGTGGAGAAGCCCGCCCCCTTCGATCAGCCGCAGAAGATCACCATTGGGATCATTCTGGTGATGATGGTTTTGATCATCGTCCCCGTCTTCTGCAATATGTTCCTGCCCAACCCCGCCACCAAGTGGTTCACCAGCAAGTTTGACATCCAGGTTCTGTCTGTATTCGGCATCATCCTCTGCGCTGCTCTGAACCTGGCGAAAACCGCCGATGTGGTGAAAAACAAGATTCCCTGGACCACGATCCTCATGATCTGCGGTATGTCCACCATGATTGGCCTGGCCGTGGATCTGGGTGTGGCTGAGGTCATTGGCGGCTGGCTGGGCACCAGCATTCCCAAACTGCTGGTACTTCCCATCATCGTGATGCTCTCCGGCCTTTTGAGCTTTGTCACCACCGGTCCGGCGGTCATCTTCCCCCTGTTCATCCCCATGTTTCCGGCCCTTGCTGCGGCCACCGGGATCAGCCCTGTGTCCATGACCATCGCCCTGTTCGCGGGTACCGGCGCCACCGGTATGAGCCCGTTCTCTCAGGGCGGAAGCATGGCCCTCATCGGCTGCAAGGACGACGAAACGCGGGAAAAGCTGCTGCCAAAGCAATTTGTCTGCGCCTTCGCCTTTATGGCCGTCTACATGGTCATGGCCCTGGTGGGTTGGTTCAACCTGTTCCACTAAGAATCGAAGAAGCAGGGCCCGGAACAAAATGTTCCGGGCCCTCGGCTTGTGGAAAATTGATACAGACACGCTGCAATATTTTCCTGATTTTCAAATACAAGTTTTAATTAGCTTTGCTCATTGAGAAGAAGGATGCAGGTGCAAACCCATTGTGCCGAAACGGGTCTGCGCTTTTGCTATTTTATGATCAGCTGCAGAAAAGCATTGATTGTTGGCTGCAGCAAGGCATCGGGATACTCATAGCATTCTGTGTGGAGTGGAGCACAGCTTTCGCCCGCCCCGATCCCGAAATAGGCGCCCGGGCAGTGCCGCAGATAGTGCCCAAAATCCTCGCTCCAACGCATAGGGGTATCAAGAGTTTTGGCGTTTGTGAGGGAGAGCACCCGCTGGGCGCAGCGTGCGTGATTCTCAGTGGCGGGGAAGGCATCCTGTATTTGGTAAGAAAAGCCAAGATGAAATGCCTGCGCCAGATCCTGTGCTGTTTTGAGGATACCTGCCTGGAGGATGGTCAGATCCTTATCATGTTCAGCTCGCAAGGTGAGCCAAATCTCTGCCTGCGAGGCCGCGCAGCCGAAGGCCTTCTCGCCCATCTGCACTCCGATCACGGTGCAAAGTGTCAGGCCGGCATAAAAAGGTGACGTTGTAAGAGAAGGGAGAGTACACAGAAATTGTCCCACAGCAGATGCCGGGGATACTCCGTTTTCAGGATATGCGGCATGGGTGGGTGTACCCTGGAAAGAGATGACTAACCCCAGCGATGCACAGGCAAATGTGCCAGAGCGGGTGTATATTTCTCCCAATGGATAGCCCGGCAGATTGTGGGCGCCATATATCTCATTGATTTGCTCCTGCTCAAAAAGGGTAAGACAGCCCTTTGCGCCCTGCCCGGTTTCTTCGGCGGGCTGAAACAGGAGAAAAATGTTGCGGCCGAAGGTGTTGCCCTCAAGCTGAAGTGCGACGCCGCAAAGGGCGGCAGTATGTCCGTCATGGCCGCAGAGGTGCGCGGCGGTGCCATTTGGAGCGGGAAGGGCGTCATAGTCTGCCCGAAGAGCAATTGAGGGCTTGGATGCAGAGGCTTCCCGGTGTGCGGCATAAAAGCCATTTCCGCAGGGGTTTATCTCTAACGAGGTGTGGATGCGCAAAAAGTCAATGATAAGGGCTTTGGTGCGCGCCTCCTGGCCGGAGCGCTCCGGGTGACTATGGAGGAGGCGGCGCAGAGCGATAATCTCATTCAGCATAATATCTCATCCTGCCTGTATGATGTGTGTCCATTATAGACAGTAGGGGGAGAAAGGTCAATCCTGAAGTTGCCGATGTCAGCTCGGCCGCTGTCGCTTGAGTTTACCTATTGGGGAGGGGATGTCCACCTGGCACATCCGCATGGTTTTCAGCGCCGCCTGATGGCTCTCCGGGGTCACGCCAGCGCAGCAGTCGGCGATGACGCGGACAGGCGTCTCGGGCAGGAACGCTTTGAGGAGCAGAGCGTTGGAGACGACGCAGATGTCGGTGCAAAGGCCCACCAGTGTGATGTCCAGTTCATCCTGCTGGGCCAGTTCCGCGACCTGCTCCGGCAACTCCGTGGAGCCAAAAGTAGGCTTGTCGATGTGGGCGTCCATGCCGGACTCGATGGCGTCCCGCCTCCCGGGTCTCCCGCATCAGGGCCAGGAAGCCGATGATGGCCTTCATGGGGGTGCGGATATAGGAGATGGCTTCCTCCAGCAGCGCTTGCGGGCTCCTCTTGATTTTTTCGACCATGCCGCATCGCTCCGGATCTTAGATAGCTTGGCAGACCCTCCGATTGTCGATCCAATTTGTATAGTTTATAATTATGTAACAGCAAATTGGGTGTGTAAAGATGGAGGTGACCAAAGGTCGACCTCAGTCGTCAAAAAATAATTCCAGCTGGTCTGAGCAAAAACTTCGTTGTACTTTTGCATCTTCTGTGCTACATTATACCAAGTGGACAAATAAATGACAGGAGGACAGACTATGGATCACTTTGACGAGATCGACTTGCAGGATTGCCCCTGCTGCGGCGGCGTAGGGAGCATTGAGGAGGAGGGCGGTTGGTGTGTGTATGTCCAGTGTGTGGACTGCGGCGCCCATACGGCGGAGCTCGCCTATAAAAACGAGGTCGAGCGCCAGGATGCCGCCCGGAAGGCGGCGATAAACTGGAACCTCAGGAAAGTTATATACCCTGGCCCTGGGGAGTGACACAGGGGACGAAAGAGAGGGTCGGAGCTTTTGCTCCGGCCCTCTCTTTTGATTGGATTGGCCTCCTCGCCCTGGCTCTACGCATCGCCATGCCGCTGCTTTTTTGCAGATACCAGCAGCATCATGGGACGGCGCAGTTCATCTTTCATCCCTGGAATGTCCATCATATCCTCGGGTGGCGCGGGCTCCACCACGTCTGTGATCTGGAAGCCGTTTTGCAGCAGCGTACCCAGGTAGGTGGTGAGGGTGCGGTGATATTTCGTCACCCGTTCTCCCAGGAACAAGGCTTCCCGGCGGCCTTCTATGTAATAGTTGTCCACTGGAAAGTGGAGAATCTCCCCATCTGTGCCATAATACCAATCCTGTGAACCATAGGCGGTAAAGACTGGGTGTTCCACGGAAAATACGAATGAGCCGCCGGGTACGAGCCATCGGCTGATGCTTTGTACCATTGATGCGAAGTCCCGCACATAGTGGAAGGACAGGGAACTGAAGACCACATCGAAGCTGTTATCAGGGAAACAAAGCTCTTCCATGGCGGCCTGTCGGTACTCGATGCACGATCCAGGATTTTGTATCCGAGCTGTATCCAGCATCCTTTTTGAAATATCAATCCCCAACACATAGGCCGCGCCGTGATCGGCGGCATACTTACAGTGCCAGCCGTAGCCGCAGCCCAAGTCCAGCATTCGCTTGCCGCGGAAATCAGGCAGCAGCTTTTCCAGCTCATGCCATTCCCCAGCCCCAGCCAAACCTTTTTGGGAGCGGGCCATCTGGCTGTATTTTTCAAAAAATGTTTGGTCATCGTATTTGTTTTCCTTCATCAGAGGACAGCCTCCTATTTTTATGATATCACATCACCGCGAGGGGATTTGCCTCAATTTCTCTATGCGAAAACACCATCCTTGGATGCAAGTGAATGATTCTATTATAATGCGGCCCAACGGAGAAAACAATATGTCGGTTACAGGTGCCTTTTACCTAAAAATAACTCGACAGGCTTCTTGTGGAAACCTGTCGAGTTATGGCCTGTTTTGACAAAAAAGATGCGGCCCATGTAAGCGTCAAATCGGTTAGGGCATAGATGAACCGCAGCGCTGAAGCAAATCAGCGGAGGCGTATACCGCGCAGGATTTTGCGCAGCCATCTGCAAAGATCACCTTTTGTGGAGGCAGCGCCGGCAGGCCCGGCGGTTGGTCAGCAGCCCGCCCAGCCGAACTCGGTCACCGGGGCGATACAGGCCTTGCCTCGCTCATCCACGGACAGTATCTCCCCGCAGCACACCTTGGTGCAGGATCCGCAGCCGATGCACTTGTTTTCGTCCAGTTGGAAATGAGTGATATCCATATGTATTTTCTCCTGCGTATTTTACGGATCGTTTACTGCCTGGGGGCAAAGTCCCGGCTCCGGCGGACCAGCTGGGCCACGAAGGGCGTGGCGGGGCTGGCCATGAGGCTGCTGGGGGGATCGAATTGGGTGGCCCTGCCCTCCTCCATCACCAGCACCCGGGTGCCCAGCTTGAGGGCCTCCTCGATATCGTGGGTGACGAACAGGATAGTGATGCCCCGCTCCTGGTGGAGACGCAAAATCTCGTCCTGGAGCTGGCGGCGGGTAATCTCGTCCACTGCGCCGAAGGGCTCGTCCATCAGCAGGATGTCCGGCTCAGCGGCCAGCGCCCGGGCAATGCCCACCCGCTGGCGCTGGCCCCCGGACAGCTCACGGGGATAGCGGCTTGCCAAGCCCGGTTCCAGGCCCACGGTTTGCAGCAGCTCCGCCGCCCGCTTTCGCCGCTCCCCGCCCTTCCAGAGGGGGGACTTGGAAATGGTGGGCACATAGGCGATGTTTTTCTCCACCGTCATGTGGGGGAACAGGCCCACGTTCTGGATGGTGTAGCCGATGCCCCGGCGCAGAGCCACGGGGTCTGTTTCCGCCACGTCCTTCCCTTGCACCAGCACCCGGCCCGATTCGGCGGAGATCAGGCCGTTGACCAGCCGCAGGGCGGTGGTCTTGCCGCAGCCGGACCGGCCGATCACCGTCAGGAATGTGCCCTTTTCGATGGAGAGGGAGAAATCTCGCAAAACCGGGTGTTCATCGAAGGATTTGCACACATGGTCAAATTGAATGATGGTTTCCGCCATGGCTTATCCCTTCAAAACGCCCTTTTCCATCAGAAAATCACGGGCCACGTCCTTTTCATCGGCCCCTTCCACCTCTACTAAATAGTTCAGGTGGGCCATTTCGCTGTCGGACAGCAGGCCGTCCATCTTCATCAGCGCCTTCTCCAGCTCGGGGTATTTCTCCAGCGCGTCCTGCCGCACCACGGTGGAGCAGAAGTAGTTGACCTGGAGGTGCAGATCGTCCTCCAGGGTGACCAGACCGGCGGCCGGATTCCCCAGCTGGGCGTCGGTGGTGAAGGCATTGGTGACGTCGATGTCCCCGTTCTGGAGGGCCTGGTATTTCAGGCCGATGTCGATATCATTGACGCTCTTGAATTCCAGCCCGTAGGTCTCCGCCAAAAGGGAGAACCCGTCCGCTCGCTCGATATAGTCCGGGTTGCCGCCGAAGTTCAGCTCCCCGGCCACAGCGGCCAGGTCGCTGGTGGTTTTCAGGTCATACTGCTGGGCTACCTCGTTCCGGACGGCCACCGCGTAGGTGTTGTTGAACCCGTAGAGGCCCACCCAGGTCATCTGGAACTTCTCCTGATACTCCGACTTGAGGCTGTCCAGGATGGTGGCGTCGTCCACGCTGGCGGCGTCATGCTTCAGCACCATCACCCAGCCGCTGGAGGTGTACTCCGGGTAGAGGTCGAACTCCCCCTTCTCCATGGCGGGGTGGATGTTGTTGGTGCCGCCGCCGATGCCCTTGGTGATCTCCACCTCATAGCCCGCGTCCTCGATGATGAGCCCCAGCATCTCGCCCAAGATGTACTGCTCCGTCATGGGCTTGGTGGCGATCTTCACCGGCCCGGCGCTGGCGGCGGATTTGCCGCAGGCGGACAGGCTCAGGATGGAAATCAGCGCCAGTGCTAAAGCAAAAATTTTCTTTTTCATGATGATCAGCTCCCGTATTTTTTGAAGTATTTTTCTACACGTCCCAGAATGAAATCCAGCAAAACCGCCAGGGCCGCAATCAAAATGCTCCCTGCCGCGGTCATGGCGGGATTGTAGATGGTGATGCCCCGGTAGATGGATACGCCCAGGCCCCCGGCGCCCACAAAGGAGGCGATGCCCGCCACGGAGACGGTCATGACCACCATGTTCCGCACCCCCGCCAGGATGACCCCGGCGGCCATGGGCAGCTTGACCCGCAGCAGCACCTGCGCGGCGGTGCTGCCCATGCCGGTGGCCGCCTCCAATATGTCCGGATCCAAGGTGGTCAGGCCCACATAGGTGTTGCGCACCATGGGCATGACCCCGTAGATGGTCAGGGCGATCACCGCTGTCTTATTCCCAATCCCGGTGAAGGGAATCAGGATGCCCAGCAGGGAGATGGCGGGAATGGTGTACAGCACATTGCATATCCCCATGACGGCAGGGGCCAGTTTTGGGCGCTGGGCGATGAAGATCCCCAGCAAAAGCCCGCTGCTCCCGGACAGCAGGATGGCTTGTCCCGACAGGAGAAAGTGATCCCACAGCAGGCCCAGGAACCAGTCGCTGCGCTCCCCATAGAGCGCCAAAATCTCTTGAATCAGCTCTCCCATGGCGGTTACGGATGCAGCCGGTCAACGGCGCCGGCGGGACAGAACTCCGCGCACCGTCCGCACTGGAGGCAGTGGACTGGGTCGATGGCGTATGGTGTCCCGGCGGTGATGCACTGCTGGGGACACGCTTCAGCGCATTTTCCGCAGCCGATGCACTTGTCGGAGATGGCAAAGCCGTTTTTCTCCACCTCAGCCCCGCCGTAGGCAAAGCTCTCCCGGCTGATGGGGTAGTGGAGCAGGTCGAACCACTCTCCACAGCCCTCATAGATGTGAAACGCGTCCAGGATATAGCGGCTCTCGCCGGGGTAGACCTCGTTCATGCCGGGGTTCTGCTCGAACACCTTGTCCACCCATTCCTTGCCAACCGCCCGGAGCCTGCCGGTGAACTTCAGGGACTGGCAGTCGGGGCACATGGCGGCCAGGGCGATCTCGCCGGTCTCCACCAGCTGTTTGTAGAAAGGCTTGCCCTTGGAGGTGACGATATACATCCCGTCATCCTCAGCCAGCATCACGTTGATGATGCGGGCCTGGGGATGGCCCTGGGCATCCACCGTAGCTGCCGCGGCGATTTTCACCTGCCGGAACAGGTCGATGTACTTCTTTGCGGTTTCGTTCATACTGGGAACCTCCGATTTTCGGGGAGATCATGCTCACCCATCCATTGTTGTCAGTATAGCGCAAAATCCTGTCATCGTAAAGTACGCACAATTTTGTAGCATAGGCACCTTGAGGTAACGATTGGGCGATTTCAACACTTTGCGGCCAGTCTCGCCCTAAAAAATTTTGAAATACTTGACACACTCCTGCTCCATGCCGTAAAATTGCGCTGTATATCCCTCATGGAAACCATAGGAAACTGGAGGAAATTTGTATGGCGATTACAGCAAAGGAACTTCCGGCCTGCCCGGTGGAGACTACCTTGGCTTTGATTGGTGATAAGTGGAAGGTCTTGATTCTGCGGGATCTGCTCCCTGGCACAAAGCGGTTTGGGGAATTGAGAACGTCTATTGGAACTGTCAGCCAAAAGGTGCTGACCACCCAACTGCGGCAAATGGAGCAAAGCGGACTGATTATCCGCACCGTCTATGCCGAGGTCCCGCCCAGGGTGGAATATACGCTGACAGAGCTGGGCTATAGTCTGAAGCCTGTTCTGGATGCTATGGTGACATGGGGCACGGAGTATAAGGCAAAACAAGTCTGAACATTTCGGGGAGAGGTTTCCCCACAGAGAACACGCTGGGGGCGTTCACAGTACGGGAGAGTACACGGAATTTTATCGAATTGGCACAGGCGGCGTATACCCACGCAGATGTGATATCACTATAAACACAGAGCCAATGCTGCTAAATAGCTACAGTGTGAGCTTTCGCAAAGAGCCCCATCACGGCCAGGTAATCCAAGAAAAACAAAGCCAGCGGTTCCGCAAAATCAAAAAATACAAAAGCTGTTCTCAGTGTCATGTATGTGCCGATTTCACGGTGAAAGAAGGCATAGATGCCATATCCGGCAATCAAAACCGCAGCGCCCGCAGGAGGATCGTCCTCCTGCGGGAATTTGATTTTGTCCGCCGCTGGAATCTGCGAATTACCATGCCCCAGTGCATTCCGATATGGATGCTCATCAGGCAGAGTCCCCAGTAGGAGCAGACCATGCGCATGGTTCTTGCAAAGCTGGTTCCCCCTGATATGGGGAGGAAAACACCGCATTTTCCACATGGGAGGACAGGGCGGGCCGCTCATCGTTGTTCTCCTCCTCTTTTGCCAGATTGATGGTTCCAGCCTTCCTTTGATGGGTTACCTGCCGGCCGCCTCATTGACGCACCGCAGGGCGTTCAGACTGCGGGGGTAGCCGATGAAGGGAACGTTGACGGAAATGATATCGATGAGGAACGCTTTGTCGTTGCCGATCTTCATATTGGCGGCGGCGTGGCTGGTGAGCTGTGGCTCGCACCCGCCCTGGGCCGCCAGGAAGCAGAAGGTAATCATCTCCCGCTGTTTGTAGTCCAGCCCTTTTCGGGTGTAGTAGTCGCCAAAGCAGTTGTCCGCCAGCCAGCGGTTGATATGGCGGCTCTCATCCGGGCCGGACTGGGCAAAGCCCCGCATCCCCTCGCCAAATATGTCGATCTGGGCCTGCTCCCCGGCCTCCAAGCGATTCTCCGTGGTGGTGGCCGACTGGGGCGCCAGGGGGAGTGCCACGCCGCGCTGGGTCAGCACGTCGTTCACCGCGTGCAGGAAGGGGAACACCCGGCCGATGCCCAGATAGGCCACCGCCTGGTAGACGATCTCCTTGACCTCCACGGGAGTGACGCCGAAGTTCAGCGCCGCGGGGAGCATGGCCCGGAACTCGTCGATGCCCTGGCAGCCCAAGAGGTACGCCAGGTGGGACATCATGGTGGTGCGGTCATCCAACTGCACCTGGTTGACCACCTCGTCAAAGGCAAAGTTGTCGAACCGCTCGATGAACTCCGGGTCAGTCTCCAGGAACTTGGACTGGTAACCGGGAAACATTTTCTCGTGGTAGTCCTGAGCCGCTTTGGAAATAGCCATGTGACACACTCCTTACCTTCTGGAGGGGAAGCTGCTTCCTGCCTCGAACTTCGCCGCCACCGCTTTCAGATGCTCGGTGATGGGCAGATGCTGGGGGCAGGCTTTTTCGCACTGTTTGCAGCCGATGCACTCGCTGGCCTTGCCATGGGTCAGGGCGGTGTTGTTGTAATACACCGCCTGGCTGGAAAAGCTGCCGGTGGTGCGGGTGATGTTGTTATACAGGGCGAAATACTGGGGGATGGCGATGTTTTTCGGGCAGCCGTGGGTACAGTAGGCGCAGCCGGTGCAGGGTACGGCGGTATTGGCCTCGATGATTCTGGTGACCTCCTGGATGACGGCCAGTTCGTCCTCGTTCAGCGGCTTGAAGTCGGCAAACGCGGCGGTGTTGTCCAGCACCTGCTCCACGGTGTTCATGCCGGACAGCACCCGGGTCACCTCGGGCTGGCTGGCGGCAAACCGCAGGGCCCAGGAGGCGTTGGAGGCATCGGGGGCGCAGGCCCGCATCAGCTTTTCCGCCTCCTCCGGCAGGTTCACGAGGGTGCCGCCCTTGCAGGGCTCCATGACGGTCACCGGCTTGCCGTACTTGCGGGCAATCTCCAAGCAGCAGCGGGACTGGACGTTGGGCTGTTCCCAGTCGGCGTAGTTGACCTGGAGCTGGATGAAGTCCAAAATACCGGCGTACTGCCCCAAAATCTCGTCCAGCAGCTCCGGTGTGTCGTGGAAGGACATACCCAGCTGGCGGATCTTCCCCTCCGCCTTTTTCTGGGCCGCGAAACCAAAGGCGTTGTATTTCCGGCACTTCTCGTACACATTGGTGCCCATGTTGTGGAGCAGATAATAATCGAAAAACTCTACGCCGCAGTTGGCGAGCTGCTCATTGAAAATCTTCTCCAGATCCTCGCTGTCCTTGAAGTCCCGCAGGGGCAGCTTGGTGGCCAGCTGGTAGGCCTCCCGGGGGTGACGCTCCACCAGGGCATGGCGCACCGCCTCCTCGGCGTGATAGCCGTGGTAGGTGTAGGCAGTGTCAAAGTAAGTAAAGCCCTGGGCCAGGAAGGTGTCGAACAGGGCGTTGATCTTCTCGTAGTCGAAAGAAGCGGGGTTATCCTGCTCCAGCGTGGGCAGGCGCATACAGCCAAAGCCGAAATCCTTTTTGTTTTGTTCCATGATATATTCCTCCTTTTTCTGCATCATTTTCCAAAATAGCCCGCGATCTCCTTCATCCGGGCGCTCTGCGGTGTATGGAAGGGGCAGCGCTGGTCACAGTGTCCGCAGCCCACACAGGCAGACGCCTTCACGCTCAGCTTCTCGTAGTGGTTTGCCGCCATGGCGTCCCCGGCCAGGGCCAGGTCGTAGTATTTGTTCACCAGCCCCACGTCGATGCCCGCAGGGCAGGGGAGACAGTGGTTGCAGTAGACCAGTTGCCCATGGCCGCGGCCAGAGTGAACTGGCCGATGACCGAGTAGTCTTTCTCCTCCGGGGCCGCGGCCGCTCCCCGCCGCACAGGTCAAAGAAGTTGATGCCGTGGTCAACGGCAGAGCGGATCACCTGTTCGGTTTCGTGGGGAAGTTGACGATATTCCATGACCTTTCCTCCAAGTTGTTTTTTTTCACCATGCGGGATTCTTTGTGCTTTTATTGTACATAAGCCAGGGGACAGAATCAATTCAAATTTCGAGGGCTATTCATAAGAATAACTTATGTGAAGTGAAAGGCGTGCGTCCGACAGGTCGGACGCACGCTTGCGGTATCAATCAAATTGCTCCTGCAAAATGTGGGCGAAGTCCTCCACATAAGGATTTCCGCTGCCCTTTTTCCAGAATGCGCAATAGTTTCTCAAAATGGGCCTGCCATCCCGCAGCAGGGGAATACGACGCAGCGGCCCGGATGCCGGATGAGGCTGGGCCGCGCCCTCCACCGGGAGATAACCCTTGCCGCCCACTACCAGCAGCCGGGCTTGCTCCAGATCATCGGCAAACAGAAACTCCCCCTCCAGCCCTACGATGTCCCGGTAGTAAGTCATCTCATTGTCCCTCTGTTCAGGGAAAGTTACCAGAACACAGGGCAGTTCCCGCAAATCCCATGCGGTAACGCTGTCCCGCTCAGCCAGCGGGGAATGAGCGGACAGCTCTACACAACAGGCGCTGGCGGTGAGAACCTGGTTCACATACACATCGGAAAAGGCCCGCCGCTGGTCGTTGAGTACGAAATCTGCCTGCCCGGATCTCAATTCGTCATACAGATTCTCATGGCTTCCGCTGAACACTTCTACCAGCACCTCCGGGTGGGAGCGGGCAAATTCCGCCACCGCCATCTGGAACTCCGGGCCGCTGTAGCCCCGGAGACAGCCCACCCGCAGCCCGAGGGGCGCTGTTCGGCCCAATTCCGCCGTCTCCCGGCATAGGGAGTCCAGCTTTTTCAGCAGAGGGCGGCCCTTCTGGTAAAAATATTCGCCTGCCGCCGTCAACGTGAATGTTCGATTCTCCCGGTGGATCAACTCCACCCCAAGCTCCCGCTCCAGTGCCTGGATTTGCTGGGAGACGGCGGACTGGGAGATGAAGCAGCGCTCTGCCGCCCGGGTGAAGCTCCCTGTTTCCACCACCGCGATAAAATAGTTCAGCTGGCGCAGCAGCAAGCCTATCCCCTCCTCAGTCTGTTTAGGCAATCAGTTAAGGCCATTATAAATTTTTCTCCTGAACCCGTCAACTGCCTTTTGCCAGCGGAGCAGTACCAGTTCCAATGCCAGCGGTTGGAGAACCGCATCCGCTGCTATACGAAGGGAAGCGGCGGAGCAATTGCGCCAGGGGAATGCTGTATGATTTTCGTAATCGCAGATTGCACAGCATTTTACAAAATAACCCCTGGCACCAGTTCGATGAGGAGGCCGCTGCCGGAACGGTATTGTTATGCCCGCTGTTCGGAGCGCCAAATTTCAGAAGAACAACCAAAAAGGAATTGACAACGGAATAAGAATCATATATACTCGCAATAGTTAATCGGTTAATCTACTAAAATGGATATGATCGATGAGAACAAGTAGGAAAGGCGGAGCTTCTATGAAAAAGTCGTTGGTGAAAATGGTGAGTATGCTGCTTGCTGTCAGTCTGCTGTTGAGCGCGTGCGGGACAGGCACTGTGGAGTCCGATACGCCTATCGAGGATAACACCGGCGCACCTGTGGAGACTGAAAACGGAGGAGAGACTGGCCCCCGTCTGCAGCCCGAGTGGACAAAGGACGCGGTGATTTACGAGGTCAATATCCGGCAATATACCGAGGAAGGAACCTTTAACGCTTTCGCTGAGCACCTGCAGGAGATTTGGGACATGGGCTGTAATGTCCTGTGGTTTATGCCTATCCATCCCATTTCTGTCAAAAACCGTTCCGGTAAGCTGGGATCTTACTACTCTGTGGCGGATTATTGCAGAGTCAATCCCGAGTTTGGCACAGAGGAAGACTTTGCCGCTCTGGTGGAAAAGGCGCATGATATGGGCTTCCACGTCATGCTGGACTGGGTGGCCAACCACACAGGCTGGGACAACCCGTGGATCACAGAGCATCCCGACTGGTACACCCAGGACGAGAAAGGCAATATCATCTCCCCGGACGGCATGGGCTGGCCGGATGTGGCCGACCTGAACTATGATAACGCGGAGATGCGGCAGGCCATGATCGACTCCATGAAATACTGGGTGGAGACCTATGACATCGACGGTTTCCGCTGCGACTACGCCAACGGCGCTCCAGTGAGCTTCTGGGAAGACGTCCGGGCCCAGCTGGATGCCGTCAAGCCAGTGTATATGCTGGCGGAATGCGATGGGATCAAAGAACTGCTGAGTTCCGCCTTTGATATGGACTACAACTGGCATCTGTGGGATACGCTGACCGGGATTGCCACCGGTGCCGGCAAGGCCAGCTCCATCAAGATCTATCTCGACAAGGGCTATCCGGACGGTACCTATACCCTTAATTTCCTGGACAACCACGATAAAAACTCCTATGAGGGCACCATTCGATCCCATTTCAGTGAGGAAACCCTGCCTCTGATGTTCGCGCTGATTTACACCATTCCCGGTGTGCCGCTGATCTACACCGGCGATGAGATCGGACTGGATCACGCACTCGAATTTATGGACAGAGATCCGGTGGACTGGGACAGCTCTGACACCTCCTATCGTGAGCTGCTGGCCGCCCTGTCCGCTATCCGCAGCGAAAATCCGGCCCTCTATGCCGGCAATTACGGCGGCGCCATCGAGTATTTTAACGTGGGCGACAGCAACAACTATATCTTCACCTTTGCTCGGGAGAAGGACGGAAACCGGATCAAGGCCATTTTCAACACGACCCGGAAGGAGCGGGAAGTGGATCTGAGCGAATGGCTCACGGGCAGCGAGACCGTCCTGATGCACGGCGTGGGGGCGGAGGTAAACATGGAGGAGTATCCCATTGCCGATGACGGACTGACCGCCTCCACTACGCTGGCCCCCTGGGAGTTCTATATTGTTCGGGAGTGATCGTTAAAAATCTTGCCGTTGTGCTGTGGCAGAATGGAGACTCTTATGAAGCGTAAAGTACCAAGAATGGCGGGCGTCCTCATGCCGGTGGCCTCGCTTCCCTCCGGGGACGGCGTGGGAACTTTCGGCCGATCCGCCTATCAGTTTGTGGATTTTTTAGCGGAGACCGGGTTTGCGATGTGGCAGGTGCTGCCGCTAAATCCGCTGGGCTATGGCAACAGTCCCTATCAGCC
Source organism: Clostridiales bacterium (assembly GCA_014799565.1). Lineage (GTDB taxonomy): Bacteria > Bacillota > Clostridia > Oscillospirales > Oscillospiraceae > Enterenecus. Next base: position 58,154 of record JAAVHT010000043.1, read on the forward strand.
CTATTCCTCCTACGCGGGGGACGAACTGTACATCGATCTGGAGCTCCTAAAGGAAGACGGTTATCTGTCCGGAGTCCGGGAGAAACTGCCCAACACCGGGCGTGTGGATTACGACCTGGTGAGACGCCATAAGCTGCCCTATTTGGAGGCAGCGTTTGCGGCGTTTGAGGAGCAGGGGAAAGAAAAAGATGCCTTCGACGACTTCTGCAAGGAAAACTGGGTCTATCCCTACGCCGTGTTCATCACGCTGAAAAAGCACAACAGTATGCGCTGTTGGAATGAGTGGCCCCGGGCCCAGCGGGACTGGGTTTTGGAAAAGAAATTCGATGTCAGTCCCTATGAGCGGGAAATCCGTTTTGAGATGTTCCTGCAATACATATTCAGTAAGCAGTGGAACGCCCTGAAACGCTATGCCAATGAAAAGGGAATTCTGATGGTGGGCGACGTGCCCTTTTATGTGGGCATCGACTCGCTGGACGTCTGGCAGGATCGGGACAGCTTCCTGTTGGATCGGAAAGGGCACCCCACCTTTATCGCCGGCGTGCCGCCGGACTATTTCAGTGTCACAGGCCAGCGGTGGGGAAACCCCATTTACAACTGGGAACACCTGGAGCAAACGCAGTTCCGATTCTGGATCGACCGTCTGCGGTACAGCGCGCGGCTCTATGACATCATCCGCATCGACCACTTCCGGGCCTTTGACACCTATTGGAAGATCCCTGCCTCCTGTAAGACGGCCGTCGAAGGGGAGTGGATCGAGGCGCCGGGCTACGCTCTGTTTGACAAGCTGCTGGAAGAGCTGCCAGACGTTTGGCTGATTGCGGAGGATTTGGGTGATCTTCGCCCGGAGGTGCTGGAGCTGCGGGACGCCTATGACCTTTCCGGAATGAACGTTGCGGAGTTCACCCTGCTGAATCCCAAGGCCGTTGCAAAAAATCAGGTGATCTATACTGGCACCCATGATAACCAGACTGTGATGGGTTGGTACAACGATCTGGACGCTAAAATGCGGAAGAAGATTGACAGACGTCTGGGCCGGGAGGGGCGAAAGGGGAAAAACGTATCTTATCGTATGCTGCACTACGTGCTGCACAGCGTTTCGGATTATGCCATTATCCCGCTGATGGATCTGCTGGAGCTGGACGATGCCGCGCGGCTGAACACACCGGGCACTGTGGGCAGTCCCAACTGGGAGTGGCGGTTGGAGGATCTGACCGCTCTGGAGCCCCGCAAGGCGGCCATAAAACGCATGATACGTTACGCCAAAAGGGGGAAAAGTGACCTGGTTCAGCGGTAAATACTTGAAATCTTGTAATAGTATGTGTTAAACTATAAAGCAATGGTTCTATCGCTTTGATGGGGCGTATTGATTTTACGGCTTATTAAGGTGTGCAGAGAACAAAATCGCCGCCATGGTCACTGTGTCCATGGCAGAGTGAAATGGAGAACAATGCTATGAATTTGAAAACCATTGCAAAGATGGCCGGTGTGAGTACCGTCACGGTTTCCAACGTGATGAACGGCAAATATAACAGGGCCTCAAAAGAGACCATTGAGCGAGTGCTGAAGATTATAGAGGAGAACGACTACCGGCCCAGCGCCACGGCCCGCAGCTTGACCATGAAGCAGAGCCGTATCATCGGTGTTGTAGTTTCGCATTTGAGTGAGAGTGATGCGTTCTCCGCCAGCCCCTATGATTCGCAGATGCTGGCCTACCTGGAACGGTACGTCCGCAGCCAGGGCTATTATATGATGCTCCGCTGCGTCGAGCGGAGCGACGAGGCCGTTCCCATCTTTTCCACCTGGAATGTTGACGGCGCCCTGCTGTTAGGTATGTATGCCGAGGACGCGCTGGAGCTCCAGAAAAAGCTGGATATCCCTGCGGTTTTCATTGACACCTATGCGGAGGGCGTGCCCATCGCCAACGTGGGCGTTGACGATTACAAGGGTGGGTATCTGGCAGCAAAACATCTGTTGGACAAAGGACACCGCCGGATCGCCTTTGTGGCTCCCTCGCCGGAGTCGCCGGGTGTTGTTCAGGAGCGGTATCGGGGCTTTTGCGATGCCCTGGGTGAGCAGGGTCTCGAGGTGAGGCCGGAACACTGCTTCAAGGTCGAAACGCTCTACGAGAGCGGCGTGGAGGCTGGGAAACAGATCGCCGCTTCTCCCATAGGGTTCACGGCGGCGGCAGCTATGGCAGACGTGGTGGCCTTGGGCGTGATGGAAGGCCTGCGCCTGAGCGGGCTGCGGGTGCCGGAGGACGTTTCGGTCACCGGCTTCGATGATCTGCCGGAGTGCCGGTACTCCCATCCTAAGCTGACCAGCGTATCTCAGCGCCTGGAGGAGAAGGCCCAGTGCGCCGGTGAATATCTGTTCTCCATGCTGCGCGACGGCGCCGCGATCACTGGTGATAAGAAAGTGGACGTAGAGCTTGTGGAGAGAGATTCAGTCAAAGCACTTGAATAAATCTGTGATAAAAGGGAAATGACGATGAAAAACTGGTTGGAAAGCGTATACAGTGACGGCAGCCGCTATTTTGTCAGCACACCGGAGCCGGAGTTGGGGCAGACGGTCAGCGTCCGCATCCGGATGTATGAAGACGCGCCGGTGCGGCACGTCTTTGTCCGTACCTGCCCCAACGGCGCGGAGCGGCTGACCGAGGCGAAAAAAATAAAAACGGAGCACGGCCTTGCCTGGTATGAGGCCAGCTTTGTGGTCAGCGAGATGAGGATGCACTATCATTTTTATCTGGCCTGTGACGACGTGATCTACTATTATACCCAAAAGGAAATCACCACCTACATCCCCGATCACACCTATGACTTTGTCCTGCTGGCCAACTACCGCCAGCCCCGGTGGGTGAAATCTGCCGTATTCTATCAGATCTTCCCGGAGCGCTTCCGCAACGGCGACCCCGCCAACGACGTGCGGGATGGGGAATACCAGGTAAACGGCTATGATACCATCCACATGAATTGGAACGACACGCCGCTGCAATATGAACAGGGACATTGTATGGACTTTTTCGGGGGAGATTTACAGGGTGTGAAGGAGAAGATCCCCTATCTGAAGGAGCTGGGCGTCACCGCCGTTTACCTGAATCCTATCTTTGCAGCCCCCTCCGTCCACAAATACGACTGCATTGACTATCTCCATGTGGATGAGCACTTTGGCGGCGATGAGGCGTTGGCCGAGCTGTCCCAGGCGCTGCATGAAAACGGGATGAAGCTGATCCTGGACATCTCCATCAATCACACCGGAATGGCCCATAAGTGGTTCAACCGGGACGGTCTCTACTTTGACCGCAGCATAGGCGCCTACAATAACCCGGACGCGGAGGAGCGCTCCTATTACTTCTTCGAGCCGGGCACCAACAACTACAAAGGCTGGGAGGGCATCGCCAGCCTTCCCACCCTGAACTACACCTCTAAAGAACTGCGGAAAGCCATCTATGAGGCCGAAGACTCCGTCCTCCGCAAATGGCTGAAGCCGCCCTACAGCATCGACGGCTGGCGTTTTGACGTGGCGGATGTGTTTGCCCGGAATAACGAGATCCAACTGGCTCATGAGATCTGGCCGGAAATCCGCAAGAGCATTCGGGAGGAAAATCCCCAGGCCTACATTTTGGCAGAGGACTGGGGGGATTGCGCCAGCTACCTTCAGGGCGCTGAGTGGGACTCGCCCATGAACTACTACGGATGCGGACGGGTGCTGCGTCAATTTGCCGGGCTGCCTGATCTGTTTGTTCTTCGCAATGAGCTTTTGAGGGATATCCCGTACAGAATGACGGCAGAGGATGTGCAGGCCCGCGTGACAGAGCATCTGGCCAAGATCCCCTTCGTGTTGGCTCAGAACCAGTTCAACCTGATCGACAGCCACGATGTCTCCCGGGTACATAACCACAAAGAGGTTTCCGCCGATGCCTATCGTGGCGCGGTACTCTTACAGTTCATGTTGGTGGGCGCCCCGTCCATCTACTACGGGGACGAGGCGGAGATCGGTGGCTGGACAGAGAATAACGAAGGCTGCCGCTTCCCCATGCCCTGGGATAAGGACTTTACAGAGACCGATACCTATCAGCTCTATCGGACGCTGGCCCATCTGAAGCAGAGCACCCCAGCCCTCACAGAGGGCGGCATGAAGTTCCTGTACGCCCAGGGGCGGATCATCGCTCTGGCCCGGTTTGACGACCAGGAGGCGCTGGTGGCCGTTGTCTCCGGTGACGAGCGGGATCGTGCTGTTCCGCTGGC
>JAAVHT010000044.1 GCA_014799565.1 Clostridiales bacterium
AATAGGATCTCGCACATCATCCGCTTGCCGATTCCGGCCGCTTTGGCCTTGAAGCTCATTCACGATGCCCGCATCGCTCATTCGCTCCGCGGCCAAATCGCCTCGGAATCGTCAGAGCGTATGATATGCGTTTAATTTGAACAGCTACTTAAAGAGGCCACCATATTTCGCATGATGGTGGCCTCTATCACTAACTTATCGAATCTGGAGAGGAATGGTTTGGATTCACTTCAAAGCCTGGCTGACCATATTCGCGAGCAGGCGACCGGCTATCGGGTCGGTAGCTGCGCGGTCGGTAGTCATGGTGGATACGATTGCTTTTCCGTCGCCGTCGGCTATCTCCATCATGGTAAGGCCACGCATCGACTCTATCTTCTTCATGCGGTCGCCGGCAGCGCCGCCGTCGATATATGCGTGTATCTTCATCTGCGAGGCGAGTTCCTTCACGTTGTCGTCGCGCACTGCCTTCAGGGTGGCGTTGCAAGCGAGGGGAATCTCCCTGCGGTTGTTGTTGAAGTAGCGGAGGTCGAGGGGATCGAGTCCGTCAAACACCGCGTCGTCGCTGCGCTCCATCACTACGATGTCGCCTTCCGTGGGGATGATGACGTCGGTGATATATTCTGGATATACCTTGGCGGCGAAGTTCTTGGCGTCGAGCATCAGCAGCTTGCCTCCCTTGGTCTGATAGGCACGGAGCAGGGCAGCGTCGGCGTCGCTGATATCGTCAAGCCCCCCTACGATGCAGAGGTCTGCCTTATTCTTCTTTCCTGAGAGCTCTGCTATGGAGCCTACTCTGTTGTAGGTCACTCCTGCGGCATCAAGCGATTCTGCCGCGGCATCGCTGCCTATAAATGAAATACGACTGCCTTCTGCATCTGCCTTCGCCCATGACTTGGGAGCGAACGTCAGGTCGTACTCGTTGGCTGAAAGCTGCTTGCCATTCTCTGAAAGCGAGAGGGTGAGCTTGCCGTAGATCTTGGAGTCGCCGAGATTCTCGGGAAGGGTGATGGTAGGCTCGATGTATTCGCGTCCGTAATAAGCTACAGCGGGGAAACTGTCGTTGCCGGTAGCCATCACTTTTCCATTTTCATCGAGAAGCGACCAAGTAAGCTGCATCTCCCCGAGATCGCGGCCTTCCTCGTTGTCGTTGACCACGTAGATTCTGGTCGGGATGCGCTCGCCGGCGTAGTAGTTGCGGCCCCAGAGCTCAGCGCTGACGAGCACCGGCTGCATGGCGCGCTGCATGGCGTAGTAGGTAGGCCACGGCATTATCCTGTTCTCGTCGTAGCACTGACGGAACCATGTCATGTAGGCGAAGTGCATGATGCCGGAAGCCTTCTCGTTGCTTCTGCGCAAAGCCTCGGCCAGCTCTCCGGTGATGAACGACTGGGCTTTCAGGAATCCTGCCGGATCGGCGAAGTCGTATGCCTCGTAGCCGATGAGCGAGAAGGGATTCTGATGTATGAGCTGGTAGCTTCTCGTGGGGTGTCCGGTCTCGGCATTGGGATAGCCGGTGCTCATCTCCTGGCTGATGAGCGGACGACCGGGAGTGAGGAACTGCTTCTGGAATTCGCCGTTGAAGAAGCGGAACACCGAGAAGTCATACCAATTGTAGTATGCGTGGTTGTCGTCGATATCGCCGTCGTCTACCGTAGCCATGAATTCCTCGCCAAAGCGGTTAACACCGTTACGGTGCATGTAGTTGGAGTCGAACGATATAGGGCGTGTTGGGTCAACCTGCCTCATGTCCTTGACCACGTCGGAGATGATGCGGAATTTCTGCTTCGCCCTTTCGGTGTCGGCATCGAGGTCGTAGAATTTCATCTCGTTGTTGATGGTCCAGAATATCACGGAGGGGTGGTTGCGGAATTTCTTCATAACCTGGAGCCATTCGCTGCTCCAGAGGTCGAGGGTAGCCTGTGAGGGAATGGGCGTGGAGTGGATCATGAGCCATGACCATGTGCCTTCGAAACTTACGGCTATGCCGTTGCGGTCGGCCGCGTCCATCCATAGTTCGTTCCAGGGTGTGGTGTGCGTGCGGGTGGAGTTGACATTGCCTTCTTTCATGAGGGCCATGAACTTGTCGGCGAGCGCCTCATTGTTCATGCCGAGCGAGAATGGGATATGGTTGCCACCACGCAGCCAGAATTTCCTGCCGTTGAGATATAAGAATCCATCTTTCGCCTCAAATGTACGGAAACCGGATGTGACGGCGTATTCATCGGTCAATTTCTTGCCCTCCTTGATGCTGAATCGGAAGTCATACAGGTTGGGATCGGAAGGTTCCCATAGTTTCGGGGATATTCCGGCCACTTCCGCGTCATATGTCTCCGAGCTGTTCTTGGCAAGGCTGATGTTCTTAAGAAGGGTACCTGAATAGATTACGTCGCCGGTCTTCTTGTCGGCTATCTCGAGGGCGACATCAAATTTCCGTTTCTTCGACGAAGAGTTGTCTACCGTTATCTCAAACCCGGCGCCTGTAAGGTTGGGCTTCACATATACATCTTCCACCTGCAGCGGATCGGTCACTACGAGGGATACCGGCTGCCAGATTCCGGCGGGGTTGTCGCCGAAGAATCCGTGGGGGATGTCGGCGATCACCTCGGCGTTGGCCTGAGCATCGTCTTTATTGTCTTCCACATCCTTACGCACGGAAGAGTAGAAGTTCTCCATGGCGTCGCTCGTCTGCGGGCCTGCGCCCTTGATGTCCCTCACCACATTGATGGCTATGAGGTTCTTTCCCGGATGGAGATATGGAGTTGCGTCTACGTCGAAATCGCCGAACATACCGATGTGGGAAGCGGCCTTATGTCCGTTGACATACACTTCGGCCACTTTGGAGACGGCGTCGAAGTGAAGCTCGAGTTTCTTGCCCTTGATGTCAGCCGGGAGCTCTACCCATTGGCGATACCATGCGCCTTTCGTCTTTCGATGGTCGAATGTATAGTTCTCGCAGCGGTCGGTCTCTTTCTGATAATAAGTGTCTGACACACCTTTCGGCTGGGCGCCCCGGGGAGAAGGCATTGTCTCGCCATGGAGCCATATCCTGATCGGCGACCAGAAGTCGGGCACGTTCATCACGTGCCAATCGTCGTCGGCCATGGCCGGATCGATGGCCTTAGCGGTCTCATCGAGCTGATAGGTAGGCATGAATAGCCAGTCGCCGTCGAGGCTCATCTCCGTGCGTGCGCCGCTCACCTTGTCGAGCTTCCTCGACTTATAGGAGGCCCTTTCCTTTTTTCTCTTTGCCTCCTTATCGGCGGGGCTCATGGCGAAATTGAGTTCCTTGTTGCTGACGCCGTCAAGGGCGTCGGCTGCAAGAGGAGTGACCTTCAGATCGTCGAATTCCGTCTCTATCCAGCCTCCTCCAAGTGCTATCTCGCCTGTCTCTGCGAGTTCCCAGCCGTTCTTATCTTCCACATCTATATAGGGAAGCTTGCTGCCGTTGATGAATACCCTCATTCTCTTGCCGCAAACCTCTACCTTGACATCAATCCACTGTCCAGGCTCAGGATGGAATCCGAGCGGACGCACGCCCATGAGTTCGTCGGCACCCATGTATCCGGTACGCATAAGATAGACGTCGTCCTGAAGGCCTCCCTTTATGCCGAGCACATATCGGTCAAATCGGTTGCGTGTGCGGAATCCGGCCCATATCTGCACCTGCTCCGCGTCTTTCGGAGCGCGTGCGCGGAAGCTAAGTGTATAGTCTTTCCAGTCGGGATTGCCAAACAGCGTATAGCATCCTTTGTTCCTGAGCACACCATCGGCGATATACGACGCTCCACGCCCTACATTGGTCAGTGATTGCGTCGGATCTGAAAAATCGTTGGTCAAGTTCTGCGCATTCGTCCATGGCATGAAGGAAAGCCAAATGAGCGGAAGCGCTGTCTTCCTTAAGTTAATTTTCATATGAAGGCTGTAATGTAATGGTAATGAAAGTCGATACGACTTTTTTTTTCGCAAAAGTAGGCCTCAGGCTGAAAATCTCGCTTAAAATACGGTTAATTAGCGCAAAACATGTTTTATAACATAATTTTGGTTTATTAATTGAGAATGGAGAATTGTGAATGGAGAATGGAGGTACGGATTACACATTAACGTGGAAGCCGCCTTCTAGACGGATGTCTTCGGAAGAGGAGCCTACCATCACCTTAAATTCGCCCGGTTCCACCACGAAATGACCGTCTTTGTTCCAAAGCCCGAGATCCTGAGGGGTGAGCGTAAACGATACTTCTTTTGTCTCTCCGGGACGCAACGATACCCGCTCGAATCCGCGGAGCACCTTGACATAGGTGGTCACGGAACTCACGACATCGCGCAGGTACAGCTGCACGACCTCATCGCCTTCGCGGTCGCCGGTGTTGGTCACCTTGCAGCTGACAGTCACGCTGCCACCCACTCCGGGAGCCGACTGCTCGATTTTCAGGTCGGAATATTCGAAGTCGGTGTAGCTGAGGCCATAGCCGAAAGGATAGAGGGCATGCGCCACCCTGACGAAGCCATCGGAATCCGCTCCCGGTTTCATCGGGAAGGCAAGAGGTATCTGTCCTACTGATTTCGGGAAAGTTACAGGTAGCTTTCCTCCGGGATTGTAGTCGCCGAAAAGCACCTGAGCCACAGCATCGCCCATGAATTCTCCCGGAAACCACGCATGGATTATGCCCGGAACATATTTCTGAGCCCAGTTGATGGAGGATGCGCGTCCGTCTACCATCACCAATATCACCGGAGTGCCGGTAGCGTAGACCGCTTCAAGAAGTTTCTGCTGTCGGCCGCAGAGGTCGAGCGAAGTTCTGGAATATTCTTCACGTACGGTCTTTTCGTTGCCGCCAAGCACCAATACCGCAACATCGCTGCCACGGGCCAGCTCCACCGCTTCCTCAATCGCTTTGCTTTCCTCCGCGTCGAGCGGCACGTCGTAGAGCTCGCTTTCAGGGAAATAGCGGTCGATGATGTCGCAACCCTTTGCGTAACCCACTTCGGCATCGGGCAGATATTCCTTCAGTCCCTGATATACGCTCTTTATGGGAGCGTTAGCAGGGCCGTAGCGGCAGATAAGATTTTCGGTCTCGTCGGCGTTGGGACCAATCACGGCCACCCGCCTCACATCTTTGCTCAGCGGGAGCGCATGGCCTTCGTTCTTGAGAAGCACTATCGACTCAAGTGCCGCGCGGAGCGACACCTGCTTATGGTCGTCGCAGTGCACATTATCATATACTTTCCTTGCATCTCCCTTATACGGATCGTCGAAGAGTCCGAGCTCGAACTTCACCCTCAGTACGTCGCGGACGCGCGAATCGATGGTCGATTCCGATACAAGTCCCCTCTTGATGGCCTCCCTCAGAGGAAGGATGAATTGCTCGGGGAGTGTGAAGTTGGTCCTTACGTTAAGGCCGGCGTTGATCACCTGCGCGGCACCCTCCACAGCGTCGGCAGCCACACCGTGTTTGCTGTAGAGAAACTCGACAGCCTCACTGTCTGACACGACATAACCCTTGAATCCCCATTCGTTGCGTAGTATTTCGGTCAGAAACCTGTAGCTTCCCGTGATGGGTTCTCCGTCATAGTCGTTATAGGAACTCATGATGCCCTTCACTCCGGCTTCCTGCACAGCCTTCCTGAAGGGTTCGAGATAAAGGGTGCGCATCTCCTTCGGGGCTACGTGAGGATCGGTTCGCGTCTGGCCGTCGCGTCCCCCAATGGGCACACTGTAGACGGCAAAATGCTTCGGAGTTGAGGCAAGACCACGCTCCTGAAGACCGAATATCATCTGCTTGCCGAGTTCCCCGACAAGATATGGGTCCTCGCCGTAGCATTCCACGACCCTGCCCCAGCGCGGATCGCGCGAGATGTCGAGAAGCGGAGCGTAGATGTTGGTGTAGCCGAGTGCGTTCGCCTCCTCGGCCGTCACGCGGGCTATCTCCCGGATAAGGGCTTTGTCCCATGTAGCTCCCTGGCCACACTGGGCCGGAAACATCGTGGCTCGGTCATGGTTGAGTCCGCGTATGCCTTCGTTGGTGAAGTCGACGGGAATGCCGAGGCGCGTTTCCTCTACAAACCATCGCTGTATGGCGTGGCGGTTGTCGATACTCGCGCCGTAGGGATACGACAGGGAGGAGCCGAATTTCCCAAGGCCGTTGGCCTGCTCGTCGATGTTGGCGATGCCGTCTTTCCATATCTCTTGTTTCCAACCCTCAGTTGGCAGCGAGTCGTTAAGCACGCGGCCGGAGCCATATAGAGTGGCGAGCTGGCAGGTCTTTTCGTCCATCGTCATCCGGGCGAGAAGATCTTCCACTCTCTTGTCGATCGGCTCCGCGGGATCTTCATACGTATCCTTGATGCCGTTTTTATTGAAGTCGATCCAGCCCTTGGCGTAGATGGAGGGAAGAGTGCGCTTCGCCGCATCTGTCGCGAAGCACATCGAAAGAATCGTGAGAATGATGAAAGGAGTTTTTCTATTCATGGCTGTTAAGTGTGGATAAACTGCGCGCAAATATAATTTTTGACGGTAAATTCAGGTTAAATCTGCGGTTAATAATCGCTTAATAAAATCCATATTATTATAACTCAATTATTTAAAAATCGCATCAATTAATCTGATTTTAACGCCCCTAAATTATATTCGCGACATCTTCTAATTCTTAAACACTCTATGACATGAAAAAGACGCTTATCGCTTTGGCAGGACTTGCCCTTCTCGCTGCTTCCTGCCGCTCACAAAAGGAAGTTGAACTGGGTCCCAATCCTTTCGTGACCCATATGTTCACGGCTGATCCGTCGGGCCACGTATGGGACGACGGCCGACTCTACGTGTATGCATCTCACGACATTGATCCGCCGCAGGGATGCGACAAGATGGACAAATACCACGTATTCTCCACCAACAACCTCAAGGACTGGACCGACCATGGCGAGATACTTTCCTCAGCCGATGTGGAATGGGGTCGCCCGGAAGGTGGGTTCATGTGGGCTCCCGACTGCGCCTATAAGAACGGCAAATACTATTTCTATTTCCCGCATCCGAGCGAGACACGCTGGAACGACACATGGAAGATCGGGGTAGCCATCAGCGACAAACCGGCCGCCGACTTCAAGGTGTGGGGCTACATAAAGGACCTCGGCGATGAATTCGGCATGATCGACCCCTGCGTGTTCATCGACGACGACGGGCAGGCCTATCTATATTTTGGAGGAGCCGGAAAGTGCCGCGCTGTCCCATTGAAGGAGAACATGGTCGAGATAGCCGAACCCGTAAGCGAGATGGAAGGTCTTGAGGATTTCCACGAGGGAACCTGGGTGCACAAGCACAACGGCCTCTACTACCTCTCTTATTCCGACAACGCTGTAGACAAGGCCAACCGTGGCGCCAACCGCCTGCACTACGCCACCAGCACAAGCCCCATGGGTCCCTGGACCCACCGCGGAGTATACCTCGAACCGACTGGATGCGACACCAGCCACGGATCCATAGTGAAATACAAAGGCCAATGGTATGCGCTCTACCACAACCAGGCACTATCCGGCATGGGCAATCTCCGCTCGATCTGCATCGATAAACTCGAATACAACCCCGACGGCACCATCAAGACCGTAAGACAGCACGTCTGGTAAGATAATTTAAGTTTCGCAGACTCACTTAAGGATTAAGGGTTAAAGGGTTAAGGATTAAATAATACTTGGAAAGAGGATGATTTGAATAGAAAAAGATAATTCCCTGATTAACCTCTTAACCTTTTAACCTTCAACTTAAGCTTGCGAAAGTTGAATAAGATGACTTTGTCGTGAAGTGGATGGTTACTTTTTTGTGTTTTTATTCTGCTGATATTCAACGGTAATTCAATACGGATGTTTACTTTCAGGTTACTCTTCCGGATTCATGTATGAAAAATAGGTAACTTTGTGAAAAATCAAAAACAGCAATTCAACACATGAAACACCTGAAAACATTATCGTTGATCCTGGCTTCCTCCTGCCTGTCGGCAGGAGCCTGGAACATAGTTCCCGGCAAAAAGGGAACGGCTATCGAGTTTGACGATCTGGCCAAGGGCCACAAAGCTCCTTTCACCATTGAGAAAGCCTCCGGCAAATGGAGCCAATACTCCAAGATCGGGCAGACAAAGAATGGCCGGTTTACAGATAAAGCCAAAGCAAATCCCAACGGAGCCTACTATCGCATCATCGACGCATCCGGAGTCGTACTCGACACCATATCGATAGACCGCCAGCTATTCGGAGATAAAATCCTCCTCTTCTCCCCTACCGACAATATGGACTCGGTAGCCGTCAACCTCGGAGAGATCGACCGCCGTCTGTTTGGCCGCGAGATGGATCCTGATCGCTATGCGCTTCTCTTCAAACCCGGCGATTACCGCGAGGCGGGACTGATCAATGTGCCTTTCTATGTACACATCGCCGGACTCGGCGCCACTCCCTATGACGTAGAGGTATCCAACATCCACACTCCGCCGCATCTCAGGGACGGGAACGGCACATGCACCTTCTGGCGATCGGCAGAGAACCTGTCGGTGATCGGTCCGGAGACCTACGACGAACCAGAGACATTCAAATGGGCAGTATCGCAGGCAGCTCCGATACGCCGCGTCTATTCCAACCGAACGCTACGCACTCAGTGGGGCAACGGCTGGGTGAGCGGAGGATATGCGGCAGACTGCCGTTTCGACGCTCCGGCCGGATCCGACCATCAGCAGCAATGGTACTACCGCAATTCGATCCTCAACAAAGGACGCGGCGATTTCCGTGAGGAAAAATACAACTACTGTTTCCAGGGCGTGGAGTTCGGGCCTGAAGTGGATATGGCCACCTACCGCAACAACTGGGACCAGGGAGGAAACGTGACGGTCGTGGAGACCACCCCTGTCATAGCAGAAAAACCATTCCTCTGCATCGGGCCGGACGGTAGGTACAAGGTGTTCCGTCCTGCATTCCGTAAGGAGGCCAAAGGGGTGTCTTACTCTCCCGGCAATCCGGGAGAAGGGGAATATCTCGACCTCCTGGAGACTTTCGAAGTCATCAAGCCGGGTGCTACATCAGCCGACATGAACAAGGCGCTTGCTTCAGGGAAGAACCTCCTCATCACTCCCGGCATGTATAATCTCGACGATCCCCTGCGCATCACCCGCCCGGGGACTGTGGTATTGGGTATCGGGTGGGCTACGCTCACTCCAGGAGAAGGGAACCGCGAAGGAGCTATCGTCATCGACGATGTAGATGGTGTGGCAGTGGCTTCGCTGCTCTTCGACGCCCACTACAGTTCCGACACACTGCTGAAGGTAGGGCAGGAAAAGACAGGTGTCGACCACAGCGCCAATCCGGTACTGCTTTCCGACCTCTTCTTCCGTATCGGTGGGTTCAGGCCCAATCCGGTGCATGTGGACCGCGCTGTGGAGATCAACAGCAACAATGTGGTTGGCGACCATTTCTGGATATGGCGTGCCGACCATGGCGTGCGCGGCAGTGTGGGCTGGAACGTAAACACCGCTCCCAACGGACTTGTAGTGAACGGCGACGACGTGACTGTCTACGGTCTTTTCAACGAGCATTTCCAGGAATACCAGACACTCTGGAACGGCGAGAACGGCCGCATGTATTTCTACCAGTGCGAGACACCGTATGACTCACCCTCCCAGGAGCATTACATGAGTGAAAACGGGACNNGACCCGGCTANGCNGCCTATAAGGTGAGCGACGACGTGAAGAANCANTATGCNGCAGCCCTCGGCATCTACGACGTGCTNGTNAATGAAATCAAGATCGAGAACTCCATNGAGGTNCCCGACACNGAAGGAGTNAACGTCTACCATGCCTGCAACAACTCCCTTTCNAACGGAGGCAAGCGAGGCTTCGGCTATGTGATCAACGGGCNCGGAAAGAGCACCTACGACACCTTCCGCGACAACCGCGTAGTAGTANACGACTACCGCAAAGACAAAGCGAAATGATCNCTCTGTAGTGATTAAGCAGCTGGTCGAATCAAACGCATATCAGCTGCTCAAAGCTTAAGAGGCTGGGATCCCATCCCCGCCTCTTATTTTGTTACAATTCTTTTATAAGCATACAAATGCATCAANTCTTAAGTAATTATAATTCAATATACTAAATAGAATGACACTTTGTAACATATTNTTGTAAACTATTGGAAATAAGAAAAAGAACATCTATATTTGCATCTGAAATCCAATAAAAACTTTTTTAGATGAAACAATTTNTTCTTTCTACGCTTGCTACANTATTGCTTCCAATACCTGCCTTAGGCGGGATTGATCAAGTGGCGCCANTGNCCATCAGGCCGTTGGGGACTCCGATGAGTAGTCCGGGAACATTTCATTCCGTATNCTCACTCAGACAGCGAATCGATGACGCAAAACCGATATTCACTCCAGANTGGAAATGCGGAATTTCATCTCCCGAAGAATTCGAATGGTTTACCGTTATTGACGCTAACGGAGATGCGAATACCGATCGCGGCACATGGTTTTGGCGTTCAGATGTTCCTTGCGCCTGGTATNATTATTCCTATTCAGCATACGGGGAGGATGTTGACGATTGGCTGGTATCGCCGGGATTCAACTTAAAAGNGGGAAAGACCTATACATTATCNTTCTACACCACCAACCGTTCGTCATTCTATGATGATCAAATGGAAGTATGCATAGGCGCTTCGAATACGGTAGAAGCAATGAATACGGAATTGATACCGAGGTTTTCAATATCGTCTGANGACTGGGTGCTTCATACTGTTGAATTCACTGTCGAAAACAGCGGAATATGGTATGTTGGTTTCCATCTGATGGAAGCTGCCTACATGTCATCAATCTTTATAGATGAAATAAGCNTCACCGGGGAAACTCTTGAAAAATCACCTTCCGCCATNAAGNNCCTTACCATAACTCCGGATCCTAAGGGATGTCCCAANGCTACGTTGACGTTCAAGCTTCCCGATGAATGCGCAGACGGCTCGGTTCTGGAAGGGCTTTCCGGTGTCCGCATACGTAACGGTTATTTTGAGATAGCTGACATTCAGGATGTAAAGCCCGGAGAATTGATCACTTATGAGGCANATCTTGANAAGGCCGACACATATACCTTCAATATAGCAGCCTATAACGATGTTGATGAAGGAGTCAATACATCACANACGATTTTCGTAGGTCTTGACATTCCAGCTACTCCACAAAACGTAGTGCTTCACGACAATGTATCCAAGATGACCTTGACGGCTGATCCAATCACATCCGCTCATGGAGGTGTNTTTTTCCCTGAAGACGTGACATTCTCAGTATATGANATANCNCGCGATGAATATGGNTTTCCTNCCGTCGGCAATCTGATAGCGTCCGCTATGGGCACTATGGAAATTGACCTGCCCGTTTCTACAGTAGATGGGCCGCAGTCCATTATCAGCTATGTGACCAACGCCTCGAATCAAGCTGGCCCGAGTCCAAACTATTATCAGACCAACAATGTAATTCTCGGAAAACCTTACGAAACTCCTTTCCTGGAAACATTCGATAACGGACAGACTCCATACTTCTGGATTACACAGATCAAGCAGAACGGATTCGGCACTACCGGNATCTATTCAAGCNAGATTGAAAGTTANAGCAATCATCCCGGATGCATTATTCTTTCGGCAGTNAGTAAAGATGANNTAGCAGGNTTCTATTCAGGAAAAATANCATTGNCGGANGATTCNGAAGCTAAATTGAGTTTCGCACTCCGGAATGCNTCGCAGACGGACGGCACCATCAATGTATATGTACTGACCGCTGATGGNNANGACCATGTCATAGATACNATGAATGTAGCGGANATTCCTTCGGAATGGACCGTATATACNTATGANTTATCNCAATTCGCAANTCAACGNTATATAAATGCCGGGGTGCAGTATNAGNCTGCCGCACGCGACAATTCCAACCAGATATACCTCGATAATGTATTCGTAGGGTCGCTTCCTCCCTATGACATAAAGGCAGAGTTATCAGCAGTCCGCATGGCCGAACGTGGNAGTGAGATGATGCTCCACGCAAGAATTGGAAACGCAGGAGCGCAAACGGTCAGGTCGCTATCCATCACACTTAATGCAAACGACAAAACAATAGATGAGTTCAATATCGATTGTGAACTTAATATGATGGAAAGCATCACAGTAGATATACCTGTAAAAATCGCAGCAATCGAAACCGCATCATCCATGGGTTTCCGCATAGACGTGTCTATTGACGGGGANGCGTTTCCTGAAGACAATACAGCTTACGCCTATGTAACACTTAAGGATCCTGACCTCGCAGCGCCCGAATCACTTGTAGTCTCAGAGGAAGAAGACAGCGTGACAATAAATTGGGAAAAAGTAAGCCATCTCGCACCATATACCGAAAACTTTGACTCTTATGAACCATGGAACTATCTCGATGACTNGGGATGGGTNGAGCATAATGTAGGCGATTGGACAATGGTAGACGTAGACCTTGGTTCGACAGGAGGATTCACGGATGCTCTTTATTATGGCTCACAGGGTCAGAAATTCGCTTATACCGTGTTCAATCCTTACAACTATACAGGATATGGGACAAGTCTNTTCACGGTCATATCAGAAGAGGCTGGGGCATCCTTCATTCCACATAGCGATGAGCAGTATCTTGCCGCCATATACAGTGCAGATACCTATTGGGAAGATGGCCAATACTTCGGAGTGATAAAAGACGCGGACAACTGGACCATTTCACCGGAACAAACAGGCGAGGCCCAGACCATCCGCTTCTGGGTCAACAACTATAAAGGCCTTTCAGGCAATGGCTACGTCATCGACCACGTGGAGACTTACGAGGTGTTGGTGTCATATGGAGGTATGAATCCTGAAGACTTCATTGCCATTGGAGGACAGCGTCATGCATCAGGTGGAGAATGGCAGCAGGTGGAAGTGGATCTGCCTGAAGGCACTAAGTATTTCGCTATCAGGCATTGTTCTCCCTACAATGCGGAAATGGGTACGCCATTCATCTTTATGGTGGATGACATCACCTATAGCGTGCCCAACAAACCTATGGCTTCCTATAACATATACAGGGATGGGATACTGTTAGGAAGCGTAGACAAGGATACCACATCCTACACTGACCACACGTCCGTTGAAGCCAATATCCTTTATCAAGTCACAGCCGTCTATGAAGACGGTTCTGAATCAGGCGCAGCCTCTGCGTTTACATATGGTGTCAATGGTATAAATGCGCCTATGCTTAAGGATACTTTCGACATCTTCACTCCGACGGGAGTGGCTGTGCGCCGTAATGCGACTGATTTTTACGGTCTGCCTTCGGGAATATACATCACGTCAGACGGACGCCGTGTGCACCTTTGATACATGTTCATCATCCAACTTTCAGACAGGGTCGATACGCTTCGCCCCTGTCTGAACATATTATACAAAAAGCCTGTTTCATCCAACTAAACATACCTTTAATCTAAAAAAATTGTTATTACTTTATGAAGCTTACTCTACAGATCATAATTTCAGTCATTATCCTTGCAGTTGGGTCGGTGTCTTGTTCGCATGATCATAAAAGGTCAGAACGGTTGGCGGAAGCTGATGCCCTTGTAGAATCAGGACATTATGCAGAGGCTCTGGCCATATTGGATTCAATCGACGAGCAGGCATGTAGTATGAGCGATCGAGCACGTTTTCATTTCATTAAAGCAGTATCACTTGATGAGTATACGCACATTAATGAAGCTATTCTTCTTCTGCGACAGTCCATAATGGAGGCAACAGCTTGCTCTGACGACAGCATTGCCCATAAAGCGCATATTTATCTGGCCTATATAAACAATATTTCAGGCAACCACACATTAGCAATAGAGCATGGTATGTCAGCGCTCGAAATAGCACGTAAGCATAAGGACCCAAGATGGGAAGGAGCCGCGTTTCTTCAATTAAGCGGAAGCTATCATGCCAAAGGTATGTCCGACAGCAGCCGATATTATCTCTCCAGTCTTGTCCCTTTACTCGACCATCAGAATCGCAAAGACCTTCCTGATATGCTCAATAACATTGCTGTGGGCTTTCTGGAAGACAACGACCTTCAGCAGGCCAGACATTATCTTGCACGATCCTTAAGATTGCGATCAAATGAACACACCTACTATCTCATGGCCATAGCCTACCAGCGGGAAGGCCGTCAGGATTCGGCTGAAATGATGTGGAGGAAGGCCTTGACATCAAAAGACCCGTTCATGAAGGCCAGGATATCTCAGGCCTATGCCGAATGGCTAAAGGAAGCCGGAAATTTTGAAGCAGCAGCAGCTGTTATGTCCAACGCAAGAATGATACGGGATTCACTTGAAAGGAAAGGACTTGGAGAAATGGCGATGGCAGCCCATACTGATTCCGAACGGCGTGAAGCAGAGCAACGTCACAACAGATTGACATTACTATACCTTATTATTTCCGGATTGCTACTGATCGCAGTAGCAGCACTTTGGATATGCCTTAGATGGAAGTCGCGTCGTGCGAAACGACTAAGTCTTTCCGCTTCTATGCTCAGCTCTCAAATGGAGGATATGGAGGGTAGAATGGATGAACTGCGTGCGGAAATCGACGTTCTGCATGATCAATGTGAAAGGCATGATAGAGATGCGCGTCAACTTGAGAAAATGGTAAATGAGAAAAGCCGCCAATTGAGACTCTTGGAGCAGAAGCATGCTTGCAAAGAACGAGAAATGAAGGTGCTATCGGTGCAGATGCAAAAGATGGAATCGCATATAGAAGAAGTAAAAACCATAGGATCTGCAAAGCATGCGCAACTGCTGGCCGGAGGCAAAGCGACACAATGGAGTAAAAACGATATGGTGCTTTTTGTGGAATATTATTCACTCATTCATCCTGATTTCGCTGTCATGATGCACGATAGGTACGCATCATTGAGCCCGACTTTATCAACAATAGTAATACTTACCGATATGGGTTTTGATTCACAGCAAATTAAGGAAACACTTGGAATGTCGGACGGGGCATTGCGTACGGCCCGTTCGCGCATCAATTCAAGCAGAATTTAGAGTGGATGCTTAGGTTATTTATTGATCGATAATGATTAAGAGCTGGGTTAAATGTGGCTGAAAGATTAAAGGGTTATGAGATCCGGGGTAATTACCCATTAATCTCATAACCCTAATTCATATTCGATGACAACGCTTACTTCATGTCGGCGTAAGGGGCGTCTGAGTCGAGGGCTGTATAGCCCATCTTGACCTCNACCTGTCGGGCCACATCGTGTTTNAGTTTGCCGAGATTGTCGGCNTCAAGNACAGGATANACCTGGTCTTTGCTGTCGATCGGCTCCACGTCCGNCTCAGCGGCATACTTNACGTCTGCCTCGGGAAATTTCGCCTTGACATAGTCATAGACCTCATCCCTGATATGCTTGAATTCATCACTGTTCCTGAACTCTTCGATGCTTCCATCGAAAGGTACGCTGTATTTGTC
>JAAVHT010000045.1 GCA_014799565.1 Clostridiales bacterium
CTGGATCTGCGGCGCTACGGCTCCTGCCGCCACGCCGGGTTCGGCCTGGGCTTTGAGCGGATGGTCATGTACCTCACCGGGGTGTCCAACATCCGGGATGTGGAGCTCCATCCCCGCACCGTGGGCAACGCGGAGTTTTGATGACAGCCCCCCGCCGGATGGCGGGGGGCTATGTTATATCTCGGACGTGGAGCTCCCCCGAGAACCGTAGGCAATGCGGAGTTTTAAGCGGCGTTTCCGCAGCGCAGTAGTATCAACTCTAAAAATGAGCGGCCCCCAGCCGTCAGGCTGGGGGCCCCTTGTCTATGCCCTATCATGGTTCCCAAAGACGGCACACCCGCCAGAAGGAGTGCCAGGCGGAGCCGCCGTCCTCCTGCCAATACCGGGGCTCATAGACATACAATACGCTGTCATCGCCGGGGACGGCGTAGACCTTCCGTCCCTCCAGCGGCCTGGCATAGTCGTCCGACCGGCGGTTGGTCTCCAGCTCCCCTGCCGGGACGACGTCGTCCCCCACATAATGGAGGTGCCCGATGAGCTCACACCCCTCAGGCAGCGCTTCCAGTACCGGCGAGGCGTAGTAGTAATAGCTGAAGCGATACGCCCGCCCCTGCCAGCTTATCAGCTCGTTGCCCCCCAGCGCGTCCGACGCAAAGCGGATATAGGAGCCCTCCTCGGGAAACCANTCTGTGTGCAGGAGGACGTANACNACGGCGGGGTACTCCTCGCTGACAAATACNGTGCCGCTGGNCTCGAANCCGGCCTGGAGCTGCAGCTCTTCCGTNGGGTTATCTACGGTCANGCCGCTGATGGTTCCNTACTCATGGAAGCCCTCCGGCAGATAGGTGGCGCCNNCGCNCANGGAGCTNTAGGAGCCGCTGNNNTCCAGGNACAGCTCCANGGACAGCCCGGTCCATTTATACANNGTGTCCCCCACCCGCAGCACGGGAGTGATNCCCTTGGGCAGCATATNGCNGCCGGGGGTGGGATCGTTTGTGTCCGGCGGCTGGACGGTGACAGGATCGGTTACCGCCGGAGCATCGAANGNAGNCGGCAGNGNNCNGTCANNCNGNCCCATCCAGCGCCATATCCCCGCGCCCGCCAGCANAATGAGGCACAGGCCGGCCACCAGCTCCCNCNGCCACTCGGGCATTTTTTTGCGTGTTTTGACNTGAGCTGTTCCCGCNTCCTCAATGAGGTCGTCCCCCACGNNGGTGACGCCAGTAAACAGCTTCACAGCCCTTTCCTCGTTTTTCATAGGGTGAAGCCCNCCTTTTCCAATGCNTTTTTCAGGCTTTGGCGCAGGCGGAACATCTTCTGCGCCAGCCGGTTNGGNGAGACGCCCCGCTCCNCCGCCAGCTCCCGCAGNTCCACGCCGTACCAGTACCGCCGCAGGAACAGNACGCGATCCGNCTGGGGCAGNNNNCNCAGCCAGCCGTCGATGGCGGCGGACAGCTCCTGCTCCTCCAGCTCCCGCTCCACGCACCCCGGTNGCGGGGACGCAGTCCTCCAGCTCGCTCAAAAGCGCGGTCATGCCGGNATACCGCTTCTGGGCGCGGTTTTTGCTCCANAGGTTCAGCGCCAGGTTGCGGGTCACNNNNCCCAGCCATGCCCCCAGNCGGTCGGGNCGNTGGGGNGGGATGGCGTTCCANGCCTGATGGAGNGCGTCGTTGACGCACTCCTCCGCGTCCTCGTCCACGCCCAGGATGTTCCTGGCCACNCCCCGGCACAGCGCGCCGTATTTTCGCTCNGTTTCCCCGATGGCCGCCTCGTCCCGCCGCCAGTACAGCTCCACGATCTGACTGTCCTCCATCCCTGTCCCCCCTTTGAGTTTGTCTGTGAAGGCCNTCATNNAATAAGACAGGATTTCAGGCCCGATATTACGCTTTCCCAGNATAAAATGATATCGCGGCCTTGTCAAGCCGGGCGGNGGCGGCCTCTGATTCCAGGCACAAAGNAAGCGCGGCCNGGAGGCCGCGCTTTTTGANGTCGTTTTGTCCTNGGNNCGATNCNGGCGGATGATTCAAGCCGACCCCAGTTTGGATACCGNGCCGGCCCGGGGNANTGATTCCNNGCCNTNNTCGCTGTTGGCNTAGGCGGTGAACAGGATGTCGATGACGTTGAGCTGGGAGATGTGGGTGGCCATGGCNCCGCTGTGGGCGGCGGAGGCGNTGCCNGTGGTATACAGNCNGTAGTCAGACAGCTCCGCCACNTGGGAATCCACCCGCCGGGTGATGGCGATGATGGGCGCCCCGTTNTCCCGGAGGGCTTTGACNCANGCCACCACCTCTGCCGTCTCCCCGGAGTAGGACAGCACNATGGCCAAATCGTCCNTGGAGGCGTTTTTGGCCTGGAGCAGCTGGGCGTGCCAGTCGTCGTTTACCACGCAGGGCTTGTTCAGCCGGAGAAACCTCAGGTTCANATCNCGGGCGGCGCACAGCGAAGCCCCCAGNCCAAACAGAAGCACTGTCCGCGCGTCCCGCAGCAGATCCACGCAGGANNGGAGCGTGCCGGTGTCGATCAGGNTTTTGGTGTTCTCCAGGGACATAATNTTCTGGTAAGTGACCTTGTCCACNATCTCGTCCAGGCTGTCNGANCGGGTGATCTCTCCGCGNTCCTGCCGTTGATCCANGCGGCGCACCGCCACCTCGCAGGTCACGGCCTGACGGAATTCCTTGTAGCCTTTGAATCCGATGTGCTGGCACATCCGGATGACGGTGGACGGGGAGGTGAAGGTCTTTTCCGCCAATTGGTGGATGCTCAGNCCCATGGCCTCTCCCTGATGGCCCAGCAGATAGTCCGCGACAGCCCGTTCCGTGGCGCTCATGGAGTCCCGGCTCTCTCCCAGNCTTNACAGCGCGCTTCTCATGCTCTCTCTCCTCTCAGCCCCNCGCCCGAACCACCCGGGCGCGCACCGGTTTGCCGCNGATCCNCAGACCGGGNGGGCGGCTCCATCCGCTCNNTCAGCCGTCCCTAAAAAAGCAAACGCCCCCGCCGCCGTGNTCTCCTGCCTGGGCGGCGCTCTGCCGCCATATCGNGTCGTACACGTGGCTTGGACGTTCATTCAAAAATCAAAAGTCTNTTNCCTCTACTCTGAGTATACCCCCAAATATTTCTTGTGTCAAGAAAATTTCCAAAAATTTCTTTCTTTTCCCGTGGATCCGACAGGATGTGCCCGCGCCGTTTATGGGCTTTTAGCAGATCTTTTCCGGCTCCCGTGTCCAACTGTTGTCTCGATTCTTCAATCCCCCGTTGCGTTCAAATTGGAATGGTGATATAATGTGTCCGCTTTTATCCATCAAAACCCAATCAAGGAAATGGGATGATTTGACTTGACCATTATCATCGCGGGCGGCGGCAAGGTGGGCTCCACCCTGGCCGAGCATCTGGCGGGCGAGGGCCACAGCGTCACCATCGTGGACGTGTCGGACAGCACCCTCAGCCGCCTGTCCAACCAACTGGATGTCATGTGCCTGAAGGGCAACTGTGTCTCCCGGGACGTGCTGCTGGAGGCCGGCGCCAAGGATACCGACGTGCTCATCGCCGCCACCGGCTCCGACGAGATCAATCTGCTGTGCTGCCACTGCGCCAACCGCATCGGCGTGGCTTATACCGTGGCCCGTGTGCGGGGCGCGGAATATGTCAACGATCTGGATACGCTGAAGGGCGATCTGGGCATTACCATGCTCATCAATCCCGAGCTCACCGCCGCCGTCGAGATCTCCCGGCTGCTGCGTTTTCCCAGCGCCGCCAACATCGACTCTTTCGCCCGGGGCCGGGTGGAGCTGATGTCCTTCACCGTGCAGGAGGGGGACTTCCTGGTGGGCCGTTCGCTGGCCTCCCTGTCGTCCAAGATCCAGGGCCTGCCTATGCTGCTGTGCGCCGTGGAGCGGGGGGACGAGGTGTTCATCCCCAACGGCGCCTCCGTGCTGGCCCAGGGAGACCGGGTGTCCGTGGCGGGCACCCCCAACGGCATCCATCAGTTTTTCAAGCTGCTGGGTCGCCAGACCCACCGTATCCGCAATGTGTTCATCATCGGCGGCGGGCGCATCGCCTTCTATCTGCTGGTCCAGTTGGAGCGGCTGGGCATGAACTGCAAGGTGGTGGAGCGCAGCGACGTCCGCTGCCGGGAGCTGGCGGAGGAATTTCCCCACTCCCTCATCATCCACGGCGACGGCACCGACCCCGAGCTGCTCACCGAGGAGCGCATGGCCGCCAGCGACGCGTTTATCGCCCTGACCAATCGGGACGAGGACAACCTGATCATCTCCCTCTATGCCCATCAGGCGGGGGTATCCAAGGTGGTGGCCAAGTCCAGCCGCCAGAATTACACCGCCATTGCCCGCTCCGCCGGGGTGGAGTCGGTGGTGTCCCCCAAGCTGGCCACGGCGGGGCTGATCCTGCGCTTCATCCGGGGCCTGCAAAACTCCAAGGGCACGGTGATGAACGCCCTGTACCGCATCGCCGGGGGCAAGGCGGAGGCTATGGAGTTCCGGGCCTCTTCCGCCACCCGGAACCTGAAGGTGCCGCTGAAGGAGCTGAAGCTGCGCCGGGGCGTGCTGATCGCCGTCATTGTCCGGGGGAAGAAGGTCATCATACCCGAGGGCTCCACCTGCCTGGAACAGGGGGACGACGTCATCGTCATTGCCCGGGACAGCGGCATTCTGGATCTGAACGACATCTATGAGGGCGACGGCCTATGAACTTTAAATTGGTGCTGCGCATCACCGGCTTCACCCTGTTCATTGAGGCCGCGGCCATGCTCATCCCCATGGGGGTGGCCCTGCTCTACGGGGAGAGCCCGGTTCCCTTCCTGTGCGCCATTCTGCTCATCCTGGCGGCGGCCTCGGTGCCGGTATTCCTGCTCAAGCCCAAGACGGACTTCTTCGCCCGGGAGGGTTTCTTCACCGTGGGCCTGATCTGGGTGCTGTTCGGGGTGTTTGGGGCGATGCCCCTCTGGTTCTCCGGGCAGTTTGGGTCGTACATCGACTGCCTTTTTGAGACTATTTCCGGCTTTACCACCACCGGAGCCACCGTCCTCACCGCCATCGAGGGGCTGCCCATGGGGCTGCTGTTCTGGCGATCCTTTACCCACTGGCTGGGGGGCATGGGGGTGCTGATCCTCACCGCCGCCCTGCTGCCCTTCCTTGGCATCAGCTCTAACTTCCTGATCCGGGCGGAGAGCCCCGGCCCGGTGAAGAGCAAGCTGGTGCCCCGGGCCTCCCAGTCGTCCAAGATTTTGTACACCATTTACCTGGCCCTCACTGTATTGCAGGCGCTGTGCCTGCGCATCGCGGGGATGAACTGGTATGACTCCATCACCCACGCCATGTCCACCGCAGGCACCGGCGGTTTCTCCCGGATGAACGCTTCCATCGGTTCCTATGCCAGCCCCGCCATCGAGATCATCATCACGGTGTTCATGTTGCTGTTCTCCGTCAACTTCGCCGTCTACTTCCTCATCCTCACCGGGAAGGCGAAGCAGGCTCTGAAGAGCGATGAGCTGCGGTTTTTCCTGGCCATGGTGGCGCTGTCCACTGCTGCCATAGCCTGGAATCTCCGGGATATCTACGACAGCATAGGGGATCGTGTGCGGTACGCTGCCTTCCAGGTGGCCTCCGTCGTGTCCACCACCGGCTTCTCCTCCACCAACTATGAGCTGTGGCCGGAGTTCTCCAAAGTCCTTCTGGTGGTGCTCACCTTCATCGGGGCCTGCGCCGGATCCACCGGCGGCGGCATCAAGTGCAGCCGCATCCTTATCCTGATCCGCTCCGCTGGCCGGGAGGTGCGTTCCATCATCCATCCCCGGGCGGTATCGGTGGTTCGGCTGGACGGCGCGCCCCTGTCGGAGAGTACCCTCCACACCACCCAGTGCTACTTCATCATCAACCTGTTCCTGGTGTTCAGCATGGCGGTGGTGGTGGGGCTGGACAACTTCTCCTTTACCACCACCCTCACCGCTGTCATCACCTGCGTCAGCAACGTAGGCCCCGGCCTGGACATGGTGGGGCCCATGGGTAACTTCTCCGCCTTTTCGGTGCTGAGCAAGCTGGTGCTGTCCTTCGCCATGATTCTGGGGCGGCTGGAAATGTACCCCATCCTGGTGCTGTTCAGCCGGAACGCCTGGAAGCGGTCATAAGAAAAAGTACACGGACTGCCCGGTTGGGCAGCCTGCTCGGCGGATGCCTGACTGCGTCCACTGCCCGGCTGGGGAGTGGACGCAGTTTTTTTCCAAAGAAATTTGAAAAAGGGTGTTGACAAATCCGGCGGTATCTGGTATTATTCTTCTTGCGCTGAACGAGACGAGGCGGCGCGCTAAATGCAATTGAATAAAGAACTTCTCTAAAGTTTCCTTGGGAAACAATCTGGGGGTATAGCTCAGCTGGGAGAGCGCTTGAATGGCATTCAAGAGGTCAGCGGTTCGATCCCGCTTATCTCCACCAAAAGAAAAGACACCCTTTGGGTGTCTTTTCTTTTGGGTTCCGGCGGCTGTTGGCCGCCTTCACCCTTCGGTATTTTAATGCTCGGCTTGGCGAAGCCAAGCCTGCGCAATTCTCCGCCGCTGCGCGGCTGCGAATTTACGGCGCATAAGCGCCGCCAGCCAGAAGGCCGGTTCGGCGCGTCTTTTTCGTCGACGTAATACATTTTGAGAAGTCGGAAAAGATTCATTTTGAGTTCTCAGAATGAATCTTTTTCTTTGCCCGGCGTGGGCCGGGGCAGAAAAAAGGTGGGTGCGTGAAGACGGATATCATTTCCATTATTGTGCCGTGCTACAACGAGGAGGCGACCCTTTCGTATTTCCGGCAGGAGATGCAAAGGACGGCGGACAGTATGTCCGCCGCCGGTGACCTGGATTTTGAATTCCTCTTTGTGGACGACGGGTCGACGGATCAGACCCTGGAGCAGCTCAGGCGGTTCGCGAAGCAGGACAGCCGGATCCGCTATCTCTCATTTTCCCGCAATTTCGGGAAAGAGGCCGCGATCTACGCGGGCCTTCAGAACTGCACCGGGAACTACGCGGCTGTCATGGACGCGGATCTGCAAGACCCGCCGTCGCTGCTGCCGGAAATGTACCGGCTGCTGCAAAGCGGGGAATTTGATTCGGTGGCGACCCGGCGGGTGAGCAGGAAAGGGGAGCCGCCCATCCGCAGCTTTTTCGCGCGGAGCTTTTATAAGCTGATTAATCAAATCTCCGATACGGACATCGTGGACGGAGCGCGGGACTTCCGCCTGATGAAGCGGCCGATGGTGGACGCCATTGTCTCCATGGGCGAGTATAACCGCTTTTCCAAGGGAATCTTCGGCTGGGTCGGGTTCCGGACGAAATGGCTGCCCTATGAGAATGTGGAGCGGGTGGCGGGGGAGACGAAATGGTCCTTCTGGAAGCTGTTCAAATACTCCCTCCAGGGGATCGTCGCGTTTTCCACCGCGCCGCTGGCGATCGCCTCTGTGGCGGGTATTGTGCTGTGCTTCGCGGCGTTCGTCATGATCTGCTATATCGTCATCAAAACGCTGATCTTCGGAGATCCTGTGGGAGGCTGGCCCTCGCTGGCGTGTATGGTCATGTTCATGGGCGGGATCCAGCTGTTCTGCACAGGGATTTTGGGCCAGTATCTGGCCAAGACCTATCTGGAGACAAAACGGCGTCCGATCTATATCGTTGCCGAGACAAATCAAGATGCTTTGAAATAAAACCAGAGCTCAGTGCATACAACGGCCGACGCCGGACGTTCCTCTGGGAATGTCCGGCGCCAGCTTCGTTATACCGTTACTTTTTCAAAATCCGATGCGGGATGCTTGCACAGCGGGCAGATGAAGTCCTCCGGCAGCTCCTCCCCCTCGTAGATATAGCCGCACACCCTGCACCGCCAGACGGTCTTTCCCGTGGGGGCGCCGGGCTTCGGGGGAGCGGGCTTGATGTGGGATTGATAGTAGGCATAGGTGGCGGAGGGCGCGTCGGCCAGCAGCTCCATATCATCCACTCCGGCAATCAATAAGGTGTGGGTTCCCAGATCTACGGTCTGTTCCACCGAGGCGCTGAGGAAAGCGTTTGTTCCGTCCGTGATATAGTACAGGCCGTTGGGGGAGCGCCGGCACGCCTCATATCCGGCGAACTTGTCCGTGTCCCGTCCGGACTGAAAGCCGAAATGCTTGAGCGTGTCAAAGCTGGCCGATTCGCTGAGGATGGACAGATTGAACCGCCCGCTTTCCTTCACCAGATCATGGGTAAAGTTGGCTTTGTTTACCGCGATGCTGATGCGGTTGGGCTCGCTGGTCACCTGGCCCGCCGTGTTGATGATGCAGCCGCTCTCCCGGCCTCCGGCGGCGGAGGTGAGGACAAACAGCCCGTAGGACAGCTTGTACATGGCCTTTTGATTCATTTTTCGCCTCTCCTTATCATTTGTTTTTCGGGTATGTCCGAACCTGCTTTCGGTAGTTTGCCAAAATTGCCGTTGCTTTATCAGTCTCACAGGATTAAAACAAACATTGAAATCACCGAAAGGTGGAGGCGGTCATGGGCCGCCGGGAGCCAAAAAGAAAGACACCCAACGGGTGTCTTTCTTTTTGGCTCAATGTGGCAAAATCGCTTTTCCCGGGCCCGACAAAATGGGGCTCCCGCAAAGCCGCCCTTCGGGCTTTGTGGGGAAAGGAGGAGCAGCGGAATGAGCGCGCTCCGGCGTTTTACAAAAAACGTCGGAGCAAGCGATATGAAGCTTGCTCCGACGTGGTGCGCGAGGCGGGAGTCGAACCCGCACGCCCTTGCGAGCACTGGCACCTGAAGCCAGCGAGTCTACCAATTCCACCACTCGCGCATCTATTGGGCTTGTGCTGTCGTTCAGCACGAGAATGATATTACCACAATGAAAGCCAATTGTCAACAGTTTTTTCGATATGTTTTTTCGCGCCGTTTTTTGCGGCCTTTGACGGCCCTGCCTCCGTGAGAGCGTCCGCGAAACGCTGTGAAAACACCCAGCCTCGCCGACGGCGGGGCTGGGTCGTTCTTACTTGTTCCGCAAAGTGATCTCGCGGCGCGTGCCCGGGAAAGCACACAGCCCCGCAACCGCGGGGCTGTGTAGGTTATCTTTATTTGTTCCGCATAGCGATCTCGTGGCGCTTGGGGCCAGTGGACACGATGGTGATGGGCACGCCGATGCGCTTTTCCAAAAACTCCACATAGTTTTTGGCGTTGGCGGGCAGTGCGTCGTAGTCGGTGATGCCCCGCACGTCGCTCTTCCAGCCGGGGAGGGTCTCAAACACCGGCTTTGCCCGCATCAGCTTCGGGGTGGTGGGGAATACATCCGTCACCTCGCCGTCGATCTCATAACCCACGCAGACCTTAATCTCGTCCAGATAGCCCATCACGTCCAGGCAGGTCAGCGCTACTTGCGTAGCGCCTTGCACCATGCAGCCGTATTTGGTGGCCACGGTGTCGAACCAGCCCACCCGGCGGGGCCGGCCTGTCGTCGCGCCAAACTCGCCCCGGTCGCCGCCCCGGCGGCGCAGCTCGTCGCCCTCCGGGCCCAGCAGCTCACTGACGAAGGGCTCGGTGTTGGAGCCCACGCTGGAGGAGTAGGCCTTGGTGACGCAGATCACGTCCTCGATGGCGGTGGGGGGCACGGGAGCGCCCACGCAGCCGTAGCCCGCCAGGGTGTGGGAGGAGGTGGTCATGGGGAAAATGCCCAGGTCGGGATCCTTCATGGAGCCCAGCTGGCCCTCCAGCAGGACGGTCTTGCCGTCCTTCAGCGCCTGGTGGAGGAAGCCCACCGCGTCGCCCACGTAGGGGCGGATCAGCTCCCGGCACTCCAGAAGCTGGTCGTACAGCGCCTGGACATCCAGGGCGGGCTTGTGATACAGGTGCTCAAAGAGAATATTCTTTACTTCTACAGCCCGGCTCAGCCGATCCCACAGGCGATCCTCGTCAAACAGGTCGCACACCTGGATGCCGGTCTTGGCGTATTTGTCGGAGTAGAAAGGCGCGATGCCGCTCTTGGTGGAGCCGAAGGCCTTGCCGCCCAGGCGCTCTTCCTCGTACCCGTCCTGGAGGACGTGGTAGGGCATGAGCAGCTGGGCGCGCTCGGACACGATGAGATTGGGGGCAGGCACCCCCTGGTCGATAATGCCCTTC
Source organism: Clostridiales bacterium (assembly GCA_014799565.1). Classification (GTDB taxonomy): domain Bacteria; phylum Bacillota; class Clostridia; order Oscillospirales; family Oscillospiraceae; genus Enterenecus. The sequence goes on from JAAVHT010000045.1 coordinate 10,127, forward strand.
AGCTCCGCCGCCAGCTTGGCCACGTCCAGTGCCACGCCGTTTCCGATGATATTGGTGATGTGGGGATAGAAGATGCCCGACGGCAGGATGTGCAGGGCGAAGCGCCCATAGTCGTTGATGATGGTGTGGCCCGCATTGGCCCCGCCCTGGAAGCGCACCACCACGTCCGACGTCTCGGCCAGCAGATCGGTGATCTTGCCCTTGCCCTCGTCGCCCCAGTTTGCTCCTACGATCGCTTTTACCATAAAAACACCTCTGCGCCCGGGATTCGCAGCCAATTTCCCTGGTCTGCCTTATCCGGCGCGCATTGCGGGCCAATGGCCCAACAGCTCTATTATAATCAACTTCCCCCTTCGGCGCAAGTCCTTTGGGCGCTTTTTCTGATTTTCTCTTTACTTTCGTAAAGTGACGTGTTAGAATGCCCTTATATGTCACTTTTGTAGGAGGATGCGCGATGCAGAAAGAGATGCCAGATCAAACCGCCCTGTTGTTTGAGGCCATCCTGTCGCTGCGCGACCAGGAGGAGTGCCGAGCCTTTTTCCAGGATCTGTGCACCGTGGCTGAGCTGCGGGCCATGGCCCAGCGGCTGGAGGTGGCCCAGCTTTTGGACGAGGGCCTCATCTATAACGATATTCTCAAGCGCACCGGGGCCTCCAGTGCCACCATCAGCCGGGTGAACCGGGCGCTGCAATACGGCGCGGACGGCTATAAAACCGTGCTGCCGAGGCTGCCCAAATGACGGACGCCTATACCGCACTGGCCCGGTGTTATGACCGGCTGACCAGCGATGTGGACTACCAAAAATGGGCGGACTATATAGAGCGGCACTTCCGCAGGCAGAAACGGCCTGTCCGCTCTGTGGTGGAACTGGGCTGCGGCACGGGAAGCCTCACCCGCCTGCTGGCCCGGCGGGGCTATGTCATGACCGCTGTGGATCTCTCGCCGGATATGCTGTCCATGGCCGACCAGAAGTGCCAAGAGCTGGACGTGCTGTTTTTGTGCCAGGATATGTCCCGGCTTACCCTGGCAGAGCCGGCGGACGCCGTCATCTCCTGCCTGGACAGCGTGAACTACGTCACCCGCCCCGCCGCGCTGCGGCGGACGTTTCAGCGGGTTCATAAAAACCTTGCTCCCGGCGGGCTGTTCCTGTTCGACGTGAAAACCCCCGCTGCCCTGGAGGGGGCGGACGGCCAGACCTATCTGGACGAGGACGACGATCTGTTCTGCGTCTGGCGGGGGGAGTACAGCTCCCGCCGCCGGGTGTGCGGCTACGGACTGGATCTGTTCGTCCGGGAGGAGGACGGCAGCTGGAGCCGGGGCGGCGAGTACCACGAGGAGTACGCCTACACCATGGACGAGCTGGAGGGCTTTCTGCGGGAGGCGGGCTTCCAAACCATTAAGCTGTACGGCGACAAGACCATGCGCGCTCCCAAGGAAGGGGCCCAGCGGGTCTTTTTCGCCGCGAGAAAGGAATTGTAGCGATGGATCAAATCGTTCGCGTCATTGCCAAGGATGCCCCTGTGAAAGCTATGGCCATCTCCGCCCGGGACACCGTGGAGCGTGCCCGGGCCATCCACGACTGCTGGCCGGTGGCCGCCGCGGCTCTGGGCCGCCTGCTCATGGCCGCGTCCATGATGGGCGCCGCAATGAAGGAGGAGGACGGAGCCGTCACCCTCCGGGTGAAGGGCGGCGGGCCGCTGGGCTCCCTCACCGCCGTGTCCGACAGCGGGGGGAATGTGCGGGGCTATGTGCAGAACCCCGCCGTGGACGTGCCCCGGAAGGCCAAGGGCAAGCTGGACGTGGGGGCCGCTGTGGGAGCGGACGGGGACTTGACCGTCATCCGGGATCTGGGGCTGAAGGAGCCCTATATCGGCTCGGTGCAGTTGGTGGGCGGCGAGATCGCCGAGGACATCGCCGCCTACTTCGTGGAGAGCGAGCAGGTGCCCACCGCCTGCGCCCTGGGGGTGCTCATCGCCCCCGACCAGAC
>JAAVHT010000046.1:0-12786 GCA_014799565.1 Clostridiales bacterium
CCAGCTCTACCGCCTCCTTGCCATAGATGACGCTGCCCACGTCGGCGGCCATCTCCCCAGTGTTGAGCATCAGATGCTCGAACTCCTTCCGGCTGATCCGGCTGTTGCGGGTGACAAAGTCACAGATCCGATCCTGGATGCGCTCGAAGTAGTGGAAGGTCTGGCTCACCCCGATGACCAGCCCGTTGAGCCGCACGGGGTGGATGGTCATGGCTCCGGAGGGGACGATGAAACTTTCTTTTGCCGCCACTGCCAGAGGCACGCCGATGGAATGCCCGCCCCCCAACACCAGGGACACGGTGGGCTTGCGCATCCCGGAGATCATCTCCGCGATGGCAAGGCCCGCCTCGATGTCGCCCCCCATGGTGTTGAGCAGGATGAGCAGGCCGTCCGTCTCGTCGCTCTCCTCCACGGCGGTGAGCAGGGGCAGGACGTGCTCATATTTGGTGGTTTTGGCCCCCGAGCGCTCCTCCTGGTGGCCCTCGATGGTGCCCACGATGGTGAGCGTGTGGATGGTGCCGTCCTTTGTTTTGACGGTGCTGGAACCCATGTCCACGATCTGCTGTTGAAGGTCGTTTTGCTCCTCGCTGTCGTTGTTTTCTGTCGGTTTGGTTTCCTCGGTCATGGAAAAACCCCCTTTTGCGGTAGCTTTTCCGCAAAAGGGGGTTTTTATCCGCTATAAGGACAGCTCCATATCGATTTCATCCCCGTCCGCTTCGCCGGTGTGACGAAAGCCCAGCTTCTCGTACAGCATCCGGGCAGGCTCATCGCCCTCCACATAGCACAGGCCGACCTTGGGATACCGTCCATCGATCCGCATCTCGTCCAGGGCCAGCAGTGCGGCGGTCTCACCAAAGCCCCGGCGCTGGTATCGTTGGTCGATGAGCAAGTGGCTGAATACGTACTGTCCGCCCTCGGGCCAGTCATAATACAGCAGCATTCCCACAGGGGTATCATCATCCAAAATCAGCTTGGCCTGGCTGCCTAAGTCTCGGTAGGCATAGGCTCGGGCCAGTATCCCACTGGGGTCGCCCACGAATCGCCGCTGATCCTCCCGAACTGTCAGCGGCTCCCGCCAGTTATCCGGGCCGATGGGCTCTAAGCGGATCATGTTCAGCCCTCGTATACCGCTTTTGAGGCGGCGTAGGTCATATAGCAGTCCAGCTTGGACACGGTCTCGAAGGGGGAGTGCATACTCAATACGGGCACGCCCGCGTCCAGGGTGTCGATGTTGCGGTTAGCCATGTAGCAGGCCACAGTGCCGCCGCCGCCCTGATCCACCTTGCCCAGCTCCGCCATCTGCCACAGGACGCCCTTGTCGTCCAGCAGGCGGCGGACGTAGGCCACCAGCTCGGCGCCGGCGTCGGAGCAGCCGCCCTTGCCCCGGGAACCGGTGTACTTGCACAGGCCCACGCCGTAGTTCACCTTGGCGGAGTTGTTCTTCTCATAGACCTCGGCGAAGTTGGGGTCGAAGGCCGCCGTCACGTCGGTGGACAGGCAGAAGGACTTCTCCAGGCACACCCGCAGGGGTACCTTCTGGGTGGCGCACAGATCGCCAATAAAGGTCTCGAAGAAGGCGGACTGCATCCCGCTCACGCCCTCGGAGCCGATCTCCTCCTTGTCCGCCAGCACGCACACAGCGGTGCGGCAGGGGGCGCCCTCCAGATCCAGCAGGGCCTTCAGCCCGGCGTAGGCGCACACCCGGTCGTCGTGGCCGTAGGCTCCGATGAGGGAGCGGTCAAAGCCGATATCCACCGCATTGAAGGCGGGGACGGCCTCGATCTCGGCAGAGATGAAGTCCGCCTCCCGGATGCCATAGTGGTCGTACAGCAGCTTCATGACAGCCAGCTTTACCCGGCCGCTGCCGTCGTCGTCCTTCAGCGGACGGCTGCCCACCAGGAGATTCAGGTTTTCGGCGGGGATGGCCTCGCCCAGGGGCTTCTTGGACTGATCCGCGCCCAGGTGGGGCAGCAGGTCGTCGATGGTGAACAGGGGGTCGCCGGGGTGGGAGCCCACCGCCACATTGACAATAGAGCCGTCCTTCATGGCGATCACGCCCCGCAGCTCCAGGGGAATGGTCACCCACTGATACTTGCGGATGCCGCCGTAGTAGTGGGTCTTGAGGAAGGCCAGCTCGCCGTCCTCATAGAGGGGCGTGGGCTTCAGATCCAGCCGGGGGCTGTCGATGTGGGAGGCGGTGATGGACACGCCCTGATCCAGCGGCGCGGAGCCGATGACGGCCAGATTGATAGCGCGGCCCCGGTTCACCCGGTACACCTTGGTTCCGGGCTGGAGTTCCATGCCCCGCTCAAAGGGGACGAAGCCCGCCGCCTCGGCCAGCTCCACCGTGTAATCCACGCAGTCCCGCTCCGTCTTGCCCTTGTCCAGGAAGGTCTTGTAGCCCTCGCAGTAGTCGAAGATGGCCTTTTCCGTGGCCCCATCCACCACATCCCAGCCGTTCTTTTGCTGATTCAGCAGCGCCTCCCGCAGCTGCTGGCCCGGTGTTTTTTCCTTCTCTTCCATATGATTTACTCCTCCTTAATATAGAATTTGCTCAAATAATGTCCGCGCCTGCTGTTCCAGCGCCTCCCGCGTCCCGTTGTTGCGCAGGGTGTGGGTACAGCGCTCCTCAAACCAGGCGGACGGCTTCTGCGCCGCGATGCGGGCACAAGCGTACTCCTCCGAGATGCCCTCCCGTGCCATGATGCGCCGCACTCGCACATCTTCTGGTGCGGTGACCGCCACGGTGACATCGCACAGATCGCCCGCTCCGCTCTCCAGCAGGGCGATGGCGTCCAGAGCGATGGCAGGGCGTCCCTCAGCTCGGGCCCGGGCGATCCGCCGCTCCAGCTCGGCCACAATGTGCCGGTGGGTAATGACGTTCAGATCAGCCAGCGCGGTTTGATCCCCAAATACAATAGCACCAAGCTCCTTCCGGCGCAAGCCCCCATTTTCATCAAATATGGAACAGCCAAACCGGCCTTTCAACTCATCCCGCATGGGGCCATTGGTGAGCAGCAGCTCATGGTACACCGCGTCGCAGTCGGCAATGATCCCGCCCAGCTCCGTCAGCACGTCCAGCACCGTGGTCTTGCCCGCCCCGGTGGGGCCGGTGATGCCGATGACGGTCAAGCCTCCACCTCCCGGCCCAGAACGGCCTCGATGGCCTCCCGGCTCAGTCCACCTTGGCGCAGGATGCGGTAAGGGGTGACGGTCAAATCCAGGATGGTGGACTCCACCCCCACCGAGCAGGGCCCACCGTCCAGCACGGCGTCAATATGCCCGCCCAGCTGGGCCAGCACGCCTCCGGCGCTTTTGGGGCTTTCCCGCCCGGATAGATTGGCGGAGGGGCAGGCCAGCGGGCGGCCCAGTGCCTTGATGACGGCCAGGGTATCCGGGTGGTCGGGGCAGCGCACGCCCTGGGTCGGGCCTCCGGCGGGGACGATGGAGGGCAGGGCGCCGTTTCCCCACAGGATCATGGTCAGCGGCCCCGGCCAGAAGGCGTCCGCTAATTGATACGCGTCCTCTGGGATGTCCCGGCACACGGTCTCCACCATGGCCATGCCGTCCACCAACACGTTCAGCGGTTTGGTCTCGGGACGGCCCTTGGCGTCGTAGTTGGCTTGGACGGCCTGTTCCTGGGTGGCGTCGGCGGCCAGGCCGTACACCGTCTCCGTAGGGACGGCCACCAGTTTGCCCTGCCGGAGCAGTGCCGCCGCCTGTGCCGCCTGTCCAGCGGTCAGCAGGGCTGTCCCGCTGACAACCGCTGTAAGCTGTTCCGGGCTGTCAATGAGCTGATCCGCCCCCACGCGCTCCAACTCCGGCCGATCCCGGAAGCCCCAGAGCACGCCGCACACCGTCAGCCCGCCGTTTTTGCCCGTGAGCACATCCACGTCACTGTCGCCCACAAACAGCGTAGTCTCAGGCTTTGCCCCGATCTGCTCCATCAGGGCGCGGAGCAGGGTGGGGTCGGGCTTCAGCGGCGCGTCGGGGAGGGCCCCCTGCACCGCCTCGAATGTGTTGGGGAAGTACCCCTCCACCACCGGCCCTGCAAAGGTGTGGGCCTTGTTGGACAGCACCGCCATGTGGATCCCTGCGCCCTTCAGCGCGGCCAGCAGCTCGGGCACGCCGGGGTAGGGGGCGGTCTTGTCCGCCTTGTGGTCGTTGTAATAGGCGGAAAACTCCGCCAGCGCCCCGGCTACTTCCTCGTCGCTGAGTCCGTCCGGGGCGAACCGCTTCACCAAAGTGGGGATGCCGCTGCCCACCATGCGCTTGAATTGGTCCGGCGTGTAGGTGGGCCAGCCGTGGGCGGCGCAGACATGATTGCCGGCGGCCGTCAGGTCGTCGATGGTGTTGAGCAGGGTGCCGTCTAAGTCAAAAATAACATGAGTGTACATAAAGGAACTATCCCCTCTCGGCTAACTGCTCCGCCTGCCGGGCGGTGGTGAGCGCGTCGATGATCTCGTCTAAATCCCCGTCCATCACCGCGTCCAGCTTGTACAGCGTCAGCCCCACCCGGTGGTCGGTGAGCCGCCCCTGGGGGAAGTTGTAGGTGCGGATGCGCTCGTTGCGCATACCCGTGCCCACCTGGCTGCGGCGGTTTTCACCGTACTCGGACTGAATGCGCTCCTGCTCCCGGTCATAGAGGATGGAGGCCAGCAGCCGCATGGCCTTCTCCCGGTTCTGGAACTGGGAGCGCTCCTGCTGGCACTCCACCACCGTGCCCGTGGGCTTGTGGATGAGCCGCACGGCGGAGGAGGTCTTGTTGATGTGCTGTCCCCCCGCGCCGGAGGAGCGGAACACCTGCATTTCCACGTCGGCGGGGTTGATTTCCACGTCCACCGCCTCCATCTCGGGCAGCACCGCCACGGTGACGGTGGAGGTGTGAACCCGTCCGCCGGATTCTGTCTCCGGCACCCGCTGAACCCGGTGGACGCCGCTCTCGAACTTCATACGCGACCAGGCGCCGTCCCCCTCGATGGTGAAGGAGATCTCTTTCACGCCGCCCAGCTCGGTCTCGTTGGCGGAGTTGACCTCCACCTTCCAGCCACGGGCCTCGGCGTACATGGTGTACATCCGGGTGAGGGAGTGTGCGAACAGGGCGGACTCCTCGCCGCCAACGCCGGCCCGGATCTCCATAATGACGTTCTTGCCGTCGTTGGGATCGCGGGGGAGGAGCAGGATCTTGATCTCCTGCTCTAAACGAACGATATCTTCTTTGGCCTGGGTCAGCTCCTGCTGGGCCAGCTCCTTCATCTCCGGGTCGCTGAGCAGTTCCTCGGCCCCGGTCAAGTCGGCCTGGGCTTTGCACAGCGCCCGGTAGGCGGACACCAGCGGTTCCAGCTCCTTCTGCTCCCGGTTGAGCTTGGAAACCAGCTCCGGGTCAGAGTACGTCTCGTTGGCGGCCAGACGGGCCTCCAGCTCCGCATAGCGCAGCTCAATGTTTTTCAGGCTGTCCTGCATAAGGGCCCCCTTACGGATCGACCGGGAAATCCCGGTCAAAGACAAAGGATTTCACCAGCGCCAGCGGCTCCCGGAAGAGCATCTGAACCCGGTAGGGGATGTTGGTCACCGGGGCGGGCACGGTGGTCACATTGCTGGTCGTCCCAAAGCCCCGCCCCCACAGCATGAGGATGCGGGACAGGTGGAAGTCGCTGGACACCAGCACATACCGGCCCGGCTGCTCCCACGCCCCGCTGTCCACTGTGCGCCGGAGCAGCTCCCGGGTGTATAAGACGTTCTGGTGGGTATTCCGGGATTTGTCCTCCATCAGGACACTTTCCTCGTCCACCCCGTGGCTGATGAGGTAGTCGTGCATACACTGTGCCTCAGACTGGTGCTCGTTGTCCCCCTTGCCGCCGGACACCACGATTTTGACATCCGGGTGCTCCTGCCAGTAGCCCAAGGCCGCGTCCAGCCGCTCCCGCAGCTGGATGGAGGGCCCGTCCGGGTTGACGTGGCAGCCAAAGACCACCATGACCTCCGGCCCGTCGCCTGTATGAGCGGTTTGACCCTTGGTGCCCCGGAAGATGACAAATTCCAAAGCGGCAAAGGCCAGCAGCCCCGCGATGATAAGCGCCAGCAGGGCGGTACGCCAGCGCTTTCTTTTGCTCTGAGGGCTGTTTCCCCGGTAGCTGTTGTATTTTTTCACATTCTACGACCCCTTTGCTTCCTCTAATTCCGCCGCCAGCCGCTCCCACTCCGTGTACAGATGGGCCAGCTCATCCTCCACCGCTTCCCGCTCCTTGTAAACGTCCTGGAGCTTCAGGTAGTCCGACGCGGCGTCCTCCGCCTCTTGGGCCAGCTCGTCCAGCCGAACCTCCGCCTTTTCAACCGCCCGTTCGGCGGCCCGCACCTGCTTTTCCAGCTCTTTGGTGCCGCCGGGGCGTTTAGGCTTGTCCTCGCGGGGCTTTTCCGGCTCCACAGGGCTGGACTTGGCATTTTTCAGCTGCTCCTGCCGCTCCCGGAAGGCGCGGAATTCGCTGTAGGTGCCGTGGAAGTCGGTGATCTGCCCGCTTTCCAGCATCCACACCCGGGTGGCGAACTTCTCGATAAAGTAGCGGTCATGGGAGACAAACAGCAGATTGCCGCCGTACTCCTCCACCGCCTCCTCGATCCACTCCCGGGAGTCGATGTCCAGGTGGTTGGTGGGCTCGTCCAAAATCAGCAGGTTAATGCGGCTGTCCATCAGCATACACAGACGCAGCCTTGACTGCTCCCCGCCGGACAGGGCGGACACCTGCTTGAACACGTCCTCCCCCCGGAACTTGAAGGAGGCCAGCCGGTCCCGGGCCTCCTGGGTGGTGCAGTTCTGGGCGTACAGCATGGTGTCCACCAGGTTGCGGTCGGGCCGGTCAAAGTGGATGATCTGGGGCAGGTAGCCGATGCGGATGGACGGCCCCAGATAGATGGAGCCGGAATCCGGCGCTTCCTCCTCCATGATGAGCTTGATGAAGGTGGATTTGCCGGTGCCGTTGTCGCCCAGCAGGGCGATACGCTCCCCGCCGGCCACCTCCAAATTGATATGCTCAAACAGGGTGCGCTCCCCGAAGGATTTTTTCAGCTCGGTGACCACCATGGCCTCGTCCCCGTGGAACTCCCGCTCACCGAACCGGGTGGCCAGCTTGCGCTCCTTTGTGGGTTTGTCCGTGGTGCGCATACGCTCAATGCGCCGCTCCATGTTGATGGCCCGCTTGTACTGCTTGTCGTTGCCCTTGAAGGCCCACATCCGCATTTGCTCCGCCGCGGCCTCCAGCTGCTCGATTTTTGCCTGCTCTTTTTCGTACTGCTTCAAGCGCTCCTGGTAGCGGCGCTCCTTTTCCTCTACATAGAAGGAGTAGTTGCCGGAGTACAGCTCCGCCTTGCCGTCCTGGATCTCCGCCACCCGCTTGACCACCTTGTCCAAAAACCAGCGGTCATGAGAGATGGCCAGTACGGTGCCCTTGAACCGCTCCAGATAGCCCTCCAGCCATTCGGTGGCGTTCAGATCCAGGTGGTTGGTGGGCTCGTCCAGCAGGAGGATGTCGGTGTCCTCCAGAATGAGACGAGCCAGGTTGATGCGGGTCTTTTCCCCGCCGGACAGGGCGTCAAAGGGACGCGAACGCATATCGGCCCCGATGCCCAGGCCGTTGCAGACTTTATTCAGCCGTGTCTCCGTGTCGTAGCCGCCCCCCAGCTCAAAGGCGGCGGTGAGCTTGTCGTACCGGGCCATCACCTGGGGGTCGGTGGTTTCTCCCATCTGGGCGGCCAGTTCGGCCAGCTCCTTTTCCATGGCGTGGAGAGGGGCGAAAGCGGTGTCCAGCACATCCCTCACGGTGTACCCCTCGGGGTAGACCGGTATCTGCGAGATCAGCCCCAGCCGCTTGCCGGGGGCGATGGTGATGCGCCCCTCGTCAGGGTGGACCTGTCCGGTCATCATACGGAAGATGGTGGTCTTGCCCGCGCCGTTGCGGCCCAGCAGGCCCACCCGCTCCCCCTCGTCGATCTGGAGGGAGAAGCCGTCCAATATCCGTTTGCCGACCTCAAACTCCTTGACAAGGCCGGTAAGCTGTATGTCAATCATGAAAATTCTCCTTAGTTTTTGCGCTGGGGCAGGAGGGGGTTCACTGGGGCACGTTTGCCAGCAGGAAGTCCACGATCTTCTCAAAGGCCATGGAGCGGGACGCCTTCACCAGGATGGTCGCCCCCGCCCGCACCTCCCGGGAGAGGGCGTTTTTTGCCTCGTCCAGGGTGGGGAAATAGTCCGCCTGGGAAAGCCCCGCGTCCTTCGCGCCCTGGGCCATGAACCGGGCCAGATCGCCCACGGCGATGAGCCGGTCGGCCCCGGCCTGGGCGAAACAGCCCCCCACAGCCCGGTGGAATTGCTCGCTGCCGGCGCCCAGCTCTTTCATGTCGCCCACCACCGCCACCTTGTGGCGCTTCTGGCCGGCGTCGCCCAAAACGGCGGCGGCCGCCCGCATGGACTGGGGGTTGGCGTTGTAGGCGTCGTTTAAAATGACGATGTCGCCCTTGCAGCGGATGATGTTCATGCGCATCTTGGTGGGCAGGAATGCTCCGATGCCCCGGACGATCTCGTCGGGGGCCATACCAAGCGCCTCGGCCACGGCGGCGGCCATGAGGGTGGGGTAGATCATGTGGCTGCCCAGGGCGGGGATGTCCGCCTGGAACTGGCTCCGGGGAGTCTTGATCCGGCAGCTCAGGTGGCCCACGTTGTCGCTGTTCAGGTCGCAGGCGGTGTAGTCCAGTCCTTCGCCGCCGCCCGCGAACACGGTGCGCTGGGGCAGCGTGCCCCGCAGGGTGGACAGCAGGGCATCGTCCCCGTTGAGGACGGCCAGACCATCCTGCTTCAGGTGGGGGAAGATCTCGCACTTGGCTTTAAAGATGTTCTCCCGGCTGCCCAGGTTTTCGATGTGGGCGTCGCCGATGTTGGTGATCAGCGCCATATCCGGTTCCACCAGCTTGCCCAGGTAGTCGATCTCCCCGGCGTGATCCATGCCCATCTCCACCACGCACACCTCATGCTTCCGCTCCAATTTGAGCAGAGTGAGGGGCACGCCGATGTCGTTGTTGAAGTTGCCCTCCGTCTTATGGACGCAGAACTTCGCCCCCAGCACCGCCGCCACCATGTCCTTTGTGGTGGTCTTGCCCACCGAGCCGGTGATGGCGATGAAGGGGATGGGGAACAGCTTTTTGTAGTACTGCGCCAGCTCCCACAGGGCGCGCTGGGTGGAGCGCACCTTGATGTAGAATTTGCCGGGGAGGTAGCTCTCCCGCTCCCGCGCGGTGAGGCACCCCGCCGCCCCGGCTTCCAGGGAGGAATTGATAAAGGAGTGGCCGTCGAACCGCTCCCCCTCCAGGGGGATAAACAGGCAGCCGGGCGCGATGTTCCGGCTGTCGGTGGACACCTCGACCACTGTGGCGTCCAGATCGTTAAAATCTCCCAGCAGGGTGCCGCTTACCGCTTCCAAAAGCTGTCTCAGTGTCAGTGCCTCCATAATGGCGCTCCTCTCCCGCTCTCGGCGGCGTTATTTACCGGCCTTCCGGGCCTCTAAAGACGCGTTGATGATGCGCTCACAAAGCTCGCCATAGCCAATGCCAACCGCCGCCGCCTCCTGGGGCAGCAGACTGGTGGGGGTCATGCCGGGCAGGGTGTTGATCTCCAAAAACCAGGGGGTGCCGTCCTCCGTGACGATAAAATCGGCCCGGGAGTACACCGACAGACCCAGGGCGCCAAACACGGTCAGCGCCGCCTCGCCCAGCCGCTGCTCCCACTCTGCCGGGATGGGCGCGGGGGTGATCTCCTCCGCCGCACCGGGCTGGTATTTGTTCTCGTAGTCATAGAAGCCGGTCTTGGGGATGATCTCGATAGAGGGCAGGGCGCGATCCTCCAGAATACCTACCTGAATCTCCCGGCCGGCTATGTACTGCTCCACCACGCACACGCCGCCAAAGGCGAGGCCGTCCGTCAGTGCGGCGGACAGCGCCCCTTTGTCGTGGACGATGGACACACCGATGGACGAGCCGGAGGCCACCGGCTTCACCACGCAGGGCAGCTCCAGGCGGTCGGTGAGGGCGGGAATGTCGTCCGCACCGTAGCAAACCAGCTCCCATTTGGGGGTGAGGATCCCCAGCGGAGCCACAATGCGCTTGGTCAGGTCTTTGTCCATGGCGATGGCGCTGCCCAGGTAGCCCGCGCCGGTGTAGGGGATGCCCAGCAGATCCAGCGCGGCCTGTACCCGGCCGTCCTCGCCGCAGGCGCCGTGGAGGGCCAGGAATACCACGTCCGCCAGCCGGCACAGCGCCAGCACCCCGGGCCCAAACTGGCCGTCGCCGCCCTGGAGGCGGGAGGCCTTTACCTGCTCCAAATCGGGCGCCTGACGCCCGATTTTCGTCAGCTCCGCCGGGATGGGCGCATGAAACAGGGTGACCGGGGATTCCTGCGTCCCCAAATACATATCGATAAAAGCGACCTCGTGTCCCCGCTCCCGCAAAGCGGCGCACACCTTGCACCCGCTGGACAGGGACACGTTCCGTTCCGGGCTGAGCCCGCCGGCCAAAACAACGATTTTCATAGCAGCGCTCCTTGCGTCATTCACGAGTTTTACACTATTTTATGCTTGAATGTAAATTTTACCACAAATGCGAAACATTTGTGGTAAAATGTGCCACATCTTGCGGTTCCCGGCGAAGCCGGGGAGCAAAATGGCTTTAAATCCTGAAGTATAACAGCCACTTAATGGCTATTATACCACAAACTGCCGCTGGAAACAAGAGCCACAATTCAGCGCGTCCCGCAGATACGTTTTTTACCAAAAACGCGTTTGAAAGAGGTCTGTTGGCTCTTTCGCACTTAATATCATGGACTACGGCAGTAAGAATTTGGTGAAAATACTCTTGACGGTAGGGGCGAAATTTGGTATTCTAATCAGGGTAAAAAGATTTGGATCGGGCCGGGTGGATGGATTGACGTGCCCGAGGCCGAGCTTTATGATGGAGGGAATCGCTCATGTTCATGAAAGAGACTACGGTAAACAACCAGGTCGGTCTGCATGCTCGTCCGGCTACGTTTTTTATTCAGAAGGCCAACGAGTTCAAAAGCTCCATCTGGGTAGAGAAGGATGACCGCCGCGTCAATGCCAAGAGCCTGCTGGGCGTTCTGTCCTTGGGCATCGTGAAGGGCACGACCATCAACCTCATTGCCGACGGCCCCGATGAGGAGGCTGCCATCAACGCTCTGGTGGAGCTCATCAATTCCGAGTTTGCCGAGTAATCAATGCTGACCAAGAAAAAGCGCCGCTTAATTTGAGCGGCGCTTTTTTTGTGAAAGGAGATGACCTCATTGACATTCGATGAACTGCGGGACAAGGCCCACGCCCTGCCGCTGAAGCCAGGCGTGTATATCATGCAGAACGCCGCCAGCGAGGTCATCTATGTGGGCAAGGCCAAGGCGCTGAAAAACCGGGTCAGCCAGTATTTTCAGGATCAGTCCCGGCACAACGAAAAGACCCGGGCCATGGTGGGCCAGATCGACCACTTTGACGTCATTGTGGTGCAGTCGGAGTTTGAGGCCCTGGTGCTGGAGTGCGCCCTCATCAAGCGCCATATGCCCCGGTACAATATCCTGCTTAAGGACGACAAAGGATACCCCTATATCCGTCTGTCCTTGGGGGACTATCCCCGGTTCTCGCTGTCCGCCAAGGTGCAGGAGGACGGGGCACGTTACTTTGGCCCCTACGGCAGCCGGAATGCCAGCCAGGGCATCATCGACGCTTTGAGGCAGGCTCTGCGCCTGCCTGCCTGCCGCCGCAAGTTTCCCAAGGACATCGGCAAGGAGCGGCCCTGCCTCAACTTCCATATGGGGGTGTGCGATGGCTACTGCCGCCCCGAGATGGATCAGACCCAGTACAAGCGCTCCATCGACCAGGCGGTGCGGCTGCTGGAGGGCCGGCTGGACGAGGTGGTGGACGAGCTGACCGCCGAGATGGAGCTGGCGGCGGAGGAGCTGCGCTTTGAGAAGGCCGCCCAGCTCCGGGACCGCATCCGCTCCATCCAGCTGCTGTCCAAGCGGCAGAAGGCGGTGGCCGGGTCGCTGGCGGACACCGACGTGGTGGGCTACCACCGAGGAGAGGCCAAGAGCTGCTTTGTGGTGCTCCACTACATCGGCGGGGAGCTGGCGGCCAAGGACTGGGAGCTGCTGGGCATTCCCATGGAGGACGAGCAGACCACCGTGTCCACCCTGGCCGCCCAGTATTACGGCGGGCGGGGACAGCTGCCCCGACAGATCCTGCTGCCATGCGACATCGACGAGCGGGTGGAGCTGGCCCGGATGCTCACCGAGGCGGTGGGCCGCAAGGTGGAGGTGCTCACCCCCCAGCGGGGGGCCAAGATGGAGCTGGTCAAGCTGGCCAATGAGAACGCCGCTGAAGAGGTGCTCCGGGCCACCACGGCGGAGGAGCGGCGCTCCAAGCTCACCGAGTTGCTGGGGGCTGTGCTGGGACTGGAGGAGTCGCCCCACAGGATCGAGGCGTTTGACATCTCCAACACGGGCAGTTCGGACATCGTGGCCTCCATGACCGTCCACATCGACGGCAGGCCGCTGAAGCGGGATTACCGGCATTTCAAATTGAAAGATATGCCCCACGCCGACGACTACGCCTCCATGGAGCAGGTGGTGGAGCGGCGGTTCCGGCGGTATCTGGATGGGGACGAGAAATTTGCCGCCNNNCCCGANCTGCTGCTGATGGACGGCGGCGCGGGGCAGGTGAAGGNGGCNNNNGANGNGCTGGC
>JAAVHT010000046.1:12791-29017 GCA_014799565.1 Clostridiales bacterium
TGGGGCTGGGAGATATNCCNGTNTACGGCATGGTGAAGGACGACCGCCACCGCACCCGGGCTCTGGTGGCCGGGGACGGNCGGGAGATCGGNATCCAGGCCAANCAGGCGCTGTTCGCCATGGTGGGCCGCATTCAGGAGGAGACCCACCGCTTTGCCATCGAGTTCCACCGNCANCAGCAGGCCNGCCATTTGAAGGGCTCGGCGCTGGATGAGATCNCCGGCGTNGGCCCCACCAGAAAAGCGCAGCTTTTGAAGGCGTTCAAGAGCGTNAAGGCNGTNANNGCGGCGACGCTGGACGAGCTGGCCGCCGTCGTGCCGAAAAATACCGCNCAGGCGGTGTANNCCCATTTTCACAANCCAAANGATCCACAGGGAAAGGACGAGACGCCATGAGAGTGATTACAGGTCTNGCCAAGGGGCGGCATTTAGAGGAGCTGCCCGGCCTGGATACCCGCCCCACCACATCCAGGGTGAAGGAGGGGCTGTTCAGCGCCATCCAGTTNGACATTGAGGGCAGACGGGTGCTGGATNTGTTNGCGGGCACCGGCCAGCTNGGNATCGAGGCGCTGTCCCGNGGGGCGNNGTTCTGCGACTTTGTGGACAGCGCNCCCGCCGCGCTGAAGGTGGTGCNGCGNAACATCNNNAACTGCGGCTTTGAGGNTCGCTCCGCCTGCCACGGGAAGGATTTCGCCGCGTTCCTCNGNCGCTGCCGGGAGAAGTACGGGCTCATCTTCCTGGATCCGCCCTATGCCTCCGGGAATCTGGAGCGGGCGCTGGAGCTCATCACGNCAATTGACATTGTGGTGGAAAATGGTATAATAGTATGCGAAAGTCCGGCAGACCGCGTCNTGCCNGAGCTNCCCGNNCCCTATGANAAGGGNAGGGAGTATCGCTACGGCAAGATCAAATTNACCCTGTACTGCAGGAGGGCATGACCCATGAGACGNGCCATCTATCCCGGCAGCTTCGANCCGGTGACNNTNGGCCACCTGGACATCATCAAGCGGGCNNCNGCCATTNTNGATGAGCTGATCGTCTGCGTCAGCGTCAACTCNGCCAAGGCGAGCGGGCTGTTTTCCCCGGAGGAGCGNGTGGAGCTGATCCGCCGGGTGACGGACGANCTGCCCAACGTGAAGGTGGACTGTTCCCAGGAGCTGGTGGCGGANTANGCCANGAGCCACCGCGCCCGGGTGCTGGTNAAGGGGCTGCGGGCGGTNTCCGACTANGANGCGGAGATCCAGATGGCNATGGTCAACGCCAAGCTCTACCCCAAGCTGGACACCGTATTNCTGTACACCCGGCCCAAGTACGCNTANCTCAGNTCCACCGTGGTGAAGGAGCTGGCNCGATACGGGGCGGATNTGTCCGATTTTGTGCCCCGGCAGATCATNGANCAGGTNCNGGCCAAGGTGGCGGNGAGCGGGCAGGANTATCTATAAAANNGGGCNGANTTTACATCAAAAGGAGAGATGACGCATGGCGACAGCCGTGGACGAACTGCTGGATATGCTCTTTGATATGGTNGACGAGGCAAANAANGCCGCGTTTAGCAGCGATAAGTGNGTNATNGACCGGGATAAGGCGCTGGATCTGATCGAGGACGCCAAAAAGCANCTCCCGGTGGATCTGGCGGAGGCCCGGAAGATNCTCAACGCCCGGAACGAGTATCTGGCNGCCGCCAAGCGNGAGGCGGAGGAGATCCGCAAGNGGGCGGAGATTGAGGCNAACCAGATGGTGAACGAGGCGCCGGTGATGAACCANGCCCGGCAGAAGGCCCGGGAGGTGCTGGCCCACGCNGACGAGGAGGCCAAAAAGACCTGCCGGGAGACCAATGAGTACTGCGTGGATCTGCTGCGCCGGACGGAGGACGCNCTGGCCGCCGCCCACGCGGAGATGCGCCAGGTACACAACCAGTTCCGCTCCGGCATGGGCGGAGGNGGNGGNTCNTCCTCGAGTCAGTCCGGCGGCAGCCGGATGTANGACGCTGAGGCGGACGAGTGANTTTTTNATTCNTCATTGNNNTTTCAGCCCNGCTGCGGGAGACCGCNGCGGGGCTTTTTTCTGTGTAACAAGATGTGGGGGCGGGCCGGTCGGNCTGCCCNCATAACTTNTNTCGAACAAAAANNGAACGAATGACTGTTCGATTAAATTCGGCCATTTATTCCCGCAAAATGGGCAAAATGATGGAAAAAAAGTNCTTGCATTTTNTGGGGGGCTAGAGTATACTGAAAAGCGTAGTGGAGTGAAATGGAGTAAAACTGCTTAAATTAGGAGTNGAATGGAGGGAACAGGATGACCGGCACCTATGANCACAGCATCGACAACGCCGGCCGNCTCATCGTGCCCTCCAAGCTNCGGGACAAGCTGGGCTCCGCCTTTTATCTGGCCGTGGGCGTGAAGGAGAACCTGACCCTCTATCCCATGGAGACATGGGACAAGCTGCGCCAGCGNGTGTCCGAGNTGTCCACCACCGACGCNGCGGCCATGGATCTGTTCTTNGCCTCCGCCCAGNTGTGCGAGGCGGACAAGCAGTGGCGNTTNCAGGTGCCGTCCTATTTAAAGGANTATGCCAAGATCGACCGGGATGTGGTCATCACCGGCAACAANGACCGGGCCCAGATCTGGAGCGCGGACAACTGGAAGGCCAAGACCCAGCAGCAGCTCAACCCCGAGACCATTGCAAACCTCATGAAGAATCTGGGGATTTAACNCGATATGGAATACACCCATAAGCCGGTGCTCCTGAACGAGTGCCTGGACGGTTTGAATATCCGGCCCGACGGCGTNTATGTGGACGGCACCCTGGGCCGGGCGGGCCANTCGCTGGAGATCGTGAAGNGGCTCACCACCGGAAGGCTGATTGCCNTTGACCGGGACAAAGCGGCGCTGGACGCCGCCCCCGAGCGCCTTGCNGGNCACATGGACAAGGTGACCCTGGTGCGGGGNAACTTCNGNGGNCTGNCGGATATCCTCTCCTCGCTCCATGTGGACGGGGTGGACGGAATGCTGTTTGANNTGGGGGTGTCCTCCCCNCAGCTGGATGACGGCAGCCGGGGGTTCTCCTATNTGCAGGACGCCCCGCTGGATATGCGCATGGATCAGTCCGCGCCGCTCACCGCNAGGGATGTGGTGAACGGCTGGAGCCAGGAGGAGCTNAAGCGCATCCTNTGGCAGTACGGCGAGGAGCGCTATTCCGGGCTCATCGCCGCCGCCATNGNGCGGGAGCGGGCGCAGACGNCCATCGAGACCACNGGNCNNTTGGCGGAGATCATCCGGGANGCCATGCCCGCCAAAGCGAGAAGGGAAAAGCAGCACCCCGCCAANCGNTCCTTCCAGGCCATCCGCNTCGCGGTGAACGACGAGCTGGGCGAGGTGGAGCGGCTGCTGGACGGTGCGCTGGACGCGCTGAATCCGGGGGGACGGCTGGCCATCATCTCCTTCCANTCGCTGGAGGACAGATTGGTCAAGACCGCCTACGCCGGCTGGGCAAAGGGCTGCACCTGTCCGCCGGATTTCCCAGTGTGTGTGTGCGGCAAGACGCCCAAGGTGAAGCTGATCGGCAAACGGCCCATTGTGGCGGATGAGAGAGAGCTGAACGAAAATCCCCGTGCCCGCAGCGCGAAATTGCGGATCGCGGAGAAATTATGACAAAGATTCCCCTCGGAGAGCGGAGGGGGCATCCGGGGGAACTGATTCTCCCGGATGGGCCGGCGCACGGAACGCGCCCAACCTGCCCGCAGGCAGGCCCTGGCCCCAGAAGGAGGATGCTCTATGGCAACTGAGCGCAGGAACAACACAAGGAGATATCGCACCTACGGCAGCGTGGCCTACCAGCCGGAGTTTGAGCAGGAGCCTATCCGCGAACCGGCCCGGAAGGAGCGGATACAGGGCAATACTGTCCGACGCCAGGAGCCCCGGCGCCGTCCCCAGGTTCGCCCCCGCAGGCGTCCGGCGGTACGTCCCAGCATACAGGTTCGCCCCCAGGGCGCGGTGGCTCCCTTTGCCGTGGTGGGGCTGTTTGCCGTGCTGGCCTGCGCGCTGCTGCTGGTGATGAGCTGCGCCCAGCTGGCCACCGCCAACAACGACATTGTGAAGCTGCGCGACGAGCTGGCCAACCTCCAGGACGAGAACCGGACGCTCTTGGCCAAATATGAGCTGGTGTACGACCTGGAGGCCATCGAGAAGCAGTTCCTGTCTGACGGCACCATGATCAAGCCCGGGACTGGGCAGACGGTGTATCTCGACTTGTCCACCGAGGATAACGTGGTGTACTATGACGGCGCGGGGGAGGGCCTGTCCGGTATGCTCCAGCGGGCGGAGCGTTTTTTCGCCGGCCTGCTGTCATAAGGAGCCTGTCCCCGCACATACATTGACCCATAAAGAGATAGGAGGGGCGTGAGGAATGCACTGGCTTCCCGCGCCCTTCTCCCATAAGCCCTATGATATCGAAGAAGCAGGAGCGAAGCCCTATGCAGAACGCAGACCACAAGCCCCGCCGCTCGGAGGGCAAAAACAACAGAAGTCTGTTCCGGCGCACCATCTTCCTGATGGTGGTGCTGGGCATCGGCATTTTTCTCCCCCTCATCGGCCAGCTCTACAAGCTCCAGATCGTGGAGCACAGCCAATGGGAGGAGCGGGCGGCCAATCAGCAGACCAAAAGTGTGTCTGTGGCCGCCAGCCGGGGCGCCATTTACGACCGGGAGGGCCGCACCTTGGCCATGTCCGCCACAGTCTACAAGCTGATCCTGAATCCCAATGGCGTCTACGGTTCCGTCAGCAAGGACAAATACACGGATGAGGACGGCAAGCTGGACGAGGCCGCCTATGAGCAGGCGCTGTACAGCCTGCGCAAGACCATCGTGGACGGCATCGTGGATCTGTTCGGCTACGATGAAGAGCGGTTGTGGACGCGGATCGAGAACACGAAAAGCGCCTATGTAGAGCTGTACACCGAGTTGGAGGAGGAGGACGCGGAGAAGGCGCGGGAGTTCATCAGCAAGAATAAGCTGTCCGCCGGACTGCAGATCACCCCCAACAGTAAGCGGTATTATCCCTATTCCTCCATAGCTTCCCATGTGCTGGGCTATATGGGCCAGACCGAGACCAGCGGCGACAACAAGGTGGGGAAGTCGGGCGTCGAGCTGGGGTATGAGGACGCGCTGTCCGGCGAGCTGGGCCGGGTGGTTACCTCCATCAACGGGCGCAGCCAGGATATGATCTCCGGCTACGAGATGTATTTTGACGCCCAGAACGGCTATAATGTCTACCTTACCATCGACGAGCGCATCCAGGCCATGCTGGAGCAGACCTTGACCGAGGGCATCGAGACCTACGACGTGCAGGCCGGCGCGTTTGGCCTGGCCATCGACCCCCAGACCGGGGCGGTGCTGGCCATGGCCAGCAGCCCGGATTTCGACCCCAACGATTGGGGGACCATCCTCAGCGAGGATCTGCAGGCCCAGGTGGACGAGGTGGCGGCGGAGTACGGCGACGACAGCCAGGAGGCCAACGACGCCTGGAAAGCCGCCTGGAACAAGCAGATGCGCAACCGCACCCTGGACGAGACCTATGAGCCCGGGTCGGTATTCAAGCCCATCACAGTGGCCATCGGACTGGAGGAGGGCATCATCTCCCTGGACAGCACTTACTACTGCGGCGGCGCCAAAAAGTTTCCGGGCGTAAATGACCCCATCAGCTGCCATAAAAAGGGCGGCCACGGGGAGCAGGATCTGACCAAGGCGGTGGGCAACTCCTGCAACGTGGCGCTGATGGACATCGCGGAGCAGATCGGGGCGGAGACCACCTGGAAGTATTGGAATGATTTTGGCTTGCGGGAGAAGACTGGCATCGACCTGAGCGGAGAGGAGAAGGGCATCTTCTGGACGGAGGATCATTTTAAGAGCATCAACGCGTCGCTGGAGCTGGCCACCAGCTCCTTTGGCCAGCGTTTCAAGGTCACCCCCCTGGAGATGATCACCGCCTTTGCCGCCGTCATCAACGGCGGGCACCTGCTCCAGCCCTACGTGGTGCAGACCATCACCGATGGGGACAATAACACCGTGTTCTACCACGAGGTTCAGGAGGTGCGCCAGGTCATCAGCGAGTCCACCTCTGAAAAAATGCGGGGCATCCTGGAGAGCGTGGTCGCCAACGACTCCGGCCATAACGCCTATCAGATCGGCTACCGCATCGGCGGCAAAACGGGTACGTCCGAGCTGCTGGACCGGAAGAACGATCCGGGCTACAATAACGACGTCATGTGCTCCTTCATGGGCTTTGCCCCGGCGGACGATCCCCAGGTGCTGGTGCTGGTGGTGTACGACACACCCAAGCGTTCCGGGCCGGGCTCCAGCTACACTGCCGGCGGAACCTATATCAGCGGCGGCAACATCGCCGCCCCCATGGCGGGGGCGCTCATCGCCGACATCCTGGACTACATGGGCATTGAGAAGCAGTATTCCGGCGACGAGCTGGCGGGAGCCGATACCCTCATGCCCTACGTGGTGGGTAATGAGTTGACGGTGGCCAAAACCATCATTCAAAACTCGGGCTTTGAGTGCCGCACCATAGGTACGGGCAATACCGTCACTCACCAGGTGCCCTCCGCCGGCGTGTCCATTCCCGGCGGCTCCAATGTGATCCTGTATCTGGGGGATGAGGTCCCCAACGCCCAGGTAGAGACCCCCGACCTCTCGGGCATGAGCCCCACAGCGGCTAAGTCCAAGCTGGAGGAGACGGGCCTGTTCATGCGGGCCACCGGCGTGGTGGACTACACTGACCCGACCGTGGTGATGGCCGCCCAGTCGGTAGGCGCGGGAACGATGGTATCCCCGGGTACCGTGGTGGAGGTGCGGTTTGTGAGTAGTGTTGCGTATGGCGACCTTAATGGGTAGGATAGAGACCCCCGTGGCGGTGGTGGGCCGGGGCGGCACGCTGACGGCGCGGCTGCTGCGCAGGCTGCTGCCCCACCCGGTGGTGGAGCTGACTCCCTGCCAGGCGGCGCTCTATGAGGGGCGCTGCCGCGCGGTGGTGGTGGAGAACTTCGACCAGCCCGTCCAAGGGACGCTGAGCGGCTGCGCCGCGGCCCGGTGGGCGCTGTCCCGCAGGGCGGATGTGACCATTGTGGGGCTGGACGATCCGGAGGGGCGCCGGCTGGCGCGGGCCATGCCGGGAACGGTATACGCCTACTCCGACGGGCGGCCCCAGGCGGATCTCACCGCCAAAAATGTGCGCCTCCGGGGGGAACGGCTGGAGTTCGAGGCTTTGACCGCTTGTGGGGAGCTGACCCGGGTGCGGGTGAGCGCGGGGCAGGAGCCCCGATTGTACGACCACCTGGCCGCCCTGGCGGGGGCGCTGGCACTGGGCGTGCCGCTGGGCGAGGCTGCGGCCCGGCTGAACGGCTGAAGGAAAAGAGAACGGAAAATACGAAAGAGAGTATGGAGGAAAAATTATGACGCGGATACTGCTGGCGGCGCTGACCGCCTTTGTGATCTCGGTGGTGGTGGGATGGTTCCTGATCCCCGCCCTGCGGGCCCTGCACGCGGGCCAGTCCATCAAGGAGATCGGCCCCAACTGGCATAAGATCAAAGAGGGTACGCCCACCATGGGGGGCATCATGTTCATCCTGGCGGTGATCGTGGCGGTCATTGCCTTTGGCTGGCAGGATATGGCGGAGGGAAGCTGGCAGGCGGTGTTTGTGCTGGGCTTCGCCCTGGTATGCGGGGCCATCGGGTTTGTGGACGACTTCGCCAAGATCCGTAAGCACGAGAATACCGGCCTCACCGCTGGGTGGAAGTTTTTGCTCCAGCTGGCGGCGGCCATCGCGTTCCTGGCGCTGCTGCGGCAAAGCCACCACCTCAGTCCCAACCTGTATATCCCCTTTATTAACACCACTGTGCCCCTGCCCTGGGGGCTGTACCTGGTGTTTGCCGCCTTTGTCATGGTGGGCTGTGTCAATGCGGTCAACCTCACCGACGGGCTGGACGGCCTGGCCGGGTCGGTGACTCTGGCGGTGTCGGTATTTTTCGCGGTGCTGTCCCATTGGTGGAAATTCGGCGCGGTGGGCGTGTTTGCCGGGGCGCTGGCGGGGGGCCTGCTGGGCTTCCTGGTGTATAATTTCCACCCCGCCAAGGTGTTCATGGGGGACACCGGCTCCCTGTTTCTGGGGGGCGCGGTGTGCGGCATGGCCTTTGCCCTGGACGCGCCCCTGGTGCTGGTGCCCGTGGGGATCATCTATATCGCTGAGACCATGAGCGACATCATCCAGGTGGGCTATTTCAAGCTCACTCACGGCAAACGCATTTTCCGCATGGCCCCCCTCCATCATCACCTGGAGCTGGGCGGGTGGAGCGAGGTGCGCATTGTGCTCACCTTCACAGGCATCACCGTGGCGTTCTGCCTGCTGGCGTTTGTCGGGGTCATGTATCGGTGGTACACAATCTGAGCGCTTCGAAGCGCGACAACAGTAAATCTACTTTCTGGCAAAGGAGGGGGTTACCATGCGAAAAAAGGCCAAGCGCGACCTGACCATTGAACAGCAGCTGGCCCGGGGCCCCATCGACCTGCCCTTCCTGGCCCTGGTGATGCTGCTGGTGGCCATCGGCCTCATCATGGTGCTGTCCGCCTCCTATGCCTCCGCCATGTATAATCTGGATGCCGCCGTGGACACCAAAGGCGACCCGCTGTATTACTTCAAGCGGCAGTTTGGCTTTGCGGTACTGGGCGTGATCGCCATGTTCGTCATTTCCAAAATTGACTACCAGCATTTCCGCTGGATGTCTGTGTTTGTGCTGGGCGCGTCTATCGTGCTGATGGCACTGGTGTTTGTCCCCTATTTTGGCCGGTCGGGCGGCGGCGCACTGCGGTGGGTCAAGATTGGCCCCATCCGGTTCCAGCCCTCGGAAATCGCCAAGGTGGGCGTCATCATGTTTTTTGCCGCCAGGCTGTCCAAGCGGAACAGCCAGCTCGGCCCGCCGAAAAAATGGAGCAAGCGCACCTTCACAGGCCGGATGGCGGCGCGGCTGGATCACATCGGCCTGCTGGAGCTGATCCCATATGGTGTGGTGCTGGTGGTGGTGCTGGGTATCATCGGTCTGCAGCACCATATGTCCGCCATGATTCTGGTGGTGGTAGCCGCGGCCTCGGTGCTGTTCGCCTCTGGCGTCTCGCTGGGCTGGTTTGCCATTGGAGGGACAGCGGTAGGGGCGGTGCTGTGGTTTATCATCACCCAGACAGAGTACATGACCGCCCGTATCGAGATCTGGCAGGATCCCTTCAGCGATCCCAGGGGAGACGGCTTCCAGCCCATCCAGTCCCAAATTGCCATCGGCTCCGGCGGGCTTTTGGGCGTGGGGTTGGGAAATAGCCGGCAGAAGTACCTGTTTCTCCCGGAGGAACACAATGACTATATCTTCTCCATTGTCTGTGAGGAGCTGGGTATGGTTGGGGCCATTATCATCATGGCGCTGTTTGCCCTGCTCATCATCCGGGGCTACTGGCTGGCCCTCCACGCCCGGGATCGGTTCGGGACGCTGCTCATTGTGGGCATTACCACTTTGATGGGAATGCAGACCTTTTTTAACATCGGCGTGGTCACCGGCTTTCTGCCCCCCACGGGCATCTCCCTGCCGTTTTTCAGCTACGGAGGCACGGCTTTGGCCATCCAGCTTGCGGAAATGGGCATGGTATTGAGCGTCTCAAGACAGATTGCCGCCCCAAAGGCGGAGTAGGAGGAACCCATGTGAGAGTGATATTTACCTGCGGCGGCTCGGCAGGCCATGTGAATCCCGCCCTGGCGGTAGCCCAGCAGTTCAAACTTCATCATCCCGGCTGTGAGATCCTGTTTGTGGGCGCGGAGCGGGGGATGGAGCAGCGGCTGGTCACCCAGGCGGGCTATCCCATCGAGAAAGTAAAGGTTTCCACCTTTGAGCGCAGTTGGAGCTGGAAGGTGCTCAAGCACAACGTGAGCAGCGCCTTCAAGCTGCCGGTGGGCCAGCGCGAGGCGTCGACGATCCTCAAAAAGTTTAAGCCTGATCTGGTGGTGGGCACAGGGGGCTACGCCTCCTATCCCGCTGTCCATGAGGCGGCGCGGCGGCATATTCCCTGCGCGCTTCACGAGTCCAATGCATATCCGGGGCTCACCACCCGGACGCTGGCCAATCAAGTGGATCTTGTCATGGTGGGCTTCCCGGAAGCGGCGGCGTACTATAAGGACGCCAAGAAGGTGGCCGTCACCGGAACCCCCGTCCGGAGCGAGTTCTTTTCCCTGAACCGGGAGCAGGCCCGGCTGGAGCTGGGCTTGACGGACAGCCAGCCGCTGGTGATTTCCTTCTGGGGCTCTCAGGGGGCGGGGCACATGAGCGAGCGTACGGTGGATCTCGTGGAGCGCTGGGCGGCGGAGGGCCGCCGGTTCCACTACATCCATGCCGCCGGGCGGGATATAGACGAAATGCCCGGCGAACTGAAAAAACGGGGGATCCAGGTGTCCGACAGCGAGATCCGGCCCTACATCGACAATATGCCGGTGGTGATGGCCGCCGCCGACCTGGTCATCTGCCGGGCGGGAGCGTCCACCATCGGGGAGCTGACCGCCCTGGGCAAGCCCGCCATTTTGGTGCCGTCCCCCTTTGTGGCGGCCAACCACCAGTACAAAAACGCCAAGGTGCTGGCCGACCGGGGCGGGGCAGTGCTGATCGAGGAAAAGGACTGCACCGGCCAGGGCCTTTACGACGCGGCTATGGACCTACTGGCCGACGGAACCCGTCGGGCGGCCATGGGGAAGGCGCTCAAGGAGCTGGCAGCGCCCCACGCGGCCCAGGACATCTACAAAAACCTTATGGCGCTGCTGAAATAACAGAGGTGGGCCCCTCCGCATAGGATGAAAGGAGATTTCTTTCTATGGGGAGGCTTTGCCATGAGTGTGATGTATCTTCGGGGTGGAACGCCGCTGGAGGGTGAATTGACGGTACATGGGGCGAAAAACAGCGTACTGCCGATACTCGCGGCCTGCCTGCTGGCGCGGGGGCCGGTGACGCTCCACAACTGCCCGCAGCTCACCGACGTGACCTCCGCGCTGGGTATTCTGCGGCATCTGGGATGCCGGGTGGAGCAGAAGGGGCACACCATTACCGTAGATCCCGTTGGGGCGGCGGGAAGCTCCATCTCGGAGGAGCAGATGCGGGCCATGCGTTCGTCCATTATCTTCCTGGGCCCGCTGCTGGCCCGGACGGGAGAGGCTCACCTGACCTATCCCGGCGGATGTGAGCTGGGCCCCCGGCCCATCGATCTGCATCTCAACGCCATCCGGGCCATGGGGTGCGAAGTGAGCGAGAACCGGGGCATCCACTGCCTGGGCAGTCCCCTGGGGGGCGAGGTTCAACTGGCCCTGCCCAGCGTTGGGGCCACGGAAAACGCCATGCTGTGCGCCGTGGGAGCCGTTGGCCCTACTACCATTACCAACGCCGCCCGTGAGCCGGAGATTGGCGATCTCCAGAGCTTCCTCAACAGTCTGGGGGCCAATGTCCGGGGGGCGGGCAGCTCCACCATCACTGTGGAGGGGGGCAGGCCCCTGTCCGGCGGGGAGTACACCGTCATGGGCGACCGCATCGTGGCGGCCACTTTGCTGTCCGCCGCGGCGGCAGCAGGAGGCCGGGTGCGCCTGAGCGGGGTGGACTGGCGGCACCTGGCCACTGTCCTGTCCGTGTTCCACCAGGCGGGGTGCCGGGTGGAGAGCAGGCTGGAATATGTAGAGCTGGCCCGGGATCGGGACACGCCGCTGAAGGGTGTCCCCACGATCCGCACGGCCCCCTATCCCGGATTCCCCACCGATGCCCAGGCCCCCGTTATGGCGGCGCTGGCGGCGTCCCAAGGCTGTACCCTGTTTGTGGAGACCATGTTTGACAGCCGTTACCGCCATGTCCCTGAACTCATCCGCATGGGCGCGGATATCACCACCGAGGGCCGGGTGGCTCTGGTGCGGGGGGTGGAGCGGCTGCATGGGGCCAAGGTGGAGGCTTCCGATCTGCGGGGCGGCGGCGCGCTGGCTGCGGCGGCGCTGGGCGCGGAGGGCACCACCGTCCTGTCCGGCCTGAACCACATTGACCGAGGCTACGAGGGGCTGGAGGAGATGCTGCGCGCCCTGGGGGCGCGGGTCGAGCGCCGGGAGGCGTGACAACACTGTACAGATAGATCAGATCAGAGGTGATAACCGTGGCACGACAGCGCAGACACAGCAGGCCGAAAAGACGGCGGGGCCGGTTTGGCGGCCTCTATAAAGTGCTGTCCATCCTGCTGGTTGCCGCGGCGATCATCGTGGCCTGCGTGGTTTTTTTCCGGGTCAATACCATTGAGGTGGCGGGCAATGTGCGCTATACCGCCGAGGAGATCATCGAGGCGTCCGGTGTCAAGACGGGCGACAACCTCATCGCCCTGTCCGGAAGCCGGGTGTCGGCGGCCATCCGCACCCAGCTGCCCTATGTGGAAGGGGTGGCGCTCCAGCGGGCCTATCCGGATAGGCTGGTCATCCGGGTGACGGAGCGGGTGGCGGCGGCGTCGGTGGACAGCGCCGAGGGGCGCTGGCTCATCTCCGCCCAGGGCAAGCTGCTGGAGAAGGACAACGGCACCATCCAGGCCATTCAGATCACCGGGCTGACGGCGGCAGGGCCTTACGCCGGAGGGATGCTCCAGACGGCGGAGGAGGAGAGCCTCACGCTGGACTATGTGAAGCAGCTGCTGGCCGTGCTGGAGAGCAATGGGATGCTGGGCGACTGTACGGCCCTGGACTGCAGCTCCGCCATCTCCATGACGCTGGATTACGGCATTTACCGCCTGCGTCTGCCCCGGGGCGGGGATTTTGAGTACTATATCCAGCTGGCCCGCAGCGCGCTGACCCAGGGCCTGGAGGAAGGCAAGCTCCAGGAGGGGCAGGGCGGCGTGCTGGATCTGACCGTCGCCGAAGGGAAGGCCTACTTCCGCTCGGATTAAACTTAAGTTTTGATCCGGCGGCAAAAAACTGCGATTTTCTATTGACCGATGGGGGAAAAAAGCGTACAATACAACAAGATGTAGTTTTATGCCCGATATCATTTACTATCACTGGTTTTACATAGGAGGGTCACAGGATGGCATTTGTAATGGATTCTGCCGCCAGCCACGAGGACGTATTAAAGGTCATTGGCGTAGGCGGTGGCGGCAATAACGTGGTCAACCGCATGGTTCGCTCGGGAATGCAGGGCGTGGAGTTTGTCGCGGTGAACACCGACCGCCAGTGCCTCAATGCCTCCGAGGCCACCCAGAAGCTGGCCATTGGCGAAAAGCTGACCGGCGGCAAGGGCGCGGGAGCCAATCCCGAGGTGGGCCGTGAGTCCGCCAAGGAGAGCAAGGAGCAGATCACCGCGCTGCTGGAGGGGGCGGACATGGTGTTCGTCACCGCCGGCATGGGGGGCGGCACCGGCACCGGCGCGGCCCCTGTGGTGGCGGAGATCGCCAAGGAGAAGGGCATCCTCACCGTGGGTGTGGTCACCAAGCCCTTCAATTTTGAGGGCCGCCGCCGCATGGAGCAGGCCGCCCGGGGCATTGAGGAGCTGCGGCAGAAGGTGGATTCCCTGGTCATCATCCCCAACGACCGGCTCCAGTACGCTACGGACGAGAAGATCACCTTTGCCAACGCCTTTGCCATCGCCGATGATGTGCTGCGCCAGGCGGTGCAGTCCATCTCCGACCTGATCAAGACCACCGGCCTCATCAACCTGGACTTTGCCGACGTCACCGCCGTCATGAAGGACGCGGGGCTGGCCCACATGGGCGTGGGCCGTGCCGCGGGCAAGAATAAGGCGGAGGAGGCCACCCGCATCGCCATCAACAGCCCCCTGCTGGAGACTTCCATCCAGGGAGCCAAGGGTATCATCGTCAACATCACTGGGCCCATGGATATGGGACTGGAGGAGGTGGAGCAGGCCGCCGAGATGGTCAAGCAGGTGGCCGATCCGGACGCGCTGTTCATGATGGGCACCGCCTTCGACGACACGCTGGAGGACGAGTTGCGGGTCACCGTCATCGCCACCGGCTTCGGCGAGGTGGACAACCCCGTCCCCGAGAAGGAGGGGGAGCAGTCCGCTCAAGCGGCGGCCCAGGCTGCGAAACCCCAGGCTGTGCAGGAGGACAGGCCCAAGTTTGTCCCTGCCGGAGTGGGCCCCATCACGCCCCCCAAGCCCCTGTCCGAGTCCACCGCCGAGCAGGTGGAGGACGATCCCTTCGACGACATCTTCCGCATTTTCAATAAAAGGTAACATATGCCCCTCCCGACTGCTGGCCGGGAGGGGTTTGCGCCTATCCGGCAAAATAATTCAGACTGACAGCAGGAGGGAGGCTGCGGACATGGAATACATACCTGCCAAGCATCTGCTCCACCGCAGCCGTTCTACCGAGTGGTTTGGCACCGACCACACTATGAACATCTATCGAGGCTGCTGCCATGGCTGTCTGTACTGCGACAGCCGCAGCGACTGCTACCAGATCGGGGAGTTCGACAAGGTGCGGGCCAAAGCGGACGCCTTGCGCATCCTCCGGGGCGACTTGGCCCGGAAGGTGCGGCCCGCGTTCATCAGTATGGGGGCAATGAGCGATCCGTACAATCCCTTTGAGAAGGAGCTGGAGCTTACCCGGCACTCGCTGGAGCTCATTGACGCCTATGACTGCGGCGTGGCCATCGCCACCAAAAGCGATCTGATCGTCCGGGATATGGACATTTTGTCGTCGATCCAAAGCCACTCCCCGGTGATTTGCAAGCTCACCGTCACCACGGCGGACAACGCCCTGGCGGCGAAAATCGAACCCCACGCGCCCCCGCCCAGCCGCCGTCTGGCGGCGCTGGAGAAATTGAGCGGGGCGGGGCTCTTTGCCGGGGTGCTGCTCATGCCGGTGCTGCCTTTCCTGGAGGACAGCGACCAAGGAGTGCTTGCTGTGGTGGAGGGAGCGGCTCAGGCCGGCGCAAGGTTTATTTACCCCGCCTTCGGCGTCACCATGCGGCAGGGCCAGCGGGAGTATTTCCTGGACGGCCTGGAGCGGGCATTTCCCGGCCAGGGGTTGAAAGAGCGGTATCTGCGGCAGTATGGCGACCGCTATCAGTGCGTCAGCCCAAGGGCCAAGGCTCTGTGGAATGTGTTCTCCGCCGCCTGCCGGGAGCGGGGTATTTTGTACGACATGAAATCCATCATCCGGGCGGCCACCCTGGGCTATGGAGACCGCCAGCTCACATTTTTTGACTGACAGGGGGGGAGGATCGGTGACAGTAAGAGGGCGCTTTGCCCCCACTCCCAGCGGGCGGATGCATTTAGGCAATTTGCTGGCGGCGCTGCTGGCGTGGCTGGACGTGCGCAGCAGCGGGGGAGAGCTGGTGCTGCGCATCGAGGATTTGGACACCCAGCGCACCAGCGTGGAATTTGCTGGTCAGCTCATGGATGATCTGCGCTGGCTGGGGCTGGACTGGGACGAAGGTGGGCTGGAGCCGGACTATATGCAGAGCCGCCGCACCGCCTATTATGAGGAAGCGTTCCGCGTTTTGGAGGAAAAGGGGCTGATCTACCCCTGCTACTGCACCCGGTCGGAGCGCATGGCCGCCTCCGCCCCCCACCGGGATGACGGCGCGGTGGTGTATAGCGGGCAGTGCTTCCGTCTGACCGCCTCTGAGCGGGCGGAGCTGGAGCGGTCAGGCCGCCGCCCGGCATGGCGGGTGCGGTGTCCTGATTTAGAGGTCACCCTGGAAGATGGGAACTGCGGCACATATACGGAAAACCTGGCCCATGACTGCGGGGACTTCATCGTTCGCCGGTCGGACGGGGTGTTTGCTTATCAGCTTGCGGTGGTGGTGGATGACGCGCTGATGGGGGTGAACCACGTGGTGCGGGGGCGGGATCTGCTGTGCTCCGCGCCCCGGCAGGTGTGGCTCCATCAGGTGCTGGGCTATGAGCCGCCCCGGTTTTTCCACACGCCGCTGCTGCTGGCTCCCGACGGACGGCGGCTGGCAAAACGTGACCACGACCTGGATATGGGCGCGCTGCGGGAGCGGTATACGGCGGAGGAGCTGACCGGTCTGCTGGCCTGGTACGCGGGGCTTTTGGACAAGCCGCAAAGTGCGCAAGCCAAGGAGCTGATCCCCCTATTTTCCTGGACAAAAGTGCCAAAAAGCGACGTTGTGGTTTGTACATCTTGACATTGACCTTGACAAAG
>JAAVHT010000047.1 GCA_014799565.1 Clostridiales bacterium
GCGGACGCAAGGCTCACGCCTGCGGTGCGCTTCATCCGGGCCTCATCCTGGGATAGCGCATCGGTGTGGGCGTTCATCTCGGCCAGCCGCGCCGTCCCCTGTCCGTACTGGATGGTCTCGGGCAGACCTCGCAGGCTGTCCAGCACAAAGGCGCTGAGCTCGCCGGACTTAGTGCGGAATTTCAGCCCGTCATCTCCGCTGAGCCTGGATGTGGCCAGCGGAACGATGACGCCCACTGTGATGTATGCGGCCAGCGCCAGCAGACCCAGCGCCCAGTGGAAGGAGCCGATGAACAGGCACAAAATGACGGTGAACAGTGCCGCTATGGCGATGGGGGAGATGGTNTGGGCATAGAANACCTCCANCAGNTCGATNTCGGAGGTGATGATGGAGATGAGGTCNCCCCGGTCGCGGCCCTCCAGTTTGGCGGGACACAGCCGCCGCANNGCCCGGAACACCCTNTCCCGGATGAGNGCNAGCAGNTTGAACGCGATGAAGTGGTTGCAGGCCTGTTCGGCATACCGCAGAACGCCCCGCACCAAAGCAAATGCGCCCACGCACACAAACAGCGATGTCAGCCCCAGNGGTGNGNCGAAGNCCAGCACAGACAGCNCCGCGTACCCGCCNAAAATNGTGATAAANGCNGCGCACAGNTGGCCGATCAGTCCCATCAAAATGGCNAGNANCATGAATCCNGCCAGNGGNNNCACCAGNCCNANNAGCCGNGCCATNACCNCAAATCCGCTTCTGCGTTTCATGCGGNNNCNCCATCCTTNCCGTANTTCTCCAANCTCTGCTGGGCGTTCCANAGCNCGGCATACNGCCCGNTTTTCTCCAAAAGCTCCTCNTGGGCGCCGTGCTCCNCTACCGAGCCGTGNTCCATGACGTAGATGCGGTCNGCTCCNNCCACGTTTGCCAGCCGNTGGGAGATCANAATNACNGTTTTNNTTTTNGCCAGTGTGTGGATCTGCGCCATGATGTCGTTCTCGCTCTCNACGTCGATGTTGGAGGTGGCNTCNTCNAAGATGTACACCGGNCTGTCGTGGAGCANNGCCCGNGCCAGGGCCAGCCGNTGGCNCTGNCCGCCGGACAGGTTCCCGCCCCGCTCNGCCAGCGGGGTGTCCAGGCCCTTTTCCCCGNGCAGNAAGTCCGCCAGGTTNACCCGNTCCANNGCNNCCCACANTTCNNCGTCCGATGCNGNGGGNCTGCCCANNAGCAGNTTNTCCCGNACGGTNCCCTTGAAAATGTAGCTCTGGTGGCTGATATAGGTGACGTGTTCCATCAGNCTGGCTTCGGANATNTCGGACAGCTCCACGCCGCCGATGGTCANCGANCCGCNNTANCCCTTNTTGCGTCCCATNAGGATNCNGGCCACNGTGCTCTTGCCGCAGCCGGANTCGCCNACNATGGCGGTGAAGCTGCCCATGGGNAAATNCAGGNNNATACNGTGGAGNACNTCCCGATCTTNNTCNTAGGAGAANCGNANGCCNTTGCATTGNATGGAGCGNTCCNNCGGNACAGNCTGNNNNCCNTGGGNNGGNTCGGNCAGGTCGAGGAGNCGGAAAATTTTGTCGCTGGCCGCCATNCCGTTCATGGCGATNTGGAANAANGAGCCCANCTGNCGCATGGGNATGAANAAATCCGCCGACAGCAGNATNATGAGCAGNCANCCCGCCAGCGNCACCTTNCCCGCCCGNAANTGNGTNNCCGCCATCACCACNCCCAGGGCCGCGCCGCCGTAGGCGATGAGNTCCATGATNGTGATGGANTTGAGCTGCATGGTGAGCACNTTCATGGTGATCTTGCGGAACTTCTCCGCCTCCCGGTTCATCTCGTCCTGCTTGAACTCGTCCGACTGNTAAATCTTCANNGTGGTCANGCCCTGCAAATTCTCCAAAAAGGTNTCNCCCAGCGCCGTATACTGCCCCCAGTACTTGGAAAGTAGCTTTTTCGCCCAGGTCTGCACCGCCGCGATGGCCACCGGAATCAGCGGCACACAGATCAGCAGCACCACGGCGGCGGGCAGACTGACAAAGCTGAGGTAAATGAACAGTGTCAGCGGGGCCAGCATGGCGTAGAAAAACTGGGGCAGATACGCGCCAAAATAGGTTTCCAGCTGGTCNACNCCNTCNACCGCNACCTGCACCACCTCGGAGGTGCTGACCTGCTCCTTATAGGAGGCACCCAGGCGCAGGAGTTTGCCGTAAANCTGTTCCCGCANGGTCTTNTTCACCGTCTTGGAGGACAGATAACCCATCCGGGACGCGCCAACGGTACAGGCAAAGCGGACTGCCACAGCGGCAAGCGCCACCGCCGCCGTCCCCCACAGCCGCCCGGAGCCTGCCGAACCCTCGTACAGCGCTGCCAGCAGACCAGTGACCGCCGTCATCATGGCAATGTTGGCCGCCAGGGAGCACCACTGAAAGGCTACATTCCCCGCCACGTATTTCTTGCTCTCACTGACCGTGCCGATCAGCCGCTTGTTGATCATCATAGGTTGTACCCCTTCTCCCGTCTGGTATATTAGCGCCAGCTAACCTTCCCCGTCAAAAAAGCGCCCTCCAGACGCGGCAGGGCAGTGATTAACCATCNCTAACTACAATTAGAGTATACTAACTAAAACACGTCCTGTCAAGAACGCAGTTCGAAAGAAGGAAAAATTCAGCCATCGTGAACCAGCACGTCCACTCCTCATCGTGGTCGCGGATTATACCCCAAATTGCTTTATCCAAACACAGTGCAGGAGATATCGAAATCCAAAGAAATTTTTAGTACTGGATTGCTCCAGTGTTTACAAAAAACAGCACTCTATTTCCTGGATTTCTGCAAGTAACCTCTTAACCCCACTCAATGTACAACAGTTTAGGTCGGAAAGAACAGTTGTGTCGACCCCCGACGCAACCGTTCTTTCCGACCCTTTAGATTCGTTCTGTTCGTCGCTTCCATTCCCGCAGAATCTCCTCACAGAACCCCTCTGAAATGACTTTCTTCTATGGCAGATTTATTCATCATTCCAGCGCATACCATAACACACCAACGCACTCCGCAACATCGCTCCGCTTAATTTCCCTACGTCTCCATGATGTTTTCCAACGCTCATGGAAATGCCTGCTTCTAATCCGACATTTGGTTGATTTCGGCCTCACTTAGCTCCGAAATCCGTATCGTCGTGACCCCCTTCTTTCCCCACTTCCCCACAACCGAGAAGGCCATGTGTTCCATGTTGTCATCCTCAAAAAAGATACCCTTCAGGTTATTTATGATGACATTGATTGCCCGATTCGAGGTGTCCCACAGCTTCGCGTTGTCGCTCCCCCTGGGGGTAACAATCTCAATTTGCACAAAGGCTTTCTCAAAATACGGAAGCTGATCCTGTCGAGCTGCCTCTTTGACGGCTTCATGAAGCATTGCTTTCCAGTGTTCCTCAATCGCCTCGGTCAGCCGTTTCATAGACGGCAGCGGTTCCTGGATTATCAATGTGACAGCGCCCCTTCTGTTTTCTCCTCTGCTCATTTCCTTGGAAAAACGGTCGTGTCCATCCGAAAATCCATAGGCTTCTCTGTCATAAATCAGCGAGAGAATCTGACTTTGCAAGCGAAGTGTCTGGCCATAGGCGCGCTTCAGTTCGGGCAGGCCAGCGCCGCTATTTTTCAAAATATCCCGCTCAATCGTTTTCAACGTCTTTTCTATATCAATATAAATTTTGCTTCCTCCTTTGCCTCATTCACGTCCGGGTACATATGCACAATGGCTTTATCTCCTGCCGGAGCATACAGTTCATACTGGATCTGTTCTACGTACTGTTCAAATCGTTCCCCGCTGCTTAAGCTATCCTTCACAGCAGCGAAAAAGCGAACATATTTCAGTAGGTCGGTGGCCGGGCTGACAAACAGCCGCCGAGGCCACA
This sequence comes from Clostridiales bacterium, assembly GCA_014799565.1. Taxonomy (GTDB): domain Bacteria; phylum Bacillota; class Clostridia; order Oscillospirales; family Oscillospiraceae; genus Enterenecus. The sequence continues at coordinate 3,908 of JAAVHT010000047.1, forward strand.
ATTCAATGTCTGCCGTGTTCTGGGCACCAAGCTGCAAGCCTTCCTCGCCACTCAGGCTACGAATCATACCTTCTTCCCTTAAAATTGACCAGATGTCTTTTTGAATCCGATGGGGCGTTGTCAGATAAACGTGTTCAAACTCCGCTTTCAGTTTGATTGGGGCATGGGACCAGCGGACAGGCCTGCTTCGCTCGGAACAATGCGTAGACAAGAGCTGTTTCCGGCTCCACATTGTCTGTCGAATGATATTCTGTGCCACCTCATCCCTTTTGTCCTCTTTGCAAACCATGAGCATCCCCGTTGCCCTTGTCTCGTAACTGCCATATTTCGTATAGAACAACGACCCTTCCGCCCGTACCTGCCACTCCATATGTCCATCACCAATGTCATAGACCGCTAACTTTTTCTGGCAGCCTACCAGCATTCCCACAAATCGGGTTGTCGATAAGATGCCAGGCGCGATCTTTCGCCAGCAAGCGGAAGGGATAAAGAAAATGCCAGGTCCATCTGGCAGCTCTCCCATCGCCGGAAATCCCTGTTTCTCCATCCACATTGCCATACGGGATACTGCCATCACCCGCTTGCGCTCCGCTTCTCCGCCACCCGCTGAGATCAGCGGCTCAAGCTCCGGAAACAGTGCGCGGCCTTTTGCCAAAATCGAAACGCAGCCATCCTTTCGCTTGGAGACATACCCGTTTTTCGTTAAAGGCCGAAAGGCATAGGACAGCTCTGTTCGGTCAGTTTTTGCTTCTGTTTTCAACAGTTCCAGACAACTCTCGTAATCCAGCAGATTGAACAGCGCCAGATGCCAAAGTAGATTGATCTGGTTGATGTGTAGTTTCTGTGCCGTTTTCATATCCTCCTTATCAAAAATCGCCGGAAGGATGGTGCTTTTGAAAGCCACCATCCTTTCGCCTTTACATTATCTATTCCAGCGGTTGGCCATTCAGATAAGCAATGAGCCGTTCCGTATAGATAAAAACGATCCGCTTTGTGACGCCTATATTGCCGCCCAGCTGATGATAGGGTGCCCGGCCTTCCGCCACCAGTTCCGAGAGCTTCCGAGCAGACATTCCAAGGAACGGTGCAGCGTCCTTTGGCGACATAAAGTTCGGATGCTCTTTTCTCAGCCGTTTTGCTGTCTCTTTGTCCAATAAGGTTCCTCCTTTCCCCATGCGTCAGGCGCACGGTGTTTTGTTGGAAATTATGTTTTCTCTATGTTAATATCCCAAACGCTCGTTCTGTTTTGTACCCAGTGTCTCCATCAGCGCCGGAACATTAATGTAATACACGCCGCCGCTCTTGATATGCGGAACCGTGCCGTTTTTACAACCCTGCCGCAGGAAGTACTGGGACAGGCCAGTAGTCTTACAGGCTTCCGCAATCTTTTGGAATGGAACCGTAGGCATCATCTCCTTTCCTCTGATTTCACAAATTGTTGCAATATATATTCTGTTGTTGCGCATTTGCGATACCTGTATGATACCTCTATTTTCCAATTCTGTCAACACCATTTTTGTGTTATTTGAAAATTTTATTTTNTATGTTTTCTTTTCTTGCATTTCCGCAACTTCCATGTTATACTAAGGCCCTAACACAAAACAGGGGGAAGCACCTATGACCACAGGAGAAAAGATCCGCGCACGCCGCAAGGAACTTGGCCTGTCCGTGGACGAACTGGCCGCCAAGGTAGGCAAAAACCGCGCCACTATTTACCGCTATGAGAGCGATGCCATTGAAATGCCGGCCAGTATGCTGCAGCCATTGGCCGACGCACTGAGCACCACACCGGATGAACTGATGAGTTGGGAACTTATCCTGAAAGACGTTGCCGAGCGCGAGCAGAAAATGGATGAGATCCTCCCTCTCCTCCAAGATGGCGTGGCCAGCGAAGGCTCAACNTATCGCTATATCGTACTCAAAACCCTTACCCATGGCGGTTTTGAGGAGTACGAACTTAAAACGCTGCTCACGCTGTTGTATCGGCTCAATATGGCGGACTGCGGCAAGGAAATACACGCTATACGNGTCTTGGCAGAGNTGGCATCCTGCCTTGACATGAANTCTTTNGNNCANNTNATATCTTATGGNGANTATNTGGTCNNCCAATTCCAGAANAAATACTGGNNAANCCTTCGANCTNCCNTANCAAAGNGAGCNGTCTGCCCCACCTGANTAAAGAAAGGAGTATTCATGGCATCAACACGCAANCGAACNACAAAAGATGGACAAGTATTCTATGANATCCGNGTCAGCCGTGGNCGCGGNAAATCNTACCTGACCACCCGCTGGTATCCCCCNGAGGGNTGGAGCCANAAAGCCATNGACCGNGCACTNGNCAAAGGAAACNGTCTGANTTTGANCGNCGCTGTCATGAGGGCGAAGTGNTCAGCCGNGCTGAGAAAAAAGAANGCGACCTCCAGCANAANCGGGANGCCGCAAAAATCCANACCCTNNAAAAATATGGNGANGANGTNTTNATGCCCACNAAGGCCGTNACNATGAGNGAGAACGGCCGNTGTGCCTACCAGGGCAGNCTCAACCATTGGATCTATCCNGCNCTGGGNGANNTNAAAATGCCNGANATCACNCCNNCCAATATTTCCNCCNTGCTCNTGTCCATGCANTCCCAGGGCAANGCCCATGCNACCTGCGTTAAGGTCTANACCATCCTGCACAGNCTNTTNAAGATGGCCTATATGAGNGATGTNNTCACNGNCAATCCCATGGACAAGGTNGAGCGNCCCAGNCCNCGCAANGGNGANCTCAAGGAAAAGGANGTNGAGGCNTACACCACNGAGGAAGTCCAGCGNATCTTTGCCGCNTTGGAAANTGAGCCNCTCAANTGGCGNGTCCTNCTNCGTCTNCTCATNGACACCGGNATNCGNCGGGGCGAGTGCTGCGGNCTNCAATGGCANAACATCGACTTCAAGGCNAACACGATNACNATAGCCGGNAACCTGTGNTACACCCCGCAAAAGGGTATCTACCTCGACACACCTAAAAGTGGAAAGGTACGAACGATAGACGTTGATCCTGAAATCATCGCCCTGCTTCGGGAACTCCGCCTTGAACAGGCCAGCCAAGCCATCAGCACCTACGTCTTTACCCAGCAGAACAGCCCGGAACCCATGCATCCGCAGTCCCCGGCCCGGTATATGCAAAAGTTCTCCAAGTGGTGTGGCGTGTCTGGCCTCCATCCTCACAAGCTGCGCCACACCTTTGCCAGCATTGCCATCACTAATGGAGCCGATGTTGCCAGTGTGTCCGAGAAACTGGGACACAGCGACAAAGCCGTCACCCTTCGGATGTATACCCACGCCGACCAGGAAAGCATGAAGCGTGCCAGCCAGATTTTCCGGGAGGCGCTGAAAAAGGCCGGCGAAAAGTAACTCTCACCTGCTCTTGCCGCTTATCGGTATGGGTTTCTGTATGGGTTTTATGATGTACCATTCTTGTGCCAAAGCATAACAAAAACCCGCTATCCCTTGCGGGACAACGGGTTTCACTGGAGCTGCTACCCAGATTTGAACTGGGGACCTCATCCTTACCAATGGGATCAGGTCCCTTTTTTATTGCCCAAAAGTGTTGAAAATTTTCCAAATCCGCGTGAATCCCAACTATTCCCGTGTGTCTACGCAAGCCTCAGCGGGCATTGTTTTGTGACGTTAGTAGTCAATTAGTAGTCAGCCCAAGAAACGGCCTGGACCGTTACGGCATCTCCATTTGCTCCAACTGTTGTCGCTGACTGCGTCGGCCATAGATTACACCAGTAACCCATACACGCAGATCATCAGTATCAATCCAGAAGTACACAAGGAAGTTTTTCACAACCATCTTATGTATGCCTTGGCTATGCCAAGGTTCTTCTTCTGTTAGGGGGATTCTGGCTGGCATAGAGGATAAGGCGGCCAATTCTCCCTTCATTGTGTTCAGCCAACGTGTCGCATTTTCGGGCGATTGAAGTGTCGTTGAAATATACCGCACAATCTCCCGCATTTGGCGTAGCGCATACGGGGTTACTTTTACTTCATACTCCATATTACACGTCCTTATATAGCAAACTAAACGAATCTTCCAAAGAAAGCCCCTGTCCGGCCTTAGCCTGTGCCAAACCTTCGCTCATCATGGCATCAAAAGCCGCAGTATTCATTTCATCACGAGCTATAGGCGCATTGGGGACAGACAGAGAAAAGGGGATGCTTCTTGTCATAATAATCTGCTTGTAGAGCATATTGATAACAGTTGATGCCGGAACCCCCAGCTTTGCCATGATCGCCTCGGCCTGCTCTTTTACATCAGGCTCCACACGGGCCAGTACATTCGCTGTTTTTGTTGCCATCATCAATACCACCTTTCAACTCTATTATATCACATTGTATGTCGATTAGCAATACATTTTTATTCCGCAAGACAAAACAATAATCCCCGTGCCACTACGGCACGGGGATTTCGTTATTGTCCTGATCTGGGACGTACTCGGCAATATCCTCCAAGCGACAGTCCAAGATTGTACACAGCTTGCCGTTGCAGATGATCTGTGCATAGGTGTTGCCCCAGAGGAGCAGATGTTTCCCGGAACACAAGGAAACTCATTTCCGGGTTTTGCTCGTCATGGAACATCAGATGTAGCGGGTGGTCGATGGTCTTTTCCTTGCCGCCATCCCCGGTGTAGCGGTAGAGGTTCAGCAGCAGGCCAGCCACAGCCTCCGCCAAGATGCGGACACAGGAATATACCACCGTCATCTGCATGGCGCCCCGCTCGGTGACGACCTTGCCGGAAGTGTAGCCGCTCCCGGCGGTACGATTCTGGGGAGCGTCCCGCGAATGGAACAGACTGCTGAAAAGCCCATAGAAATCACACTCCTTAATGAAAATGGACAAAAGAAAAGCGCCGTCCACTCTTGGAAAGCGGATGGTGCTGTGGTATAATTACTTCCTCTATGATATGTAGCGGATGAAAATCTCATAAAACAAATAGGAGGTGCAACATGGCGCAAATACACCAATACAAAGTTGCGGACAATATGGATATTCTGTTCAAAACTCAAGAACTTGCAGGTATTGCCCGAAGCAATTACCTTGCGAAAGAAAGGGCAGACAGCTCTTGTGGGGTGTTAGACCTTTCGGATGTAGAAATTGATGATTATTTTGAGGAGCGACGGCAAAGCGACTTATTTCGTTTTCTAAACACCTTGGACGAAGAACAGGTCAAGGTGGTACAGGCGGTAATGTACATCGGACGCGACTACAGAGGGTTGGAACCAACTGAGGAGGAACTGGAAAAATATTACGAACGGAAGGCCGAAGATCCCTATTTTGAGTTACCAGAACCTTCACTTCGTGTAGCAAACCCCGATGCCTATCTCAGCGAAACTATTAAAGAATTAGGCCAAGGAAAGGGCTGGCAAGATAAATCCATCGAGATTGACATTATTATGGAGAAACTGATGAAATTATCGGACTACCTTTGGCATGGATTTCAGGTGCTTGGCTTACGATAAATTCGGTTAAATAAACAAAATGCCCCGGTCATCGTAGGTCGAGGCGCTGGTGTCGTTGCCGTAGCGGATAGCCCTGTCCAGGGCTATCACCGCGGCAACGGCACCATCTATTTTCTCGGAGGACTTCTCCTTGCCCGGTTTGACGTTCCCGGCTGGGTCCTTCCCCATGTGGGGCAGGCAGACAGGTGGAGTGGTTCAGCACAGGAACGGTATCATTTTATTCTGGGCCAGGCCGATTCTGTGGACTATGTGAGCCGTGAATATTATAGCGGGTGTATGCTTGATCGGAACCATCAGCTGGTAGAGACCGCTGGTCTGCTGCTGGCTGTCTACAATGGGGAGCGGCGCGGCGGGACGGCGGCAACGGTGCGGTATGCCCAAAAAGCAGGGCGGGAAGTTGTCATCCTCGGCCCCTGTTTCACTTAACATTGTAAACAAATAAGGCCGTATGCGCAACATTTGCAGGTATATATTCTTATTATGATAACAGAAACCTCTCTGTGCTGCTTGTAAGCGGCACGGAGAGGTTTACTTTACTAAGAAAGAGGCGAGGAAAGCATGATGGGAACAATCTATAGAAGCACTTACTTGACGGGAGTGGCCAAAGGATCAAGCCCATAACGTTCCAACTCAGTATGAACGTCCACTAAGGACAGTCTATGCCGAATTGCAAAGAGAATCAGTGCGTCGCGTTCATCTTTAACCCATAATTCTCTGTGGCCGGCAAGCCTGAGCAGTTCCTGAGTTTCATCCTCACTGAGATTCATTCCGAACGCCATTGTGATCAATTTATCCCGGGAGGGATTTCTCATGCCCGCAAAGATTTGATAGGCATAGGCCTTATCCAAACCAGTTCTGACAATAACATCTGCCCGGCTGAGACCTTTTGCTTCCAGCAGTTCAAATAGATATTTGGGCAGAGGATTATGAATGATACTCTCTTTGTTTTGCTCCCAAAAATCTTCAAAACTCTTAAATTTGTTGAGTTGCTGATTTAGAAGGCCGGGGTTTGCAGTGCATATTGCCCCAAGTACTATGAACTGGGATGGGACAAGCTGTGGTAAGTAAAAAGGAAAATCTTGCTCTTTAGATTCCATATAAGTTACTCCTTATGAACCATCTATCGCGATTATAGTCGTTTGGAAGATAGATGGCAAGAGTAAAACTTCAGAAAGTCTGCTGACAGCATACCCACAGTGTTGAGGCGGTGTTTATAATACTTTCATTATCGACATTGATTGCAGCTATATAGTTCAGCAGCAGTTTCGGGTGCCTGTATTTAGATACGGTGGAGGAAATCTATGTTTGAAAAAGAGAATTTCACGGTTCAGCTTACTGATCTCATGCTCTATGACAGGCTGCACACACTCTCTGCTGAGTATTCGGTATCGGTAGAATTTCTTGTAAATGTGGCTGTAAAGCGGTTGGTGGATGATGTGGATTTTGCGAGAAGTCTCCGCATCAGAAAAGCGGAAGGGATATAGTTCGCTACGCCCCTTCCTGTTTGAAATAAGCAAAAATCGTCCGCAGGACGTTAACCGCCATTTGTTTGCGTTCTATGGACTGGCCGTCGATGATCTGCTTGAATTGCTCCATAATATTGGAATCGCTGTCGGACACAGAATCGGCCAGCAGGTAGTCCACGGTCACGCCGAGACGATTGACCAACCGCACCAAGGTGTCCAGCGTAAGGCTGCGCTCTCCCCGCTCAATAGAACCCATATAGGTATCCGATATGTCGATGGCCTCGGCAAGCTGGGCTTGGGTAAGCCCCAATTTGCGCCGTTCCTCCCTAATCCGCTCACCTAACCTCTTATAGTCCATGAAATCACCCCTTAATTATTCTACCCAGATGAAACGGCGGCACGAAATATCTAATAGGGGTTTTTATATTGACTTATAGAGGTATTTTTGATATATTTACAAGCAGCGGTAATTGGGAGAACTGCAAATCCAGCCCCTCCCTCAACTACAAAAAGCCAAAAAATGAAAAGCAGGAGGTTTACAATGAAAAAACGCATTCTATCCCTGGTGTTGGCGCTGGCACTGGTCATGTCAGCGGCCGTAGTTCCCGCCTTTGCTGTCACCACAGAAGACCTGACCAAGCAGCGGGAAACAGAGCATTTCGAGTTTTACTGCACCGATCAGGATGTAAAAGCACTGGATGACTTGGCGAAATCCTTCGAGGGCTGCTATGACCGGGTCACTACTGATTTGGGTAAGGCCCCTTCGGGCAAGACCAAGGTGAACGTCTACCCGGATATACAGTCGTTCCACAGTGCGATGGGTGATCCAAACGGCGCCGACTGGTTTGTAGGACAGGCAAAGAACGGCGAGGTCTACATGACTTCCCCGCTGAATCCCGGTCCAGCCCACACTTATGATGAGCTTATCCAAATAGCCGTGCATGAGTTTACCCACATCGTCATCAACCTGTTTGGCAACGTTCCCATTTATCTGCATGAGGGGGTCGCGTGCTATGAGGCGGGGCAGTATTCGGGGAAGTATCAGGAACTTTCCGCTTTTATCACAAACCAAATGCAGAATAATAAGGTTCCCTCGCTGAGTACGCTGGAATCAGCCAAGAGCGGCGCCGATGGGCTGTATGAATACAGCTATGCCTTTGTCGACTTTATTGCGCGGCGCTATGGCTTTGATAAGGTGATAGAGCTGTTGGAGGGAAAACCAGAGGCTCTCAGCAATATCCGGTCGTCAGCATTCAACCAACAGTGGTGGCAAACTTTAGCGGAACTGTATGTCAAAGACGACAGCCTTACTGAGAGTATGGAGACTGAGAACTTTGTGCTGGTATTCTCTTCACAGGATTCGGAGGTTGCATCTGAGCTGGCATTTGAATTGGAGAAGTGCCGTGAAAAAACCACAACTGACTTGAAAATATCCTCGAACATGAAGCAAATCATCAGAATTTATCCGGATAATGAATCATATTATGAGGGGCTGGGTTTTGACAGCGGAGACACGTTTCATGTGATTTTTAACTCCGCTATTTACTGCATTTCACCAGCCAGTCTCGGTTCGCAAAGCAATCGAAAAGATCAAATCGGAAAAATTGTGGTACAAAGCGAACAGATCCTGCTATATGCAGTCAGTCGCAGTCTGCCATATTACCTGTCTTATGGGATTTCCTACCATGAATCAGGGGCTACTATCAGCGGGTTGAAAGACTGGGTAAAAGGACAGGCCGATGCTGGTACGTTGCCCACCTTGATGGAACTTGAAAAAAACACCGCCAAAAATTATGATGTGTATGGCTACATCTATGTGGAGTTCGTCGCTCAAATTTTTGGATATGAAAATTTGTACGACAACTTGGCTTCTTTGCTGGAAGGGGAATCCCAGGAAAAGGTATTCAGCATGACAGCCCAGCAGCTCAACGAAAAGTGGATGGCGTTCCTAAAAGATTATGACAAGATGGCCCTCCCCTCCAATCTGGATACCGCCGACACCTGGGCCAAGCCTGAGATCATCAGCGCGGTGCGCAAGGGCTTCGTCCCCTCCGACCTGCAAAACAATTACCGCAATGCGATCACTCGTGAGCAGTTCTGCCAGATGGCGATCATGTACCTGGAATATGCAACCGGAAAGGACATTCAAACGATCCTGTCGGAACGAAACCTGACAATTAGGCAGGACGCCTTTGTGGATACGGATAATTCGTATATTCTTGCGGCGTATGCGCTGGGCATCACCAAGGGAACCAGCGGCCCGTCTGAAGAAGGTCCCGGTGTGTTTGATCCCGATGCCAGCATTAGCCGGGAAATGGCTGCGACCATGCTGACGAGGCTGAGCAAGGCGTTGGGCAATGATACCGACAATGCCGCCGACGCCGGCTATACAGATATTGGGCGCGCCTCCAGTTGGGCCGTCAACAGCATCAATTATTGCTACGCCAGCGGTGTGATGAAAGGCGCCAATCTTACCTTTAGCCCAAAAGATACCTATACCATCCAGCAGAGCATTGCGACCCTTGACCGCATGGGCTGACAGCTTGAAGTCGTTTTATAAATAGGAGAATGACGCTCCCTGGAATTTGGGGAGCGTCATTTTATCATCGGAAATGAAGGGAGGTACTACGGTTGGGTATCACAAAACCACTTTCCCGAATGATTTGGCCGTGCCCCAAATGCCCTTACAAGCTGGGGCTGGTACATACGCTTGTCATCCCTTGTCCACAGTGCAGGCAGAATGGCCACCAAACGTTTGAGCGATTACTAAAAGGCTATCCGCCGACAAAAAAGGCCGAATGAACTGCGGTTGTCCACAGGAGAATGTCCATATGGGAAATGTTGCGGAATAGTTTAACAATTTGCCGTATAACACCTCATTTCAAAAATATATTCTAAATTTGTAACAAACATATGAAATGGGGTGATTCTATGTCCAAAAAGATGATCTGCGATATTTTGCTGGTGGTGTTGTCGGCTCTGTTCATAACGGTACAAGTCATTGCCGAGCAAGACTATATCCCGATCTTTGATGGCAAAATTGAATAGGTACAGACAGTAAGGGGCCTTCCCTCGGGAAGGCCCTTTATTTATGTATCTGCAAAGGTTAAACAAACCTATTTTAGGAGGTAAAAGTATGCCCGCAAATGTTGAAACCATGTTCTATGTCCGTGAAAAGCCCTGGCATGGCCTGGGCACCCGTGTTGAGGAGGCCCCCACCTCCGGCGATGCCCTGGTCTACGCCGGCCTGGATTGGGATGTTGTACAGAAGAACGTCTACGCCGAGGACGGCACCCTGATCTCCGGCTACAAAGTCAACACCCGCAGCACCGACAACGCCGCCCTGGGCATCGTGTCTGACCGCTATAAGGTGGTTCAGAACAACGATGCGTTCCAGTTTACCGATGATCTGCTGGGCGCTGGCGTGACCTATGAGACTGCCGGGGCCTTGCAGGATGGCCGCAAGGTCTGGATGCTTGCCCGGATGCCCCACCGTTACATCATCGCCGGAGACGAGATTGCGCCCTACATGGTAGTGATGAACTCCCACGATGGCAGCTCCGGCATCAAAGTTGCCATGACCCCCGTCCGGGTGGTCTGTCAGAACACCCTTAACCTGGCTCTGAGCAGCGCCAAGCGGATCTGGACCACCAAGCACACCGAAAATGTTATGAGCCGAGTCCATGAAGCGCAGGAAACGCTGCTACTTGCTGAGACGTACATGGCCGAACTGGGCCGGGGCATTGATACCCTGTCCAAAATCAGGCTGACGGATAAGAGGGTCATGGAGTTCATGCAGGAGTTCTTTCCTGTGGGGCAGGACGTGGCCGAGGCCCAGCGCAAGAACAACCTCCGGCTGTTGGAGGATATGAAGATGCGGTACTGGGACGCCCCCGATCTGTCCAGCGTGGGCAGGAACGGATACCGTTTTGTCAACGCCGTCAGCGACTTCGCTACCCATGCCAACCCCATCCGCAAAACCAAGAACTACAACGAGAACCTGTTCCTGCGGACTGTTGAGGGCAATCCCATGATCGACAAGGCATACAAGATGGTTCTGGCGGCAGCGTAGGTCAACAATAGAGAGCGCATGGCCTGTGGCTGTGCGCTCCCTACTTTTAACTTATATAAAGAGAGGTCATTCTATGTCGGCAAAAATTTTAGCATCCACTGAAAATATGCCCTATGCGGACTGGCTGGAACAGCGCAAGCTGGGGATCGGCGGTTCGGATGCCTCTGTGGTCTGCGGTATCAACCGTTACAAATCTCCGGTGGAACTGTGGATGGAAAAGACGAACCAGCTCCCCGCGCAGGAGGCCGGAGAAGCAGCCTACTGGGGGACGCAGTTGGAACCTTTTGTGCGGGCCGAGTTTACCAAGCGTACCGGAATCGAGATCAACCATACCATGCAGTTCCTTCAGAGTAAGGAACATCCCTTCATGCTGGCAAATCTGGATGGCACCTGTGAAGTCCCGGACATTGGAACCTGCGTGTTTGAAGCCAAGACCGCTTCGGCCTATAAGGCTGGCGAGTGGGAAGATTCTATCCCGGATGAGTATATGTGCCAGTTGCAGCACTATATGGCTGTGACCGGGTACAAGGGTGCCTACATTGCCGTTCTGATCGGCGGCAACACCTTCCGCTGGAAGTTCGTGGAGCGGGACGAAGAATTGATCTCCATGCTCATTGATCTGGAAGCGGACTTCTGGGCTCATGTGGAAAACAACACGCCTCCACCATTGGACGGCTCCGATGCGTCGGCTAAGTTCCTCGCCGAGCGTTTTCCCAGCAGTACGCCCAAGTCCCACATTACCCTGCCGGACACCGCCGCTGATCTGTTGGCTCAGTATGATGAAGCCTGTGAGCAATTGGAGGCTGTCACCGAACGCAAGCAGCAGGCCGAAAATTTGCTGAAGGAGATGATGGGCGACAATGAGGTCGGTAGCGCTGGGGGCCGCATTGTGACTTGGAAAAGTGTAGCCCAGGAGCGGCTGGACAGCAAGACTTTGAAAGCAGAGCATCCGGCCCTCTGCAAAAAGTACACCAATAAGACATCATATCGCCGCTTCACCATCAAGGCGGCGAGTTAATTTGGGAGGTTTACTATGGACAACACGAAACTCAAAAGCCGTATGAGCGGTAAAGTACAGGATTTGGCAGCGCCTGTGGAAGTGGTGGCGACGACATCCGACACCGCTCTGATCCCTGTGGATTCCAACTACATTGCCCTGGGCAGCAACGCAATGGCGATTATCAAGGACAATTTGAAGCACCAGCCCCTGTCCTATGACCTCTTTGATGTGGTGAAGTCCCCGTCGGGTGGGGCCACCGTGTTTGAAGTTCCAGGGCTGGCCGGAGCCGAAGCGGAAAAGGAGCTGGTGGGCATCATCCTGGACTACACCACCCCCAGGGCCTATTGGGATACCCCTGATCCGGTGGAGGGCACGCCTCCTGTGTGCATGAGCCGGGACAGCCTGATCTCCCAGGATGGCAAAGCCTGCGCCCAGTGCCCGCTCAACACATTCGGTTCCAAGGATGGGGACAGCAACGCAAAAGCCTGTAAGGAATCGGTGCTGCTGTTCCTCCTGCGGCCCCAAAGCATCATGCCGCTGCTGGTGCGGGTGCCTGTGACCAGCAAGCCCCGGTTCCTGCGCTATATGGCCCGGCTGGTAGGCACTTTGACACCGTTGAATGGAGTGGTCACGAAAATCACCTTGGAGAAGGCCACCAGCAAACAGGGGAAGCCCTACGCCCTGTTCAATTTCAATGCGGTCAGCGTTCTCAGCCCGGAGGAGACGGCTAATGCGAGAGCGTTTGCCGAGCAGTTTATGGAGCTGGTGGATGCTGCCGACATGGACATAGAGATGGCCGAGGCTGGCTAAGTATGAGAGGTATCCATCATGGATGAGCACATAATGAGGGGAGTACCAAGTAAACGCTATGAAATATTCAGATTTGAAGCAGATCTTCCAGGAGTTGAAGCGCAATTCTCCCAAGGAGGATCTGACCGCACACATCATTTTCACTGAGGACAGCTTTGACGAGAAGTATCCGCTGTTGAGCCGTACCTATCACCTTACCAGCGACAACAAGGCGTTCTGGCCCCACATGGGCGGTTATTCCATCTTCGGTTCCTGCCTGGACGGCACCGATCAGCACGTCAGGCTGGAATGGTACATGGCCGAGGAAGGGAACGCTGACGGCTGGAAGGTAGAGGATTGCTACATCTTGGAATGGATGCGTGATGCAGTGGCAATCCCTCATTTTTGCCGGACGGAGCAGGGCGATGGAACGGTCTGCTATTTCTTTGGTGATACTTGTATCCGGGTTCGTGAATCCTATGAAGACGGAAAAATCCAGCTGGAGCCTGTGGTCGGAGATCAGGCAGCCTGCGGTGAGTGGGTGGCGCTGCCCATTGACCGGGTATACGGTTACTGTACTCTGCTGGGACGGCATTTGAACAAGGTGGCTTAAAATGAAAGTTTTGGTAGTTGAACCGGAACGCAGACCGGAAGTACGAGAGATCGACGGTTCGCTAAAGGCCATGCAGGACATTGTAGGCGGCTTAATCCAGCCCATCTACCTCGACGATCCTGTCGCACTGGTCTGCAACGACGAGGGCAAGTTGATGAATCTGCCGGCCAACCGTGGATTGAGGGATAGGGACGGTCAGATATGCGACATTGTGTGCGGGACGTTCTTTCTGTGCGGTGCGCCAGCGGACTGTGACCTCTTTACCAGTCTGACCCCGGAGCAGATTGAGCGGTATCGTAAACGGTTTTACACCCCGGAAATGTTTTGGGGCATGGATGGTCAAATCGTCTGTCTGCCGTTGAAGGTCGATTAAGCTTCATGGAGGACTTCTCAAAGTTGCCATCGGTTGAGAACAGGGTGCATATAAGGCTGGGGTCGGTGTTCATCGGCTCCAGCCACTACTATATTATGGAGGCAGACCATGAAAGTCAAGGCATATATCCATAGTCTGAAAGGCCACGAGCATAACCGTCATGTGCTGGGTGATGCTGAGATCATACAGCAGATCGGCGACAATCTCTATCTGGCCGAGTATAACGGCGTTCAATGTACGGCAATCTTTAACTTCTTCACCGGGGCCTATTATGTCGATGATGTGTACGGCATACAATCCCGCTCCATACGGCCGTTGCTGTAAAGATGTGGGAAAACAGTCAAACACTTCTACACAGGAATGTTTGAGGGCGAAGAAGCGAGCGAAGGAAAAGACAGGCTGATACGTTTATGTAGTCCCATTAGGGTACACTCAAAAGGTACGGCAACAAAGCGTCCCATTAGAGTTGGTTTTCGAGTTTTGGCACGTTCCAAACTTGAAACCGACCCTAATGGAACTTATACAGATTTATTTATCAGCAGGGGGTAATTGGGATGAAAATCGGATATATCCGGGTTAGTACTCAGGAACAGAACACTACCCGGCAGGAAGTCTTGATGCAAAAACTGGGTGTAGATGAAGTCTACATAGACCACATGAGTGGGAAAAACACCAACCGTCCGGAGCTGCAACGGATGATGGAGTATGTGCGCCATGGCGATACTGTGATCGTGGAAAGCATCAGTCGATTCGCCAGGAATACCCGTGATCTGCTGGAGCTGGTAGAGCGATTAACCACAAAAGGGGTTGAATTCGTCAGCAAAAAGGAAGCCATTGACACCACCACGCCTACGGGAAAGTTTATGCTGACCATCTTCGGGGCCGTGGCTGAGCTGGAGCGAGAGTATATTCTGCAACGTCAACGAGAGGGAATCGCTATCGCCAAGGAGCAGGGGAAGTACACCGGACGAAAGGCCAAGCAACCGCCGGACTTTGATCGTGTGGTCGGGCAGTGGCGCCGGGGAGAGATCACAGCGACAGGGGCCATGCGAACCCTGCATATGAGCAAGACCACGTTCTATCGAAAAGTGAAACAATTCCCCGAAACAAGTTGAATTACATCAAGCAGCTTGCAAATAGGCCCACATACTTCCTTTTTATTGATAAATAAGATCTGAAATATGTGGGTCTACTTGGCTAATCAGCCCAAGAACATCATTTATACCGTGGAGCAAAGATTACGGATGTTTCACAAACATTTCGTAAAATATTTATGGAAATCCTAAATACGTTGGAGAGTAGCTGCTTTCTAATGGGTTCCAGATGCGCCCAATCCCCCAATTTTTAGGAATGGTTACGGGGTTGATACGTAGCTTGTCCAAATCTTTTAATGTACGGTTGAAAGAAGCCTCGTCCCCCCAATATTTTTTCTTTGCACTCGGTACACTACGGCATTGATTCACCAACTTCAAGACATCTATTAATCGGTCTTCTTTCTGACTGTTGAAATGATTCAATTTTATGAGCCCAATAGCGCTTTGTAACGAATACCAAGGGGCCCATCCAATCGTTTCCTTCCAATAGTGGTTAATTGTCTCGCGGCAAATTTCATCAGCAAGCAAATATTTATATTTATTGCAGCACTGATTCCATGATGGCGTGGTATTTTTACAAAAATCATATATTTTTCGGTATTTGCACTGAATTTCAAAACGGATGATACCTTGTGAACTGTCTATTGTTGTCTGAGGAATGGAACTGAGCCCCATGCGTTCCCGTTCCTTAGAGCGTTTCTGAAATTCCGCAGTTTTATAATAACAATTTATATGGACGCATGAATTTTTTAAGTAAAAACTGTTGGGATCGCTCTTTGGTCTATGAGCAATTGGATCACGCTCAGTCCGTTCAGTAAAGAATCTGGGAATATTACTACGCTGAATGAGGTTCATGATTTGCTCAGGGGTACAGTTGGGGGCGACCTCGGGGATATATAAATTAGCGCAGTAATCAACTCGGTTTATTTTGTAACAGCTAAAATCTCCCAACAAAGAAGATATTTTTCTTGATTCGCAGTTAAAATTCGCTATTGCAGTGGGCATATCTTTGTAAGTGGCAGCGGTAATATAATCGGAAATACCACTAAGAATCTTCGGGTTTATTTTTACTTCAACAATATATGGTTTATAGTCATTGCCCCAGCTATTATATCGTAATAACCACTCAATGCCTTTATCTGATTCTTCACAATGGACAATTTTTAAGTTTTTTTGAAAGATTGGATCCATTTCAACTGTACCATCACCTTGATACTGGCAATCCCAAGTTACAGCTTTACCATCGACAGGAAATATTTTTATTAGTCCTGTAGTTGCGCTATATGTTCTAAAATCTTTGATTAATTTCTGAAGACTGTCTTTTCCCAAAAGCATAGAAAGACTTATAGTATGAAACCCTATTGATGAACGCATCACTATACAGTTCTCCTTTCTGATGGTGTGTGTTTTATGTCCACAACACCTATTACTAAATATAGTCATGCGCATTTTTGGTTTTAATTGATTCTTTCGATTTTTATTGGGCAATACGTGTCAAATGCAGGATACTGATATAATTATTGCAATACATCATATTAAAAATTATAGTATAAGTGATACTATATTTATGCAAAAAAAAATTACGGACGAAAAAGCGAGTCTGTCTTTGGCCAAGCTGAAAGTGATGGATTTTTTTGTGACACGTCTCGCTTATAACCATCTACAAACAGTGCAAGATCCAGCAATCGGGAGTTTTTTGCTTATACCTCCTTAAACAACGATGGAAATATATATAAATAGGAGCAACTACAAGAATGCAGTCACTCCTACTCATGTATATTGATTTGCAGTTGTTATGGTAGACATTCTTCGACCCTAAAGCATACTCTTTTATCGCAGAAATCAGCACGAGCAACGTTGGGACAGTGAGTAACACGCATTCCCCGTAATGAGTTTGGGACGTCTATTTACTCGCAAATTTTTGTGTATCAGTGCCCCCAATAGCAGGGGTATGGTCGGTACGCTGGTATAAATACCATGGTACGGCTACTGCATCAGAATGGTGACCCAATATTATTTGAGTTTTAATAATGCTCCTCCTGATCTTGCGTAGCACTTGAGTTACTCGAAAACAAACCTAGAAGCATTAATTCACACCCAAGATCTGAGAGTTGTTGGCGAAGATCTCGCAATTTTTTATCCGGAAAGATCGGCCATGCCGCTATGCGACTTTCTGTTGAGTTCGATCTACCGGTCAAGCTATTAACGAGTTTATGCGTAAGTTTGATATACTGCATCATTTTATCTTTCGCTATCTTTTTCTTCTCATCATCTAACTCTATGCGGGGGTATATACCGGGAAACAAGGCGCTTTCATCTACGCCTAACCAACTTATGTTTGAATCTATGTACATAGGATTTATTATAGATGAAAAATACCGCTTACTTATATTCTGGATCTCATCGTGAAAATGTTTTTCTTCTGTTGGTATTAGCTTCACCGTCTGTGTAACTGCATCCCATTTTAAGTCTGCCCAACTCTCTTTGATAATTTCCTCAACAAACTTAGTCGTAATTGTTTTGACGCATGAACGACCCTCTCTACACGGAAGTCCGTTCTCACATGGAAGTCCTTCTTTATCCTCTCCATGTGGGAGCTCTTCGTCTGGGGGCTCTTCATCTGGAAATATACATGAGCGGCCTTTCGTATTATCAACACAGGTCGTGTATAATAGAACCCTCGCAAAAAAAGCAGGAGCATTAAATTCCGTCTGCCGCAACAAATCCTCTTTATACATTTCAAAGTATTTTTTGAAGTTCTCTCTATGCTCAACTCCAATTGTCTCATCTTCGTAGATGATATGAAGCGTTCCCAGCACAGCTTTTGCCACACTATCCTTGTCGATAAACGGCATTACCGCATCCTCAAATCTTTTTGTTGCAGTCTCTACCGATGGCAAACGCTTATTTTTCAATTCAAGTGGTCGTTGGCACGATAATAATCTGCTCACCACCGGTGGGTTCCCCTCCATGATGTCTAAAACATCACTCGTAACTTCAGCAAAGTCTTTGTCGCTAGTAAGATTCCTTCCCAAAGAGCTGTTTTTCGTATCTATAACCCAAGCAACTCTTGGAACAAATTTGTTCCTTGGTAGTTGCGGACTACCGCAACAGTGCAAGAGGCTAGCAAAAGTGCCAAAGCATAGTATCATTCTTTGCCCTCCATTTATGCAAATAGTGGAACTTCCTTCAGGCAACTCCCAGGCAACGACAACCTCCTTTAGCCATGTTAGAATACAAATCAAATCCCGCACCTTTTGGGCATGGCCAGTCCGAAAGGTTATCCGCAGCCGTTGTGTTATATAGTGCGCACTGTATAGCACAACAGCACAAACACTGCATGGTGTTCATACACCAATCCACACACAATGAAGGAGGACGGATTCATACTTTGTCGTACAAGCATACTATAAAGCCCGAAACACGCAATATTTTGGGCAGTTCCCAGAAATCATCTGCTCCAAGATTCGAAAATCAATCTTCCCTTGGGGACAATCAAACACTATGGCAGCGAGTTAAGTCTGGCGCAAAAAAGGCCTTTGGGCTTATCAGGCAAGCCGTAGATTACGTCAAAGACAAAATCGTTCCGATTACAATAGCAGCAGCTAGCCTTCTCAATGCTTGGAGCAACTTCCATCGTTGCGCTGGGAACGGGAGGCGTGTATCGTGGTCAGCATAGTTCCTCAGGTCGAAGGCAAGAAAATTGGTAACTTTGAAATCAATCTTTTCCGAATAGTCAAAATTCATACGGATTCTAACAGCGAGGGGGAGCCATATATTGAACTCTCCCTGACTGTTGAGTATGGTAATTCCAGCGAAAAAACACGGATAGCTTTGTCAAAATTATCGGATACAAATTGGATTTCATTAGATCATCGTGTCACATTCGATCCTCAAATTACAGTAACAAAGGCAAAACGTTATATTTCCAATGATATTCGTTCCGCAATAAGCAGTTTTCCGCTAACTGATATTTTCCAATTGAGTCATCCAGGACTACACATAATCAACGGAGAGCCTGTGTTTTGCACTGGTAGGGAGGTCATTCGGCCTTCCGCCAGCGCAACACAGGGGCCAAAGATTGAATGCGAACAAATGCCCCAACGATTAGACGTTGACCCGGAACTTTCTGAAGAAGAGGCCGCTGCTGAGGTGCTGAACCTCATCAGTTTGTTTCCCAACCCTGGGAGGATTATCCTCTCGCAGATGCTTGTGGTTCTGATGCGCCAGGCATATGAAGATGCGGGAAAAGCCCCTTCGTTCTGCGTCTTTCTGTATGGGGCAAGCGGGACACAGAAAACGACCATCGCCAGTTTCTTGACCCAAATCTACAACCGCAATGACGGGATCACCCCACCCACACGGCTAAATGCCAGTCAAGCGTCTGCCGTGGAGATGCTGATTGGCTTGAGAGACCAAGTGAAAGTTTTCGATGACCTGTTTCCGGCTGCTTCTAACCAAGTCCGCCGGAAGCAGGAAGAAACGCTATCTGAAATCACCCGCTATATTGGGGACGGCTCAATCCCTGCCCGAATGAAGGGCCGCAAAGTACGAGTGGGGTGTCCTAAATGCGGAGTGCTTTTCACAGGTGAGTACCTCATAGGGGAAGGTTCCGATGCCGCTCGCCTCCTTCCAGTGGAAATGACAAAGCCGGATACCGCTGCCCTCAGCTACTTCCAAATGCAACCACTAATTATTTCAACCTTTTACCGTTATTTCATTATATGGTTCATCCAAAATTATAACGAAACTGTCTCCTACTTGGAGGAGTGGTTGGAAGAGTACCGCAAAACCGATCTAGGTGTACATGATCGACTGTGTGAGACGCACTTCTTTCTCAATACCGCGTATTCACTTATGCTGAACTATTGCGGAGAAAAGGGTGTGCTATCCGAAAATGAAATCGCTGAGTTTCACAGTGACTTTCTTAGTCTGCTTTCCAAACTGATTCATGAGCAGAATAATCGAGTATCTCCGGCATCAACAGCATCTCCTGTACAAGAAAATGTACTGAAGCGCATCCGAGAGCTATACAATAGCGGCCAACTATCTATTATTAATGACAAGCGTCAATTCAGTGACGAACAGCACGATGGCGTGATACACAAAGAACATCTGTGCTTACGCCCGCAAGCTCTACTCCACTTTTTCCCAAACTGTAATACTGATGACATTGCTCGCAAGTTGGATGACCAAGGAGCTCTGACAAAGGACAAGGACAAGCTGAAAAAGAAAATCTCGGTTCTTGGCGGCAAGCACTTTTACTGGATTCCGCTTGCTAGCATATAAGTCACCAATCATTGTTTCGACTGCGCATTTGTTTAGGCCAAAATTATATATTATAGGGTCGAGTAAGTCAAGCACACCATAATTCCCAGAAATTCGTCACTATACTACATAATATGGAGGTATATCCATGGAAACTAGCGCTTTTGCGACGGGCACCATCCGTCAGGTACACCGCCACTTAACCGACACGGGCTACCATGTCAGCGAGTATGCCATCCGTCGCTGGGTCAAATTGGGAATCATTCCGGCAGCTTACTCCGGGAGCACAGCCTATGTCAGCGTGTCCAATGTCCGACGTATCTTGGACAACGGGACACCTGCCCTCATCGCCAGCTAAGCAATCCCCAAGAATGCCGTCCCCGGCTATATGATCGGGGACGGCAGAATATTTTATGAAAGGAACTGCCCGATATGGCAAGCATACGGCAACGGAACGGCCACTACCAAATCACGGTGTCCCTAGGCTATGACATCTACGGGAAGAAGCTAATTGAAACGGCCTCATTCACGCCAGACCCAACCCGAACCGAGAAACAGCAGGAACGCGATCTACAACAGTTTGCCCGGAAATTTGAAGAAGAAGTGAAAAGCGGTATCACCCAGGATGGGCACAAAATCACCTTTAAGGCGTTTTCTGATCGGTGGCTGTCTGAATATGCAGTAACCAATCTTCAACCTGGCACTGTTACCAAGTACACGCAGGAGCTGGAGGGCAAGATCTATCCTGCCATCGGTCACCTGAAGCTGGCCGATTTGAAACCCGGTGTGCTAAACTCTTTCTTCGCTGGTTTAGCCAAGGACGGAGCCAGGATAGACGGCAAACCCGGTGGATATTCCAAGGCCAGCATCACAAAGACCCGGAATGTCGTTTCCGCCATCTTGCGTACAGCGGTGGAGTGGGAGGTCATTGACCGCAACCCCTGTGAAAAGGTAAAACTGTCCTCTGGGGTTGAGACAGCAGAGCAGATCAAGTTCTTCACTCCAGAACAGACCAAAACCTTCCTTACCTACATTGAGGCCCCTTACACACTTAAAGTTACCAGGCATCATCGGGTAGACGATACCGGAATTCCCTATACCGTAGGCGATTATAAAATTCACAAGGAGATTCCGGAGCAAATTCGCATCCTGTTTAACATGGCAATCTACACCGGACTTCGCAAGGGTGAGATCCTTGCCCTGGAGTTCTCCGATGTAAACTTTGAGACAGACACCATCAGCGTCACTAAGGCCGCCACCGTCGTCAAGGGTAAGCAGATATGCAAGCAACCCAAAACCAAGATGTCCGTCCGCACCATAACCATCCCACATGACCTAACGCTTCGGATTGCAGATCTTAGAAAGTCCAGGGAGCAGTTCAAGTCTGATGTAGGAGATTTCTGGCAAGGCGGTGACTGGATCTTCGTACAGGACAATGGCCAAATGATGAACTACTCCACTCCGTATCAGGCCCTTCAGGACGTACTTCGCCGTTATAACGCAGACAGGCCGACAGAAGAACAGTTACCCATGATACCCTTCCATGGATTGCGGCACACAGCGGCCACACTTCTGATCGCTGCTGGAGTGGACGTGCGTACCATCTCCGCCAGACTGGGCCATGCTCTGACATCCACCACGCTCAACATCTACATCCATGCACTCAAAGAAAGCGATCGCAAGGCGGCCAATGCCGTATCCGCACTGTTAGAGGAGTAGCCCTGACATGGGGCCGCTTCTCCTTTCGTGCGTTTATGGTAGTCATATCTCAGCCCGTTTTATATCGTCAGTAGTCAAATAGTAGTCAGCAGCCGAGCCGCTTAGATTCAGCGGCTAAAAAAGTTATAAAAACACCCCGAAACCTTTCGATTTCGGGGTGTTTTTGGAGCTGCTATCCAGATTTGAACTGGAGACCTCATCCTTACCAAGGATGCGCTCTACCGACTGAGCTATAGCAGCAAATGGCGACGCGGAAGGGACTTGAACCCTCGACCTCCGGCGTGACAGGCCGGCGTTCTAACCAACTGAACTACCGCGCCATCTCGTCTCTATATAAACAGCATACGCTGTAATTTTAGTGGCAGGGGCAGAAGGATTCGAACCCTCGGCACTCGGTTTTGGAGACCGATGCTCTACCAGCTGAGCTATACCCCTGTATGGTGGGCCTTCAGGGACTCGAACCCGGGACCGACCGGTTATGAGCCGGCTGCTCTAACCAACTGAGCTAAAGGCCCACGCCGGTCACTCTCTGATTCGCGTATGCCGCCACTGTTCAGGTGGCGGCATACGTATCAGAATGGCTCCCCCTGTTGGACTCGAACCAACGACCCTGCGGTTAACAGCCGCATGCTCTACCAACTGAGCTAAGGAGGAATATTGATGAGGTCTGATCCGGTCAAGACCAGACCTCATTTGTGTCGGCACTACCTATCTTCCCAGGCCGTCGCCAGCCAAGTATTTTCGGCGCAGGTGAGCTTAACTGCCGTGTTCGGGATGGGAACGGGTGGACCCTCACCGCAATCAGCACCGA
>JAAVHT010000048.1 GCA_014799565.1 Clostridiales bacterium
CAGAAGAAGCATCATTAAAGACACTTCGCATCGAGTGTGAGACCAGTCCGGTACTTCGGCCATACCTTAAAGCAGGTTTGGGAGCGTTTGCAAATAATGAGCGTAAGAAAATAAGGGTACCATCTACATCACTGTTGGAGTGTAGTGTGAATCTGGATGAAGCAGCAAAAGCGTCTCATCCTCATGAAAATAGATGGGACTATGCTTTGGGTTACTCGGGTCATACATATTTTATCGAGATACATCCTGCTAATACCTCTGAGATTGACTGTGTCGTGAAAAAGGTAATATTTGTGAAGAAATGGCTTGGTTCGGTGTCACCGGGGCTACTTGATGGCTCCGGCTCTGAATTCTTTTATTGGGTATCTTCCGGCACTACGGATTTAAGGATTATGAAAAACTCTCCTCAGGGCAGGCGGTTGGCCCTTCATAAGATTGTCTCAGTCGGGCAGACTTGGGATTATGGGAAAGTCTGTAAATAGCTATTAAAAAGAGAATAATGCTTAGGTCTAAACACCTTTAGGTTCCTCTAAATCATGCATACCAATGATTAGGTCCATAAACAGATAGTACAGAGCCATAGAAAAACAGAAAGCCTGAGGGACGTGTTCCGTACAGGTCAGCGTGACTATACCATGGAGATGGCGTGGTGCGGATGGCAGGAGAGGTGCCTGTATGACCTGTCTCAACTATGCTCCCGTGACCCAGTCGATGATCTACACCACCAACTGGATAGAATGCCTGTACAGGGACTTCCGCAGGGTCACGCGGATACGTCCGGCCATACCCAATGAGGAGTCGGTGCTTACCCTCATGGGAAGCTTAGCTATGGATTACCGGGCATTTGACAGGACACTTCCTAGGATCTCAACGAACAGACCACTTTCCCTTGACTGACCGGAAATGTTCCCTTAGCGGAAAAGCCATGCCTGAAACAGTGGAATAGCCTCATCAGGGACGGCTCCGGAAAACCTCTGTCTTCGGTAGGG
Source organism: Clostridiales bacterium (assembly GCA_014799565.1). GTDB lineage: Bacteria > Bacillota > Clostridia > Oscillospirales > Oscillospiraceae > Enterenecus. Next base: position 990 of record JAAVHT010000048.1, read on the forward strand.
CGCCGTCTTGTTACAGACAATGTCCCCTCCCCGTAAAAGCCCAGTCCCCGGTCCAGCCGCAATATCATGAAAAATTTTTCATCAGTATATAACGAATATCAATTTTTTTAATTAAATTTGCACAATCATCTAAGTCTACAGGCTTGAGTCAACTCGCCTCAGACACACTGAATGAAACACTACTGTAATATAAAGTGTAAATCATGAAAATAATAGCATTACGAGGGGCTGGTGGAAAGGGTAAGACCCCAACTCTTAAGAAAGTTTACGATAATCTCCTGAAACACGGGAATAGTGTGGATATATGCGAAGATTTATCCAACGGTGATTTTAGAGCAATCTTAAAGAATTCCATGGGAGACATCATAGGAATAGTGAGCCAAGGGGACTATGTAATAGGCCATTGTTCTGTTAAAAATCATTTGGATTGGTGTGAATCCAAACATTGTGTCAAAGTAGTATGCGCTTGTACGCTTGGCCCCCATAAAGAAAAGATTCAAGCATACATTGCATCTTTTCCAGATCATTTTTTCATAGATAAAACAATTGAGTCTGACAGTAAGTTACAGGATTCTGTAAATGAAAATGATGCTGCTATCATTGAAAACTATTTATAATAAAAATATGATGAATAATGAATATCCCTATAACTGAGAAAGAATTTATTCAAGACATTCTTGAAAATTGTGGCAAAATTCCTGCTTTTCATGGGCCTATTTGGTCGTGGGCTAATGGACCAATTAAATCAAGAATCATAGAATATGGGATCATAAATCCAATTATTCCTGAAGTAAGATTTGGCGGATGGCCCAATGAATACATTAAGGAAGTAAGATTTGGCGGATGGCCCAATGGATACATTAAGGAAATATGGGAAATGAATTCGAATGCCATACTATCTGCTAGAGGTTTATCAATTGACGACAGATGTTCCTTGATTGGCTCGTCAACTCTTAAAATACCACATGTTAAAGATTGGCTTCTAAAGAAGGAGGATTCAGACGAATTTAAGAATGGTTGGTTCACAAATCTTCCTTACCATGAGCGTAAGTTTATGATGCCAGTGAGGTCTTTTGATGATTATTACAAAGATATAAGCGATATTCAGATTTTTAGAATTTCTCATATCCCTGATGATATAAAATTTGAAGATTGTGTACCAACAGTTGGAGAGTTGTATATTGCTCATCCTTATCGTCAAGGTGTATACCTGCCTGTGTCTAAATATGAGCATTTAATATTCAGGGAGCGTATACATGAATTGTCTAAGGTTATGATGGCGCTTGGCGCCACTGAAATCAGGACGCTTCAAAATTCTGATAACAAATCTCAATATATATCTGAGAATTCTTCGAATATATCTGCATCTGTAGGTGTAGAGAGATTCGGAGCGAAGGGAGCCTTTTCTTCTTTCTTGAAGAATCTGAACGAAACTGAAAAGAGTGATTCTATTGTAATCAATTTCAAGAATGATCCGATTGATTTGCCTAAAATTCCGGATTGTCTGGTTTGGTATCCGCATGATAAGGAGTGGCAGCATATCGCAGAGAGTCGACTGCTCGGTAATATACTTGAGTATGAGATTAATCTGTCCTCTAAGGCAATCAGCCTTGTGTCAGAGATTGAACGGAGTAACATTGAGGCGCAAGCAAAAGCACTGTTTGCTTCCGGAAGTTATTCAAAAGATTCATCCTCTTATGTTTTTTTCAAGGAAGAATCAGCAAAAAACACGAAAATCCGTATTAAATTCAAGTCTCGTAAGGACTATTAGTACGTAATTTTAACTTTAGCTAATGGAGGAATAATATGGGCGACCTGAAGAAAAAGGAGGATAGGAAGATTTTACCATTATTAGAGAACATGCTCGCTATGTTAGAAATAAGGCAAAATTAGAGGATGAAGATTTTACCATATTTTTATTCCAGTATAAAATAATCTCGATTCTTGTGGATATTCCGGCGAAGCCCACCCAGTCATTCCGGCCATAACCACCCAATTTTTCAGGCATGGCCTGACCCTCTGTGCCTAAGTCTGCGCAAAGTTAATAATTATTTTCGATAACTCTCTCCCCTGAGGTCGATTTTGTGAGAGGTTTTTACAAGCCGGTCGAGTATTGCGTCGGCGACAGTCGGATTTTTCTCCAGAACATCATACCAGTCAGATACCGGCAGCTGGCTTGCGATGATCGTGGCGTTGCATCCATGGCGGTCCTCGATGATCTCCATGAAGTCAAGTAGCTGCTGGCCATCGAGCTTCTTCATGCCGAAGTCGTCTATGATCAACAGCTCAGTGGCCGCGATCCTGTCGAAGAACGTGGCTATGGAGCCATCGATACGAGCGAGCTGCAGCCTCTCGAGCAGCTTCGCCATACCTGTATACAGCACCCGGAAGCCTGCCAGACAGGCATTTATACCCAGTGCGGAGGCGATGTAGCTCTTTCCTGTACCCGAAGGTCCCGTGATCATTACGGACTGTCCTTTCCTGACGAAGTCACATGTAGCGAGTGCGTTCACCCTATCACGGTCCCTGCCCTTGTCCGCGTCGAAGTATATCGCCTCGACGGATGCCTGATAACGGAAGCGGGCATTCCTCATCAGCCTCGCTGTCCTGTTCCTCTGCCTCATATCCCTTTCGGCCTGAAGCAGCAGCTTCAGGCCGTCACCGAGCGACAGCGTAGTGTTTGTCCTTGTGTCCATCATCGTGGACCATGCGGCTGCCATTCCCGGAAGTCTGAGCGACCGCATCTGTTCATGTATTGTATCCATATATTCCGTATGTAGGTTGTCAATAGAACCTTTCAGTATAATATTCCTTACCCCGTATGTTTGAGTGTGACGGTGCCGGGGTTTCCTCGTCCTGTCTTGCCTTAAGTCCTTCGGCTTTGCTTGATATGACCCTCTTTACGAAGGCGTACGTGCACTGTCCGTATGTCAAGGCCGCACTGCAGGCCTGATCCATCAGGTCGTTGTCCGTTGTCCTGGCGAGATGGAGCAGTCCGTCGGCACTCTTGTAGAATGTCTCCGGTGGCGCCAGCGGATTGGACGAGAACATCCTTTCCATCACCTGTCCCAGGCTCTGCGACAGCCCGTAGGCCGAAGCCGTATACCTTTCCGGAGAACGTTTCTGATAGTCGCCGTAATATGAAGGCAGATGGCCTGGCTGCGTGACATAGCGCTCGGTCCCGGCCCTGGAATGTGTCGCCACCGGCACGCCGCCGTAATAGGCCGTCAGTACCGTGGGGGTGTATATCACCTTGACCTTCTTTCCTATGAGGCCGTACGGCATGGAGTAATACCGCTTGTCCTGACCGAGCTGTATGTGCGAGTTGAGCTGAACCATATATTCCGCGTAGCACTTTATCTCGAACGGCAGGGGTGGAAGCCGCTTCAGCGCCGGCCTGTCGATGGCAAGGAACCTCTCCTGACGGGTGACGTCGTACTGCCTCATCCTCTTCTGCCTGTGCCGCTCCAGAAGGTCTGATATCGCATCGTTCAGCTCATCCAGGGAGAAGAACACACGGTCCCGCAATGCGGCGTAGATCCTGTTGTAAAGCAGCCGCACATGGTTCTCGACAAGGGCCTTGTCCTTTGGCTTGTAGGCCCTTGCAGGTGTATGGACCATGCCGTAATGGTTGCAGAAGTCTTCGAACACCTTGTTGACCTCAGGCTGGTAACGGTCGGACCTTATGACCGCTGCCTTAAGGTTGTCGGTCGTCACGGTCAGGGGAACACCCCCGTATGCCTCGAGCGCAGAGCGGCAGCCCAGGATGAAGTCCTCCACAGACTGGCTCTCCACGGCCATGGCGAAGGGATAGTCCGATGCAGGGAGTGTGGCCACAAACAGTTCCACGGGCCGTTTCCCTCCCGTTTCGATATCGGTGATGTGGAGTTTGTCACCGGCGAAGTCCACCATCATCCCGCGTCCTCCCTCCCGGTGCTCGGTCAGCACGACTGAAGGAGGTGTGGATGCCTTGGCGTGCTGCGCGTAGTGGAAGCAGAACTGCGAGTAGCTGTACGGCTTCGGAGCACTGGTCCTGTACTCTTCATACAGGAGCTGCAGGGTCATGTGCGGACGTTTCATCTCGGAGTGGTAATATTCCATCTTTTCAAGCAGATGGTCCAGACGCTCATCGCTGTAGGCGGCGTTTCCCGCGCATAGGCGCCGTTCAAGGACAGGATCGTCCAGTTCCAGCAGCTCCTCCACTGGAAGGGGATCGGACTCTATGCGGTGGACATAGTCGTTGACCGTACCCTTGTACAGTCCTACAGTCCTGGCGATCTCCCGGTTCGACGGACGCTTGCCTCCGTTACGCTGCAGCATCATGCGCATCACTTGCTTTATCTTACTCATATCGGTGTTTTTTGCAGACATGGCACAAAGTTTTTAAAGTTTCGGCACAAATATAACCATTGCCTCGGCTTTTTCAAACTTTTTGGGTGGTCATGCTCCGGAATGAACTGATAATCAGTGAGGGTCTATCCCATTTTGGGTGGGAATGCTCCGGAATGGGTGGCTGGCCGCCATAACGGAAGGCCCATTTTCCTTTTTGGGTGGGTTTGCTCCGGAATGGGTGGCTTTACTCCGGAATAACGGAGCTTTTTGGCCTCAAAAAACGGCCGTTTTACCCATTTTGGGTGGTTATGCTCCGGAACGGATGGGTGCTTTTTTCTCCCTTAGATTGGGTGGTAATGCTCCGGTGCATCCATTCTTGACGCAAGAGCATTAAGAGTTGGGATTTTCTTTTTGTAATTACCCTATTATTGCAGTCATAGTAAACGTCCCATAAAGCGCATAGCTTTCTTAAGTGTCCGAAGTTTAGGGCACTTTAATATTTTGTGTCATTGAAAAAATGTAAGCATCCACCCAAATACACCTTGCAGGTTCAACTTATGACAATGTCGGCTACAACCTCTGGAAGCTGTAGCCGACATTGTCATTTATTGGATATTTCACTTTGCGAGCTGTCGCACCGGAGTCTTCATGATTGCCGCAGAAGAGATAGTTCTTGCATCTGTGGGTAATCGGCCTGATCTCGTTCTCCGCGAGGTTCTTGTCGAGCGTAAGCATTAACTGAAGTACACTTTTTTAGATAATGCTTACAGTTATATTTCCAAGTCATTATGAAGAGCATTCAATAATTTTTCATATTCAACTTTATAACGCTCAACACGCGCAAAGTCTTTATCTGTTGGGGTTGGAATACGACTCAAATCCATATTATTTTTCAGATCATTCATTTTGACTTTTAAGGCAAGACGGTTTTCTGATATACTAGCGATATATTCTTCTCTCGATGATGCGATGTGACGATTGAGAAGATTCAATGCGTTTTTTAGTTCTTCATGTTCTTCATCTGTTATAGAGTGGGTTACTTCGCATGGATATACATCAATGTCTTCCA
>JAAVHT010000049.1 GCA_014799565.1 Clostridiales bacterium
AGAAGATGGCGGTGTTCTCGCCATTCATGTCGGTGTTGGCGGAGCAGTGCATGGAGGCGATGCCCTTCAGGGGCAGATAGTAGTTCATCATGGAGAACATGCCCTTCTTCATCTCGCCGCCGTACCAGGTGTTGATGATGACCTGCTCACGGCTGGTGATGTTGAAGACGACGGCGGTCTCGGAGTTCAGGCCCAGCTCCTTGTAGTTGTCCAGCTTGGCCTTGGAGGCGTTGTAGACCACGAAGTCGGGGGTGAAGTCCTTCAGCTCCTCCTCGGAGGGCTGGATGAACATGTTCTTCACGAAGTGGGCCTGCCACGCCACTTCCATAATGAAGCGCACGGCCATGCGGGTGTCGGGGTTGGTGCCGCAGAAGGCGTCCACCACATAGAGCTTCTTGTTGCTCAGCTCCTTGACAGCCAGGGTCTTGCAGGCCTCCCAGGCCTCCTGAGAAGCGGGCTTGTTGTCGTTCTTGAACTCATCGGAGGTCCACCAGACGGTGTCCTTGGAGTTCTCGTCCATGACGATGAACTTGTCCTTGGGGGAGCGGCCGGTGTAGACGCCGGTCATGACGTTGACCGCGCCCAGCTCGGTCTCCTGGCCCTTCTCATAGCCCTCGAGAGCGGCGTCCATCTCAGCGGTGTAAAGGTCTTCATAGCTGGGGTTGTAGACGACTTCCTTGATGCCGGTGATGCCGAGTTTTTCCAGATCACGGATTTCCATAGATAGTTCCTCCTCAATAATAGTGTATCATTTCAGCGCCCGGGCCCGAAAACGGAGACGGACGCGAGCTGATGGTGCCGGTGAGAAAACCGTCTCCCACCAACTACAGAGTATAGCATAACTTGCTTGCCAAATCCATGACATTTTCGCTTTATATGTTAAAGTTTCCACAAAATCAGCGTTTTAACCAACCGGTTTTGGGAAAGGCCGGGAAAAATGGGAGCACTTTGACGAAGGGGAAAAGAAAGGGAAAAACAGGCGCCCCCCCTGAGCTGGGAAAATTCTCCCAAAAAAGCAACTCCCCCGCCCTCCGAAGAGAGCGGGGGATGTCCGCGTCACAGGTTACTCGGCCTCGATCGCGCCCATGGGGCAGGTGCCCTCGCAAGCGCCGCAGTCGATGCAAGCGCCGGCGTCGATTTCCATGTGGTCGCTGCCCATAGAGATCGCGCCCACGGGGCAGGAAGACTCGCAAGCGCCGCAGGAGACGCAGGCGTCACCAATTTTACGTGCCATGTAACATACACCTCCAAAGCAATGTTAATGTTTTGAACCGTTTCTTATTGTACCACAACTTTTGAAAAATGCAATATGAAATTTTGACAGGCAGAAATGTATAAATTGGGCAAAAATTTCCCATCCTTGCCAAGTGACGATATTCCACCGGACGATGGGAGTGGAACATATGGAACGACTGAGCATTTTTCAAAGATTGCGGGGGTTTTTTATGATGGATCGGGACAAAGGGCGGCAGACGCCTCAAAATACAGCCGGACGGCCGGGAGGAGATCCCCAGGCCCTCTACCGGGAGGAGCGGCCCCGCGCGCGGGAGGGGGCGGAGACCCGCCTGACTGACCGGTTCTCCCGGGATCTGACCCGGATGGCGGCGCTGGGGGCGTTGGATCCCCTGGTGGGCCGGGAGCAGGAGGTGGGCCGGGTGATCCAGATCCTTGCCCGGCGCACGAAAAACAACCCCGCCCTCATCGGCGAGCCGGGCGTGGGCAAGACGGCGGTGGCGGAGGGGCTGGCCCTGCGCATGGCGTCCGGGGCGGTGCCCGAGCCCCTGCGGGGCAAGCGGCTGCTGAGCCTGGATCTGGTGTCCATGGTGGCGGGCACCAAGTACCGGGGCGAGTTCGAGGAGCGGGTGAACCAGGTGCTGGCCGAGGTGCGTCGTGCGGGCAACGTGATCCTGTTTCTGGACGAGCTCCATAATATAGTCGGGGCGGGCTCCGCCGAGGGGGCCATCGACGCGGCCAACATCCTCAAGCCCGCCCTGAGCCGGGGTGAGATTCAGGTGGTGGGCGCCACCACATTAGAAGAGTACCGCAAGTATATCGAAAAGGATGCGGCCCTGGAGCGGCGCTTTCAGCCCGTGAAGGTGGCGGAGCCCACCCCCGACCAGGCCAAAGCCATCCTGCGGGGCCTGCGCCGCCGGTATGAGGAGCATCACGGCCTTACTATCTCCGATGAGGCCATCGACGCGGCGGTGGAGCTGTCCCAGCGCTACCTCCCCGACCGCTTCCTGCCGGACAAGGCCATCGACCTCATTGACGAGGGCGCGGCCCGGATGCGGGTGGAGGAAGAGGTGCCCATCACCCTCCGGGCGCTGTCCGACCGGGCGGAGCGGGCGGCCCGGGAAAAGGCCCAGGCCATTGCCATGCAGGATTTCGAGCGGGCGGCCATGCTCCGGGACGCGGAGGCGGACTTCCGCCGGGAGCTGGATCGCAAGCAGAGCCGCCAGAAGGGCGGGACAGCCCGGGAGCTGGGCCGGGAGGAGATCGCGGCGGTGCTGGCCCAGTGGACGGGCATCCCGCTGGAGTCCATCACCAAGGGGGAGGCCAAGCGCCTGCTAGAACTGGAGGGGGAGCTTCACCGCAGGGTGGTGGGGCAGGATCAGGCGGTGTCCGCCGTAGCGGCCGCCATCCGCCGTGGCCGGGTGGGGCTGAAGGAGCCCAACCGCCCCATCGGGGTATTCCTGTTCATGGGCCCCACCGGCGTGGGCAAGACGGAGCTGTGCCGCGCCCTGGCGGCGGCGCTGTTCGGCAGCGAGGACGCGCTGATCCGCTTCGATATGTCCGAGTATATGGAAAAGCACGCTACGTCCAGGCTGGTGGGTTCCCCTCCGGGCTATGTGGGCCACGAGGAGGGAGGTCAGCTCACCGAACAGGTGCGCCGCCGTCCCTGGTCGGTGGTGCTGTTCGACGAGCTGGAAAAAGCCCATGACGATATGCAGAATATCCTTTTACAAGTAATGGAGGACGGCCAGCTCACCGACGGACAGGGGAGAAAGGCGGACTTCCGCAACACGGTGGTGGTGATGACCTCCAACATCGGCGCGCAGAAGCTGGTGAGCAAGTCGCCCCCCCTGGGCTTTGCCGGAGGCAACTCCGACGACAAGCGCCGGGAAGCGGTCATGGCGGAGCTGAAGGGCCGGTTCAAGCCGGAGTTCCTCAACCGCCTGGACGAGGTGATTTTGTTTGACCGCCTGGAGCGCCGGGACATGGAGCGCATCGCCCTGCGGATGCTGGGCGGCGTGCGGGGCCGGCTGTCCGAGCTTGGAGTGGATCTGGACGCCAAGTGGGAGGCGGTGTCCCTGCTGGCCGACCCTGGCATGGAGCGGGAGCAGGGAGCACGGCCCATCCGCCGGGCGGTACGCCGGCGGGTGGAGGAGCCCGCCGCCGACCTGCTGTTGTCCGAACAGCTGGGAGAGGGGGACACCCTGTGCCTGGCGGTGGAGCGGGAGGACATTGTCCTGCGGGCGGAAAAGCGGGAAGTATAACGGTTCAAATAGGAAAGCACAAGGGGCTGCCCCTTGTGCTTTCCCTTTATCGTTCCGTTTCAGATGGTCTGCCCTGGAAAACGGTCAGCTCCGGCTCAGGGGCGGAAATGTACAGTTCCTCGCAGTCCTGCTGGGCTTTTTGCAGGATCTCAATGGCCTGTGTGGCCGCCTGGAACATCCGGATATACATTTCTTGATAATCTGCCATCCCGATCACCTCGGCTTGATTATAGGACAATTCAGTCCTAAAATCAATAGGCCAATTTGACATAATTTTTTGGGTGATATTTATGTCGAGACTTCGTGAACTGCGCAAAAAGCGCAAATACACTCAAATCAAAATGCAGATGCTCACCGGCATTGACCAGAGCGCGTATTCCAAAATCGAGCGCGGGCAGCGGTATATGTCGTTTGAGCAGTGCAGGCGGATCGCGCTGGCGCTGAATACCAGCATGGACTATCTGGCGGGCCTCACGGATCAGCCGGAGCCCTATCCCCGCGGGGACGGCGGCACGAAGTAAAAAGCGGTCGGGGCGGCGCGGTGGGCGCCGCCCCTTGGCGTTTCCAGATTTTTTTCACATTCACAAAAAATCCATAGGCAGGAAAGAAAATCTGTGATATAATACCCTCTAACTGTGAACTGCGATCTTGTACATCAAGGGAGGGAAGAGCGATGAGGCGGCGTTTGTTGCTGGCGGTGCTGAGCGCTGTGATGGGATTCAGTCTGAGCGGCTGTATGTTCAAGCCGGTGGACGACCTGTACGCCCTGCCCGTCCTGCCCCAGGAGTACCGGGATCTTCAGAACACCATCAACGCCACCATGAGCGAGCTGGGGGCGGAGTACGCCACCATCAACTACGGCAAAAACACCTCCACCGTCCAGCTGCTGGACATGGATGGCGACGGCGAACAGGAGACGGCGGCGGTGTTCCTCCGGGTGACCTCCGCCGAGGAGAAGCCCATGCGGGTGTGTCTGTTCCGGCAGGGGGAAGATCAGACCTATCGCAAGGCCCACATATTGTCGGGAGAGGGCACCACCATCAACTCTGTAGCCTATGAAGATCTCACCGGAGACGGCAGCCGGGAGATGATCGTCAGCTGGCAGCTCAGCGCCGGCGTACACATTCTTTCCGCCTACAGCTTCAGCGGCGCGGGGGCCAACGAGCTGATGAGCACCACCTACAACGAGACGTATACCACCGTGGATCTGGACCAGGACGGCAGCCGGGAGCTGCTGATCTTCCAGCAGGACACCACCGGCGAGGGGTATAACCTGGCGGAATATTACGACTATCAGGACGGCGTGATGGTGCTGGCGTCCACCGCCCCGCTGTCGGACGGCATGAAGGACGTGACGGCGTCGGAGGCGGGGCTGCTGTCCGACGGGAAGCTCGGGGTATACGTCACCCTGAAGCTGGAGAACGGCTGGCTCACCGATATTCTCACGCTGGAGCCCGATGGGCTGGTCAACGTCACCCGGGACACGGAGAGCGGCGTGAGCCTCACCACCTGCTGGAACAACACCTTGGCGGTCACGTTTGACATCAACAGCGACGGCGTGCTGGAGGTCCCCAGGCCCCAGTCACTGACTCCGGTGGACCCAGAGGCCTCCTCCACCCAGAACCTGATCTACTGGCAGCAGTTCGACTCCTCCGGCAAGGGGGCGACCAGCGGCATCACCTACCATTCCTTCACCGACGGCTGGTATCTCAACCTCCCCAACGGCTGGGACATCAATAACATCACTGTGGCCCGGGACGACAGCCTCAGCGGCCGGGGCGAGCGGGCGGTGGTGTTCTACTACTGGCCGGATCGCGAGGAGGGCGAGCCGGAGAAATTCCTCACCATTTACTGTCTCACCGGGAACAACCGGGGCACCCGCTCTCAGATGTCCGGCCGGGTGGTGCTCTACAGCGACAGCAGCGCCATTTACTGCGGGGCGCTGGACCAGTCGGTATGGGACTGCGGCCTGGATGAGGCGGAGCTGGCCAATCGGTTCAAACCCATCCTGGCGGATTGGTCGGAAAACAAATAATTTGGCAGCGAAGAAATTTAGAAAGCGGGGGAACGTTTTATCATGCGCAAGGTACTGGTTTTGGAGGACGAGACCAATATCCGCAGCTTTGTGGTCATCAATCTGAAGCGGGCGGGTTATGATACCATTGAGGCCGGCACCGGCGAGGAGGCGCTGGCCCAGATCCAGAAGAATCCCGATGTACAGGTGGCCCTGCTGGACATCATGCTCCCCGGGGAGATGGACGGCTTCGAGGTGTGCCGCCGCATCCGGGCGGGCAATTCCCAGATGGGTATCATCATGCTCACCGCCCGCACCCAGGAGATGGACAAGGTCAGCGGCCTGATGACCGGGGCGGACGACTATGTGACCAAGCCCTTCTCCCCGGCGGAGCTCACCGCCCGGGTGGACGCGCTGTTCCGCCGGACGGGGGGCGTGCCCGTGCAGGATCTGGATGAGCTGAGCCAGCCCCCCTTCCTGCTCAACACCCGCAACCGCACGCTGGAGAAGAACGGAAAGCGGATCAAGCTCACCCAGGTGGAGTATTCCATCGTGAAGCTGTTTATGGAGAATCCGGGGAAGGCTCTGGCCCGGGAGGAAATTTTGGAGGCCGTCTGGGGCAAGGAGTACCTGGGCGAGCTGAAGATCGTGGATGTGAATATCCGCCGCCTGCGCATCAAATTGGAGGATGATCCCCAGAATCCCGCCCACATCAGTACGGTGTGGGGCTATGGGTACGAGTGGGAAGTGTAATTGACCCTGTGAGACGCTGAACAGAGAGGGGGGACAGAAGGATGGATACGGAAAACCGGCGGAAGCGGAAAAAAAGCCTGCCGATCACGCCCAAGCGGGAGGGAGACCCGGCGGAGGAGATCCAGCCGGAAGTCCCCGCCAAGACCCGGCGCCGGGGGCGGCTGCGCCGCCGCTGGCTGATGAACACCCTGGCCGTCACTCTGGTGGTGGTGGCCTTTGCGGTGAGCGCTTTCTCCATCGCCATGTACAGCTATTATACCTCCACCATCCTGGCCACGCTGGAGAGCAAGGCCCAAACCGCCGCCGGGATGTTCCGCAACTATACCGAGACCAACTATCTTGCCACCGCGCGGCAGTTTGTCAATCAGTTTGAGGAAAAGACCGTGATCGAGGTGCAGATCCTCAACGCCGACGGCCGGGTGCAGATCTCCTCCATGGTGGGCATCTCCGGCGCCAGCGTCAACAGCCCTGATACGACCGCCGCCATCAGCCTCAAGCGGGTGCGCACCTTTGAGGGGATCGACCCGGACACCGGAGACAGCGTGATCTCCGCCTCGGCCCCGGTGATCTATAACGGCACAGTGGTCGGTGTGGTGCGCATGGTCACCTCTCTGCGGGAGGTGCAGGATCAGATGATCCGCATTGTGGCGGTCACCTCCGCCATCGGGCTGTCTATCCTGATTGTCATGGGAATCATCGCCTCCTATTTCATCCGCTCTGTGCTGGATCCGGTGATCCGGGTGACGGAGACCGCCAAGCGAATCGCCGCGGGCAGTTACGGCGTGCAGATGGAAAAGCAGTCCGACGATGAGATGGGCGAGCTTGTGGACAGCATCAACGATATGTCCATGAAGATCGACCAGGCCGAGCGCACCCAGTCGGAGTTCATCTCCTCCGTCTCCCACGAGCTGCGCACGCCCTTGACCGCCATCAACGGCTGGGCGGAGACGCTGTACAGCGGCGAGGTTCGAGGTGCCGCCGACGTGAAGAAGGGGATGGGCATCATCGTGTCCGAGGCTCAGCGGCTGACCCGCATGGTGGAGGAGCTGCTGGAGTTCTCCCGGATGGAGACAGGGCGGTTCAATTTGTCGGTGGAGCCCATCGACATTCTGGCGGAGTTGGAGGACGCGGTGTACACCTACCGGGAGTTCTTCCGCCGCAAGGGACTGGAGCTAGACTACACCGAGTGCGAGGAGGAGCTGCCCATCATCAACGGCGACCCGGAGCGGCTGCGCCAGGTGTTCTGCAACCTGCTGGACAACGCGGACAAGCACGGCGGCTCAGGAGGCCGGGTGGAGGTGTCCGTGAACCGGGAGGAGGATGAAGTGGTCATCCGCATCCGGGATCACGGCCCCGGCGTACCGGAGGACGAGCTGCCCTTCATCAAGTACAAGTTTTATAAAGGCTCATCCAAGGCCCGGGGCTCCGGCATCGGCCTGGCCGTGTGCGAGGAGATCATCAACAGCCACAACGGCAGCCTGGACATCGGCAACGCCCCCGGCGGCGGCTGTGTGGTTACCATCCGTCTGCCCATCGGAGTGGAGAGCGTGTAGGGGCAGATTGAATATCGAACAAAAGTTCAAAAACCCTTGCGTTTTTCTGCCGCTTCTGATATACTGTGGAAAATCGGCGGGACAAAGGAGACAGAACATGGCAAAACGAGATACAAATACTCCCTTTAAAACGAGCTGCGGCGGGCAGGCGCTGATTGAGGGTATCCTCATGCAGGGCCCGGGGAAACGGGCTATGGTGGTGCGCAGGCCGGACGGTGGGCTGACCATTGAGGAGGAGGAGGCCAAGCCCCGGTCGGGGCTGGCCAAGCTGCCATTCATCCGGGGACTGTTCATTTTCGGCGGATCCATGGTTCACGGCATGAAGGCGCTGATGCGCTCCGCCGAGCTGTCCGACGACGGCTCCATGGAGGAGGAAGAGCTGACGGGCCTGGATAAGTGGATCAGCGACCACTTTGAGGAGAAGAAGGCCATGAGCATCATCATCACCCTGGCGGCGGTGATCGGCATTGCCTTTTCCGTGGGGCTGTTCATTCTGCTGCCCACCGCCCTGACGGGACTGATCGGGCTGGCGTGGACGACCATGCCCCTGTGGGTGCGCTCGGTGATTGAGGGTGTGCTGAAGGTGGTCATCTTCATGACCTACCTCTATATGTGCTCCAAGATGAAGGAGATCCACCGGGTATTCGAGTACCACGGAGCGGAGCATAAGACCATCTACTGCTATGAAAACGGCCTGGAGCTGACGGTGGAAAATGTTCGCAAGCAGCCCCGGCATCACCCACGGTGCGGCACCAGCTTTCTGTTCGTGGTCATCACGGTGTCCATTTTCCTGTCCATTGTGGTGTTTACCCCGCTGGAAATTGAGAACACCTTTTTGCGCATGGCGCTGCATTTGCTGATGCTGCCCGTTATCGTGGGGGTGACCTACGAGTTCAACCGCTATGTGGGCGGCCACGACGGCCCGGTGTGCAGAGTTCTGCGGGGCCCCGGTATGTGGATGCAGAACTTTACCACCTTCGAGCCGGATGACTCCATGATCGAGGTGGGGATCGAGGCGCTGAAGCGCGTCCTGCCTGAGGAGAAGGGCGCGGATCGGTGGTAAATTTGAGATAAAGATTGAAGCAGAGAGGGTGAGAGCCATGCCCGCCACCTATAACGACTTATATCTGGACGCCCGAAAGGCCCTGAAAGGGATGGGGGTGGAACAGGCTCAGCTGGAGGCCCAGGAGCTGCTGTGCTTTGCCTCGGGCAAGGGCCGGGGGGAATTCCTCCGGGATCTGCCGCTGTATGCCTCCGACGAGGTGGAGCGCCGTTTCCGGGGTCTGCTGGAGCGCCGCCTGAAGGGGGAGCCGGTGGCCTACCTCATCGGTGAGTGGGAGTTCTATGGCCTGACCTTGGACATTTGCCGGGATGTGCTCATCCCCCGGCCGGACACCGAGACGCTGGTGGAGCGGGGGATCCTGTTTGTCCGGGATCTGCCGGAGGGGACGCGGGTGCTGGATCTGTGCGCCGGCAGCGGCTGCATCGGCCTTGCCATCGCGGAAAACTGCCCCAACACCCGAGTGATTTTGGCGGAGTGGTGGTCGGATGCCCTGCGGGTGGCCCGGCAGAATATCCTGCGCTGCGGTCTTTCCCAGCAGGTAACCGCCGCACAGGTGGACGCGTTGGAATCACCGCCTCGGCTGCTGCGGGATTTTGATTTGATCTTGTGCAATCCCCCTTATATCCCCACTTTGGAGGTGGGGCGGCTGGATCCGTCGGTGCGGGACTACGAACCCCGTATCGCCCTGGACGGCGGCGAGGACGGCCTGAAATTCTACCGAGCCATCGCGAAAAAGTGGAAAGCGGCGCTAAAACCTGGCGGGAAGCTGGCCTTTGAGGTGGGCTACGACCAGGCCCCGGCGGTGCGGGCCATCATGGCGGAGCAGGGCTTCACCGATATTCAGACCACCATGGATCCTGGGATGCACTGGAGAGTAGTTGAGGGAAGCGCGGAGCAGAAGGAGGATTCATGATGAAAAAGTGGTATGACGAGGAATACGAATTTGAGGTCGAGGTGATCGGCTTCCTCCATGGCAACCACACGGAGCGGTACTGCCGGAACGGAGAGGAGATCGGAGACAAATACACTTGTACCTATGGCTGCCCCGTGAACCAGGACGGGCACGGCATCTGCTCCAAGCTGATGATGGTCATGTTCCCGGTGATGGAGGCCGTCAGAAGCGGCGGTGATTTGGAGAACATTGGCGGCGACAGCCCGAACAGCAAGGTGTTTGTGTGCCCGGACGGCTGCGTCATGTTCCGGCTGACCGCGAAGAAGCTGGAGAATGAGAACTTTTTTAAGGGGAAGTTTTTTGACGGCCCATTTTTATAGAAAATGAGGAGCGCTATTTAAAGTCCGGTTTATAGGACTATAGAGAGAGTAATATATGGGACAGTAAGAGGCCGGCAGGCTCTAAACGCGCCGGCAGGAAAGGATGAATGTACATGGCTGATAAGAAGAAGCAGGTGGAGGCCGCCGCCCCCGCCGCGGACAAGAAAAAGGCACTGGACACCTGCATCGCGCAGATCGAGAAGGATTTCGGCAAGGGCTCCATCATGCGCTTGGGGGAGAACACCCACATCGTGGTGGAGGCCATCCCCACCGGCTCGCTGTCCCTGGACATCGCGCTGGGCATCGGCGGTGTGCCCAAGGGGCGCATCATCGAGATCTATGGCCCTGAATCCTCTGGCAAGACCACCCTGGCTCTGCACATCGTGGCCGAGGCCCAGAAGCGGGGCGGCGAGGTGGCCTTCATTGACGCCGAGCACGCTCTGGATCCCACCTATGCCCGGGCCCTGGGGGTGGACATCGACTCCATGTTGATCTCCCAGCCGGACACCGGCGAGCAGGGACTTGAGATTTGTGAGGCCCTGGTGCGCTCCGGCGCCATCGACGTGGTGGTGGTGGACTCGGTGGCGGCGTTGACCCCTCGGGCGGAAATCGAGGGCGACATGGGCGACAGCCATGTGGGTCTGCTGGCTCGGCTCATGAGCCAGGCCCTGCGCAAGCTGGCCGGCTCCATCGCCAAGACCAACTGCATCGTCATCTTCATCAACCAGCTGCGCGAAAAGGTGGGCGTCATCTACGGCAACCCCGAGGTGACCACCGGCGGCCGCGCGCTGAAGTTCTACTCCTCCGTGCGTATGGAGGTGCGCCGCATCGAGGCCATCAAAAACGGCAGCGAGATCATCGGCAACCGCACCCGGGCCAAGATCGTGAAGAATAAGGTGGCGCCCCCCTTCCGGGAGGCGGAGTTCGAGATTATGTATGGCGAGGGCATTTCCAAGCTGGGCGAGCTGGTGGATCTGGCCGTCAAGCTGGACATCGTGCAGAAGTCCGGCTCCTGGTTCTCCATGGGGGACACCCGGGTAGGCCAGGGCCGGGACGCGGTGAAGAAGTATTTCCAGGACAACCCGGAGATTGCCGAGAAGGTGGAGGCGGAGGTGCGGGCCAACGCCTATAAGCTGATGAGCCCCCAGTCCCAGGTCGCCGCCCGCGCCGCGGGCCGCGCGGTGGATGTGTCGGCGGATGATTTTGAAGGGTGAAAATTGAAAAATTAGAGCCCTCCAAGCATAAAGAGGGCCGCTGGCTGGTGTGGCTGGACGACGCCTCCATCGTGCGTATCGGCGAGGGGGACGTGGTGTCCCTGGGGCTTTATGCCGGAAAGGAGCTGCCCGGCGCGGAGGGCGAGGCCCTGGCCGCCGCCGGGGAGCGCTCCAAGCTCATGGAGCGGGCGGTGGGGCTGCTGTCCCTGCGGCCCATGTCCCGGCGGGAGCTGCTGGACAAGCTGTGCGCCCCGCCCCGGCAAAAGAAGGAAAAATACCCCTATGACAAGCTGGACGACGCTCCAGACCCGGAGCTTTTGCAGGCCCAGCGAGAAGCCGTCCGGGAGCAGGCGGAGGGGGTGGCCGACCGCCTTACCCAGCTGGGACTGCTCAACGATGAGGAGTACGCCCGCACGGTGGTGCGCCACTACGCCGCCAAGGGGTACGGCCCCCGGAAAATTCGGGACGAGTTGTACCGCCGGGGGGTTCCCCGTTCGTTCTGGGAGGACGCCATGGAGGAGCGGGAGCCGGACGACAGCCAGATCGACAAGCTGGCGAGGCAGAAGCTCCGCGGGGCCGAGCCCACCCGGGAGAATTTGAAAAAAGTGTCCGACTACCTGGCCCGCCGGGGCTACGGCTGGGAGGAAATTTCCGCCGCCCTGGAGCGGCTCCGGCAGGAGGAATGGGAATAATGGGTTATAAAGTGGCGTTCCAGTCCCTGGGCTGCGCCAAAAACCTGGTGAACACCGAGCAGATGATGGCCCTGTGCCGGGACGCGGGCTTTACCGTCACCGGTGACCCGGAGGGGGCGGACGTGGCGGTGCTCAACACCTGCGGCTTCATTGAGTCGGCGAAGAGCGAGGCTATCGACAGCATTTTGGAGCTTGCCGCGCTGAAAAACCAGGGAAAGCTGAAAAAGCTGCTGGTCGCCGGCTGTTTGGCCCAGCGCTACCCGGACGATATCCGTGCCGAACTGCCCGAGGTGGACGGCCTGCTGGGCACCGGCAGCTACACCGACGTGGTGTCCGCTGTGGAGCGGCTGATGGCGGGGGAGCGGCCGGAGCAGTTCGGCGACATCCACCGCACCTATGAGGACGGGGAGCGCTGGGTGACCACGCCGCCCTACACCGCCTATCTGAAAATTGCCGAGGGCTGCTCCAACGGCTGCGCCTTTTGTGTCATCCCCCGTTTAAGGGGAAAGTACCGCAGCCGATCCATGGAGGCACTGCTGACCGAGGCGGAGGGGCTGGCCCGCCGGGGGGTGAAGGAGCTCATCGTCATCGCCCAGGACATCACCCGGTACGGGCTTGACCTGGGGGACGGCACGACGCTGGCCAAGCTGCTGATGGAGC
>JAAVHT010000050.1 GCA_014799565.1 Clostridiales bacterium
ATCTTGGCGTCAACACGCGCCATGGCCCATGAGCTGATGGATGCAAATATTGAGTAAAATGCGTTCTTGAAATCACAGAGCCGATAACAGCAGTTCAAAATCTGCTTGTTATCGGCTCTGCGTCTAAGCGTCTGGCTCTTTGATAACGGTGATATGTAGTTGTTTAACATTGATTAGTGTTTCCTGCCTGCACTTTGGACAATAGAGCAGAAAATTTTCAAGTACAGTATCATCCCGTATCTTTGTCCGTGTTTTACTATTGCAGGCAGGACATAATATCCAATTCCCTTTGTCCAATGGCCTCACCTTTAATCACTCTCTGCCCCAACATTGGAACTCATTACTTTTGATCTGTTTGTTTTTTCTTGCTCATTCGGAACATAAACCATAGTCCAAAAACCAGAAGAAGAACCGCAGGCACATCCAAGATCAAAACAGGGCGGAAAAAGGAGCCATTCAAGGTTTTGAGTTTCACATAACAGACACCCAGCAAAAGAAATAACCCGATGGCAGGCACTTTTAAGCTCATTTTTCTGCTGCGCACGAACCATCCTATAGCAATACCAATAGCACTCGGACACAGACCAGCCAGGGACATGAGCAGAGACGGAGTAGAAATATTTGCGGCGCCAAGGAATGTGCCCAATACAATGGTCGCCCACAGAGCTGCCATGTACATAATGCCAAAGAATCCTATTGCAGCCCAACGCCAATAGCCCAAATCCTGTTTCCACTCCAACCGGAAAGCAATCACTAATGTTGTGATAGGCAGGATTACACCAAAGGATAGTATCGAGTACGCCATAATCCATCCGCCACCACTCTTGCCCAACCAAAACCATAGTACACAAGCGGCCCAAACTGCCATATAGATTATCATGCTGGGAATTGCTTTACCTCTTGCCTCGCTTGTATTGTTTTTTTGATAAAACTTCATAATATATATCCTCCTAATTAAAAATATATAAACTTGGATTCGCGGTTTTGTTTAACGTGTCATTTCCGTAGAATCATCGCCATGGGATGTGTCTACTAAACATCCCATGAGGACATTTCCGTTGATCCCAACTATTTCAGCAATATCTGACGGATTAAGCCCCAGGTACACCAATTCTCGGACAACGGCATCCAGCTTGGTCAGTAGCTCCTCTCGGCGCTTGTCGGTCACATCCTGGGGCAAGGCGGCGAAATTGCCCTTACCAGGCACCGAATAGATGTAGCCCTCCCGCTCAAAATGCCCATAGGCCCGCTGAATGGTGTTCGAGTTAATTTCCAGTTGTCTGCCCATCGCCCGGACTGGAGGCAGTTTGCTTCCCGCTGGAATACTCCCTGTGATGATGAGGTGGCGTAGGCCATCCTGCACCTGCTCGTGGATGGGCGGCGATCTCGGTAATCTAAGCTGAACATTGCCCCACTTCCTCGCCATTTGACCTTACAGTCTTGCTTAAAAACAAGTCCAATAAGTAACTGCCCACAAAAGTAAAACGGTTAAAGACACAAATAAATCTTTTGTTTTTACATCATAAACAGTCAGGCAGCTTTGCACCACATATGCTATATCTATTATGATCCAAAATATAAGCAGCACTGGCGAAAACTTACTATACAAAATGCCGAGAAAAGTGGAAATTATCAAATTTAGGGCAACCATAACCAACGCATAACTCGTAAGTATTCTTTTGGTGGAGAATGGAAGCGAAAGCCCCAATAAGCGTTTATCACATATGGTTTTTACTCGATCCGATGTTAGTGCATATAGGGTATTGAGTGATAGCATTGTGCAAAATGCGCCGAGAGCGTTTTTTGCTGATAGGGTTTCTAACGTTGGGAAAAAATCGAACATTGCCGTTTTGCTAATGACCCAACCTGCGAACAAAAACATAAATAGCAATATCAGTTCCTGTTTCTGCATTCGTACAATTTCAATTATACATTTCACAGGCAGCGCGGTACGTTTTGAAACGGGTAAGAACCTGAACACATGAGAACGAACGGTTGTAGGTCTATTATCATTTGCCAGTTGCTGCATTTTTCCGAGGTTATTTTGGCTTTGTACTGCGGTTACTGTGTCAATGAACTGCATCCGCTCATAGTATTTTGGAATGTTCAATTTAATGAAATGACCTACATAAACTTCAAGCAGCAATAGTATCAAAGCAAGTATTATTATAGCTACAATGTTTTGGAGCATGAGTAATGCTGTTATGCCAACGAAAAGTAGGGCAATTACAAAAAGTTTCTTCTTTTCGTGGTAGTAAATCCACGAAAGCAAGTTGCTACAATGGTTGTATAGCAGTAAAAAAACAAATCGCTGCACCACCTCACTTGTTATCATAAATCCACCCATACAAAATGCGAGGAAGAAAGAAAGGCCAGTCCATTTTGCCACGGACAGTATTCGTTTTTGATAGAGTGACCTCTGAAAATAAGTGGTATTGTATGTATATAGAATAGTCGCAGCGTTTAATTTGAATACAGGATTTTGAGATAAGAAAATTTGGGCAAATTGAAATATGGAAACTCCTATCAAAACACAGATGGCATTTCGTTCAGTAATAGCTGTGCCAATTCCAGCGCCTAAGATTGCGAAGAATGTCCGATATAGCACAGTGGCCACAACGACAATTACAATCAATAGGCCCTGCCCCCAGTAGCGTATAGTTCCGATAGATAATCTAAGTCTGTTTTTCCATATCAGCCTATTTATTTTTCCCATTACCACTCACCAATTTGAGATACACGTTTTCCATTGAGCTGTCTGGAGAAAGATTTGCGGCTCTCAACAATTCATCTTTTGTCCCTGACGCAAGCAATCTTCCCTGCTTTATTATCACGAAAGTATCGCAAATATTTTCTACCACATCCAGTAAATGACTGGACAGAAGGACCAATTTTCCACTTTCTTTTAGATTAACAAGTAGCTGCTTTAGTATGGCAATTTGTTTCGGGTCAAGCCCTGAGAATGGCTCGTCTGCAACCAACAGATCATATTCTCGCAACAATGCCATTGCAATCATGAGCTTCTGCTTTGTCCCTTTGGAGAGCGCCGCAGGGATTTTGTAACAATGCTCCCGCAACTCAAACTGATCGAGGATATTATCAATGTTTGCATGGCTATTGGGGTATATTGCTCTTGTAAATTGCAGATGTTCCATCACAGATAATTCTTCATAGAAAACCGGCGTGTCAGGGATGTAGGAAACAGGATAATTCTCCAGTCCAAATTTCATGATGTCTGTCTCTTTGAGATAGATTGTTCCTGTGTCTGGCCGGAGAAAGCGCACAATATTTTTGATTGCGGTAGATTTCCCGGCCCCATTTTCGCCAACCAGGCCAACAATTTGGCCTCTCTCACCAGAAAAAGAAAGGTTGGTTAAAGCTGGGATGCCATCATAGGCATAGGAAACATGGTTAAACTCAAAAAACATTTTTCAGCCTTTCTCCTTGATGCCTAAATACTCACCAAATCGTTGGACAGTTTCTACCTGTCCAGCCTCAATTAGTTTTGCCGAAATCCCAGCAAATAACATCGTGCAGGTCGCTGATATTCCACTTGACATAGGATCTGTTTCGCTGGAGACAGTATCAGCAAACAGCGGAATATCACTAATGGATTTGTAATGTTCATCTTCTGTTACATCATTCAAAAAACTATCCAGTTCATGAGCAGCGTCATCTATCTTTCCTCTTTCACATAGGACGCTTGCTAACTGTAATACACTCCCTATCCCCAAAAACGGTGTAAGCTCAAACGTTTTCAATAAATCAAGCTGTAATTTGAAAAGGCATATCACTTCGCTCCAGTTCTGTGCAAACTGATGAACCATAATCAAATGGCTTAGTCCCATCAGAATTTCATTTATTGCTTTCAAAATGTCAGTCTGTATGTTCGTCTTGGCAGTTAGGAAATCACCCTTATTGACACTAATCATGTTCAGCAAAAGTCGAGGATTTACTTTTTGCGTTGGTATTTGCGACAACGCCTTATATGCTAAATCATAATCTTGGAGAGCGATATATAGGTTTCCAATTTGAAAATATGCCCCCTGTTTAACTTCCAGCTCGTCACTCTCCAAACATTGCTCATAAACACGGATTAGTTTATGAATTAGCTGATGTAAGGCTTTTTGATCTTTGGCCATTACAGAGAGGTTGACGGACAGCAGATTCGCAAGATCATATTTTAATTTCAAATCATTGATATACTGTCGAATATAATAATCCCATAATGAGAGCGCATTATCATAAGAACCTGCTTTGATTAAATCAGTCACATCACAACATATCCGCTCCCGCTCACTTTGGCTAATCGTGCTTGAAAACCCCATTAGAAAATCAATCGAGACGTGGAAGTATCGAGCCAAAATTGGGAATGTTTGAAGGTCAGGGTATGTGATTCCACTTTCCCACTTACTGACGGCGGCAGATGTTATTCCGAGAATTTCTGCCAGCTTTTCTTGCGTTATATTTTTGCTTTTCCTTAGCTCGCGGATAATCTCACCTGTTTTTAGTTCCTGCATCGAATTAGCCCTCCTTACAATAATTATAAAACGCTTTTCATAGCTTTCCACATAGCGTAGGTTAATCTGTATGCTCATTTTCTTTAACTAACGGTTATATTGTAAGTTATTTTGAAACTAACTGCAAGCTTGATTAAAAGAAGCTCGGAAGAAGCGAGGTTTTACACAAGAACATTTGGCGGATATAACTGACCTTTCCGCCCGCCACATAGCAAATATAGAGAAAGGGGATGTAAACCCATCTTTTGAAGTCCTGTCTACATTGGTAAAGGCCCTTGGCGTCTCCTTTGATGCCATCTTTGATCCTGCTGACGAGCAGACAGAAGCTGACATCCAGGAAATTGCCGGTCTTTATCGGGCCTGCCCGGAACAGGGACGGCGGCTGATTTTGGCGTCAACACGCGCTATGGCCCACGAGTTGATGGATGCTAATATTGGGTAAAATGAATTTTTGAAATCACAGAGCCGATAACAGCAGTTCAAAATCTGCTTGTTATCGGCTCTGCGTCTAAGCGTCTGGCTCTTTGATAACTGTGATATGTAGTTGTTTAACATTGATTAGTGTTTCCTGCCCGCACTTTGGACAATAGAGTAGAAAATTTTCAAGTACAGTATCATCCCGTATTTTTGTCCGTGTTTTACTATTACAGGCAGGACATAATATCCAATTTGCTTTGTCCAATGGTTTCTCCTTTAATCAACACCATTTTAGGAATGTGTCCGTCTGAAATATTTGAGGGCGTTGTCCTGATCTCTAACTGGAAATTTCAAAGCTGCCTTTATGCTTCTCTGTTCTGATGGTAACAACCACTCGGTTGGATGTGGATGATACTTGAAATGTACCTGCCTCAATATTGCTCTCGCTAAATATAGCTTCTCCTTCATCATCTTTGATCTCAATCGAAATAGCGCCAGATTCTGTTTTGACAGTGACATTCAGTGCGTTGTCGTTAGGATAAATTGTCCTTTCCATAAATCCATCCATGTAAAAGTAGCTGGCAGACCAGCTATGCAGGTCGGAATGCTCTATACATCCAACTCTTATTGTAGATCGGACGCTGGTATAGCCCAAGCACCATGCAATGACAACGGCAAGTATGCTTACAGCAGCCGTAATTAGTATTGCTTTCTTTCCTTTTATTTTCCCTTTCACGCTCACCACTCCTTTATTTTCGATTGCTTGTTTAACTGGCGCAGTTCAATTTGACACGAGATCAAACCGATAGCAGAAACCACAGCAAAAATACCCCAAGGCCACGCCTGCATGACAATGCCCAATATCACCGACAAAAGAAACAGAAAAGCGGAAGGTTTTCGCATCTGCTTGTAATAGGTCACTTTATCTTCATAGGTTGTGTGCAATTCAAAGGGTGTTCCATCATTTTCTTTTTCCACGATCAATAATTCACGGTTGTATGTGGTGCTATTTGTAGCAAGTCGTCCGCCCGGTTCCGCCCAGGGACGCAGCTCGACTTTTCCCACATTCCAGTCAAGATTGATGTTTTTGAAAAAAACGCAATAGCCAAGGCCCTCAAGGAATTGGGCATAATCGTCTGCGCTTTCTTTTGACTTCTGCCCAACAAAATCAACACAGTATTGATACTGTTTGGGTGTACACTGTTCA
The DNA here is from genome assembly GCA_014799565.1 of Clostridiales bacterium. Taxonomy (GTDB): domain Bacteria; phylum Bacillota; class Clostridia; order Oscillospirales; family Oscillospiraceae; genus Enterenecus. Next base: position 6,145 of record JAAVHT010000050.1, read on the forward strand.
AACTCATAGAGCAGTTTGCCAGTACGAATTAGCTTATATCCATTTTCGGCCATTTTGTTCAGCCATTTTTCTTGTGATACAAGTAGGCCACCATAAAAGCGATAACATTTTTTGCTCATATATGTCCTCCAATTATTGTAGTGGCTGTCTGTGTCAGTTCTTGCAAACGTACCAGTTCCTTTTCCGCAATTTTCCGGCCAGAATCAGTAATGAAGTATTCTTTTTTTCTGCCAGTGTTGTTTCCATAAAGAGCGATCCAGCCTTTTTCTTCCAATGTACTCAACGCGCCATAGAGGGTCCCTGCACCCAAAGATAAACGCCCGCCTGTTTTTTCTTCAATAAATTGCATGATGGCGTATCCATGTCTGGGGGTGAACAGAGATAGGAGTATATAGAATGTCACTTCAGTCAGCGCACCACCTTTCACATTATCCCTCAACTAAAAATCCCCCCTAATACGGTTACTGTAATATAATATATCATTAACCGTAATAGGCTGTCAATCATTTTTCAAAGCAAGTAAAAATAACCTGAAAATGAGAG
>JAAVHT010000051.1 GCA_014799565.1 Clostridiales bacterium
GTTTAATAATCTCCTCTTTACGCCAAATATCTTCGTCAATGTAGATCCCTTTATCATTCGAAAATTGCTTGCCAAGCTGTGCCTCTAACGATTCCGTGGAGAAATAAATGTTCAAATAGCGTTTCTTTTCCTCAAACAAAAACCTCTTTAGTTCCTCCGCGGTAAACTTCTTCACAAAACGCGTTCCTTTATCCCAATACAAGCAATAGATAAATAATTGCTGCTGTGATAAAAAGTCTGTCAATTCATAAAAAGTCTCCTCTTTCCAATAGCCTCTTATCGAATATGTTTTATACTTTATTTTCGGCTTTTCGCAATAAGTGATCGGCTCCTCATATAGCTGCTCAGTAGGAGAATAGTCGATGTCAATTGTTGCAAATTTTCTCTGCTTGCCGCATTCTGTGCAACAGGAAGTAAGCTCCACTGTCCTGTAATCGTCAGTTCCAACCCTCGGCACATAGTCAAAATACAGCTTAAAGAAGTCGTTTTTGCATTTGCATTTTCTCTTAGGGGGATAGCTATTCTGGATACAATCATACCAGTAGTCAATACTGTCAAGAATTAAATACGATTTCTCCGAACGTGCAGTGAGCAGTCCCACATTTTCGTCAAAAATATATCGAAGCTGGAATTCGTCCTCTCCGTCTGGAGTAATAATACATTTCCTTATTTTTTCTTCTGTCTCAAACATACACAGCTAACACCTCTCCAAATTTCAGTTTGTTGGTAAACTGTTTATTTAAAAATAAAGTATAGCACATTCTTATGCTACTGTCTATCCTCTCACCTTTGGGTCACAGTGGTAATCTTACCTTGGACAATATGTAACTGCCTTGTCCTTATTTCCCCTGCTATTTCAGAAAATCGCTCCTGAACTCCTGACTGCGGAAGGAGTATCCCTGCCGCCTCAGTTCTGCCACCTTGAGCGCCACAGGAATATAAAAAAACCGCCCTGGACTAACTGTTTCCAGTCCGTTCAGGGCGAAATTTTTGTTTAAGGGCATCAATAGAACCCATACTCAATTAGTTTATTCTATAAACTGGCATTTTATAAACCGAAAGTTATAACATATATTCAATCCAATCCAGTGCAACTTGGCTGACTTGCTTTTGAGCCTGTAACATACGGCCTTCTTCCCGACTTTCCCAGCAGGACAGCAATTCATCCAACAGCGCCAGTCTTTTCCTGAAGCAGAGGCTGATATGCTCTGTTTCCTGTCCATAGTCAGTCAGCCAATCCCTATATTTTTTCCGGGTTAATGTCAGGTAGGGAACAGCCTCCTCATATCGTTCCAGCTGCCACAATTCCACACCATATGCCGCAGCTTCATTCGTGCCGGGAAAATTAGGGACTGTAAGGGAAACGGTTTGATCCGGACGAAAAAAGTCCTGGTCATTCCTGCTGCGTTCCAATAACCGGGAGATAAATATCCCGCCCGTCATAGCCTCCATCTGCGGCAAAATATACTGTGTGAGCACATACGATACATCCCGCCACACAGTTTCAAAATACTTCGTTTGATAGCAGTACGGCCCGCCGTCCGGCGGTATCTTGCAATACCATTCTAAATGCGTGGAGATATGTTCCTTTGCCGTCCTCCATAGCCGCCCCTGATCGCATCGGAGCCATGCAAAGGGGGCGTGACGGGAATAGATGAAATACATGACCGCTAAATGGTATCCGGCGGTGTCCAGACGCACTTCATCAATAAAATCCTCCCGTACCCTTATAAAGCGAGTACTGGAATGGGGATACGGCTGAAAACCAAGAGGTTTTAACAGTTCCTTGAACCGCTTCTTGACAATTTTTACGCCGTCTTTTTTTAAGATTATTTCCTCAGCCACAAAAACATTCCCCCACTATTTCCGCACGGCCTTTGAACATTCCGATTTGTTGGTAAATAGCTTATTTAGAGATTAAGTATAGCACATTCTTATGCCGCTGTCCATCCGCTCGCCCTTGGGTCACGTTTTGTCAGAATAGAAAGCTGCCATAGCCATAGAATACCTTCTTTAGTAACCTTGCTTTGGGCAATATGTAATCGCCTTGCCCTTGTTTCCTCTGCTATTTCAGAAAATCGCGCCTGAATTCCTGATTGCAGAAGGAATATCCCTGCCGGTTCAGCTCTGCCACTTTGATCGCCACAAGAATATAAAAAAACCGCCCTGGACGGACTGTATTCAGTCCGTCCAGGGCAAAATTTTTTGTTCAAGGGCATCAATGGCCCTATACCTATAGATCATTTCGCTAAACTTTATCAATCTGCCCTTTTTCCTCTTCCATCTTCACAAATCCTCCTGCCGTCAATCCCTTTCCATCTTTTTTGCCAACCTGTGGTAATACCGCATAAACCGGCATACCTCCTCATAAATTTCCCTAATTGCTTTTCGGCGTTTCTCTGCATCTTTCTTTGATTACACCGTAGTAGATTTTTCCCAATCAAGCCCGCTGGATTGGGAAAAATCTATCAATCAGCAGCAACACCATCAACTGGTTCTTCTTCATATTTTGACCACATAAATGACCACAGACACGCATGGAACACTCGGAATCGCTGTGTTCAAATGCTGCTACAAAGCAAATGAAGTCGAGCAAAAACAACTAAAAAGCACTGTAAATAAAGCAAAAAAGTTTTCTCCCGGCGTTCGGGACCAAGAGGCCGCGGGTTCAAGCCCCGCTACTCCGACCATTTTTCTTCTGAAAACCGCTATTTTTAGCGGTTTTCAGCTTATTTTCATAACTTTTTCTTGCTTTTTATTTTTGGTCTTTTAGTGTGACCACAGCTTTGACCACAGACAGAATCAACCTGCCCCCAACTGGGCATCTTGCCGAAGCCGAATGTGCTGAAAGCGGAGCTGACGGAACGGCAGAAAACAGCCGGGAGGCTGGGCGATTTCCCCAGCCTCCCAGCGATTCCCTCTGTACTGCTCTTAATGTTTCGGAGGCAAAACCACATTCTGCGACAACGGCCCACAAAGGCCCCAACACCGCGTTTCACTCCCTCGGAGGTGTATGGATATCACCTGGCCCCGCAGGATGGGCACAAACTGCCTCACAACGCCGACACGAGGGGATCCTGCTTTGGGGTGCAGCTTAGGACGAGGTTTATAGCTATTGGCGCAGATGATTCTTTCGGAAAATCAGCGGTTGCATTTCATTTCTCCGAAACTTTTTAAGAACATTGGTTTTGGACCAGAGAACTTCTCTTTGATTACAGTGGGGTAGATTTTTCCTTCGCCGTTTTTCAAAATTTGAACTTTTCCTGCGCATTCTCGATTTTGCAAAAAGGTCTTTACTTGTTGTTATTCGTCTTGTTGATTTATTTCCTTCCCAAATTCTGGAGAGGGGGCCCTTCACCAGATAGGAGACCATAGACACCCGCAGGAAACCTTTTCGTGTTTTTTGAAAATTATCTCTTAACTGCTGTAGATTCCAGAACGCATTTCCTTTTGTGCTCCTCCAGAAAACTCGGGGTCAAAATCGCCCCCCAACAACTGCACATAAAGATCCCAATGCCACATTTCAGCCTCCGGCAGTGGACAAACAGTGCCTCTCAACTCGCAAGATGGCAGAAAACACCTTAAAGGGCCAATCCGGGACTTCTTATCCCTAAGTTTTTTGGAATGAGCCAATCGGTTATGGGTGGAGAAAACCCTGCAAGAGGAATCACTTGTATACGTTATATCTTTTGAACTTTATTGTGAAAAGAGTTTTGGGGTAGGTCGTTCCCTTTTAGTTGTTTCGGCACAAAAGCCAATAGCTTTGAACATACCACAGCTTAAAAAATAGCAGTTTGAATACTTATCAAATCCGATTTGAGTGTGACAAGCTCTTTTGCCATGGAGTTATGATCGGCAAGCATCTGCTGAACTTTCGTCCGATTCCCAGCAATTTCGTCCGTAATACTTTTATAGACGGCAAATATGCCATTTGTGTGTTCTATATACTGCTTTTCCAAATCATTGGCAACATCAACGAAAGACTGACGATACTTGACCTGTTCACGGGCAATGCGTTCGTTTTGCTCGGCTTCATCAATCGTTTCTTTTACATCAAACAGGAAGCTGAACACGCTGATAACAGGTCCTGCAAATTTTGCAACATTACCTATATTTTTAGCGATATTTACAGCCTCCCAAGGATGGAATTTATACCCGATTTTTCCTCCTATAAATTTCACTGCGTTATGCAACTGTGAACCAGAGACTTCAGATGCTTTGATCAAGAATCCGGCAGAAGCACTACCGCCTTTCGTTGCAAGTTTGACCGTTTCCCCTGTAATCTGGGAAATCACACTGCTTATAGCTTCGAATTGGGCTCGACTGACTCTCGCCCGCTTACTTTCAAAGAGATGTTTCTTTTCTGATACTGCACCTCCTACAGAATTGAAAAAGAAAGCCGCAGTCTCACTGTCCATAATTTTGGAAATGTCATCATTCAGCGCTTTGAGGTTGCTGTCTATGATATCAGATAAATTCCGATTAAGATCCTCGCACGCCGACTCAACCAATTCGTTAAAGTCCTCTTCGGTAAAATCTATACTCTCTACACCAATGGATCGGGACAATTCGTATCCCTTATCTATAATGGGGCGCAGCCCCCGGCGAATACAGTTATGGATATCGGCATTTACCTGGCCTCTCCTCTGGTCAACCTTTTTTTCAATACGGGACAAAAGAAGTACATACGCTCTATCCTGTTCACTATCCATGCTCTGTTCGGACACCTTATCGATAGAGCTTTTCAAAATCTGGATAGGGGTATCCAGCTTTCCGAGCTGGCCCTTTTGTGCAATAAAATTGTTGAGTTGAGTGATAAACTCCTCAAAGTGGCTAAACGCGATCAGCTCCGCATTATTATCATTGATCCCGTCACGATAGTCCTTTGCATCCACAAAAGCACATGGAAACTCTGAAATGGAATGAGGGCTTAGGGAGCGGTTTATCGTCTTAGAATAGTTCTCCATCAAAATAGAGTAGTCCCCAGACTCTTTTGACATTTTGTTTACTACCAGAAACATCTTCCCAGAATAATTGATTTCAAAAGCCCATTTTTCAAAATCAGCCTTTGTGTACTGGTTAAACAAATCGCTGGTAATACAGTAGACCAATAAATCGGATTGGCGAATCATCTCAATAGTGCGCCGATCATGATCCGGGTTTTCGGTGTACAGTCCCGGCGTGTCGGTAAGGACAACACCGCCAGACCAGTTATAATCTGAGGCCATGTCTGTCGCAATGTCGGAGTCGATCTTGATCGTGGCATTTCCAGTCAACGCGGAAATAATAGAGGATTTGCCAGCGGTATACTGACCGATAAAAACCACACGGATCATCTGCTCTTCAGATATTTTAGAGAGCTGCTTTTTAATGTCTTGAACCTCTTCCTCATAACCATAATTGGCATACACTTTAAAAAGCCTGTCCTTGCAGGAATTTATTTTTTGCGCATACTCTGTAGCAATAAATCGTTCTCTCTCCATGCTCAACCCTCCATTTTGGCGATGTCAATTTCTTCTGTGATAACGTTTTTTAAAGCGTCTGCTGGATAGCTGACTTCGGCAGACGTCAGTATCCTGATCTGACTATCGGTTCGTTCCACCCCGGAAACGAGTTGTTCTACCTTGTCCTGCTGGTACGACTGGACAGTTCCCATCAAAAACGTCAGAATACGCCATGCAAACACCATGTTAAGAAATTGTATCTGCTGCGCATAAGAGGCTGTCAAGCCATTTCCGATTTCAACCGCGCACTCTAATCCCTGAGTCAATTGGTCAAACAGCGCCTCAATCTTTGTGATGATGTGATCGGTCTCAGCACGAATCTGAGAAGTGGTTTTATCAATATGCTTGGGGGCCTCTTGCCGGATATTGCTACTAATCGCTTTATAAATCTTATCAATTGCCTCTTTCCGTTTCTTTTCGTTTGATTTGAATAGTCCAGATATGAAACTCACGACGGCGCCTATGCCAAGAAGAAGCCATCCGACCCAATTTGACTGCAAAAAGATAAGTACGATGCTTCCCGCAACATCAAGTAGCCCGCCGAGAATCCGCGTAAAACTGCGGAAATCGAATGACATGGAATTGCGTAAGCCAGTCTCACTCATACTCATTTTGAAAGAAAAGTAGAGATCTTCAAACACCTCACGCACAGTATCGTCGATTTCAGATGTGAAATGGCTAATCTTCTGGTCGATTTCTGCTTTAATATCTTCGCCAAATCCAACGCGCTCCAAATACTCTGCCCATTTGGGTGAAAGATCTCCGCTATACTCCCAATATTCTTCGGCAAAGTCGAGGGCATTCCTGCTCTCCAGCAGGCCGTACCGCTCCGTAAGATATTGCTTCACATGATTCAGCAGCAAGGTCTGCTGCTCCCTGATATGGCTAATAACGGCCGGCTTACGCCGTTTCAGATCATCCACTTTATCCTGAACAGTGGTTAGCCCTTGTGCTATGGCCTGCTCAGCGGCAGAGAAATTCTGAATTGCCCCATCGATCAAAGTCTGAGAACGTTTGAGCGGCCCGGAGACAGTAATCCATATTTTCAGTTGGTCAATAAATGAGTCGATGTTAGAACTGTCCCATAGCAATTTGCTGTACCTGGCATACTTCTCCTCCTGCGCCATCAGCGCTGGCAGCAGAAATACGGGATACACAGACAGCAGGGCGTCGAACCCCTCCTCGCAGGCATACCGCCGGATTCGATTGATGTGGCCTTGCAGGTTGTCTTCCCCAGTGCTTGTGAGCCAATCCGTCGGGTGATTGATAAATTTTTGGAACTTTACCTCGGCCTCAATATTTTCCTTGTGATTCAGAAGAATAATGATTGGTTTGTTCAAGGCCGCAAGTTTTTTCATAAACTCCAGCACATCCTGGAGGATGCTGTCGTCCACCACCACAAGGCAGATAATATCAGATTCCCCCAAAACTCTGGCCGCAATCTGGTCATCTGCGCGGCCTTGGTCTTCGGCAGAACCAATACCCGGGGTATCAATCAGTCTCAAGAGGTTCCATTGGTACACGCGATTATAGCGGGTTGTCCGCTGCATTCCGGCACCGATTCGATCACGACCCTGTCCGGTGAGAACGGAATGTAACGTTGATTTCCCCGCTTTTGTCCGTCCTAAGAGGGAAATCGTAAAGTCGGAAAGTGTGCGCTCTTTTTGGAGCAGCTCAGCGTGAGCCTGTTGTGACTGATTCAGTACATTTTCAGAAAGGCAATCGGAGAAAGAGGAAATAACCTCGGCGACATCGGCAGAGATGTCTGTTTCCTGATCAAGCGAACCTTTCAGCTCAGTTAATTCTCTTACTGTATCATCACACTGAGAAATGAGCCATTCATAAGCAGGTTGAATGATGCAAAAATCGTCTTTAGCAATTTCAGCACATTTTTTGATAGCAGAAGTGTAATCTTCATCAGCCGTCTGTTCTCTGGCTGGCAAGTGAAACAGTTTTCGAAACACCATACACAGCCAACCAATGAACTGTCGAAGCAGGCTTTTGAGCGTAACCGGTTCTTTATAAGGCCGGGTAAAAATCACATTACTGTCGGAATGAACAGACAGTGCGTCCTGATGCGCCTGGTCAAAAAGGACGGTGCAGCGCTCCGGGGCAATTTTAGAACTGCACTGTACTTGGTGAAGGAACACCTTTTCAGCGCCATCTAAACAGCCGTCCACATGGGCAAGTTCTGCTGATAAGTAATATAAGCACTCCTGAACTGCCAGACGCTCCCCTGAAAATGCCTCCAGTGCCTGGGAAAAGGGCATGGCATCATCTTTCCCATCAATAATAGCGGCCAGGCAGGTATCCTCCATACAGGTATTGCACACAGACAGGTATTGATCCAGGCATTTGATTTGGTCGCTGTGAACCAGTTCATTCAATATAACCAAATAGCCCAGTACGCCCAATGAATTTAGGTCGTCCGGTAATATAAAACTGATTTCTTCGCAATTCATAAACTCTATCACCTGCAATATTTTTTCGTCGGCACTCGCTAAAATGATGAAGGAGTTTTAAGCTCATTCATTCTTAAAATTGGAAGGTTTTTCTATTCTGTACACACTATATTTTGAATTATATATCGTTTGGAAAAAAGATTCAATACGGCTATCCGTTTTTTTGCAATAATTGCTCTGTCGGGTACCTTAACCAGGATTTGTTTCCAGCGGCGCAAACTTTGGTCACAGCTCCACGGTTTGCACCTGGCCAAGACCCAAACGCCGACCCAGACCACGGCGGGAGCGGATGGAGGCATTGGAGTAGAGAGGTCCGAAAAGCAACCACTCCCGTAGCAAACAGCACCAAACGTGTTCAAAAGCGTCTGTTGAATTTCCAGCCGAATCTTCGGGCCCAAGAGGCCGCGGGTTTAATTCCCGCCGCTCCGACCATTTTCTTCCGAAAACCGCTATTTTTAGCTATTTTCAGATTATTTTTAGAACTTTTTCAAATTTTTCATTTTTGACTTTTTAGCGTGACCACAGCTTTGACCACAGACAGAAACACCCTGCCCCCGGGCTGGGTGCAGGGTGTCAGATTGGGACAGCGGCGCTTTGGTTGAAAATCTTTTTATGATTACACCGTAGTAGTTTTTTCCTGGTGGCCGCTCTCAATTCCCCTGGCCCCTCTTGCCTTCTTCTGGCCAGCCAGCGCCATCACCTGTTCCCACTTCCCTTCCGCAGCGAACCGTTTCGCCTCTGCAATCTCCATTTTCATCTGCTGGATCAGTTCGGCCAGTTTTTCTTCACACTCTTCGCTGGTGCCAGCATAAACGCTGCGGGAATGCTTCTTACCGTCCGGCCACTTGGGAAAATACTCAACAACCACGTTCTCGCGGCTGTCCAGCACTACATTGTCTGAGTATTCCTCAACTTCTGGCAAATCCAAGACACCAATGAAGTTAGCAAAAGATTGCTTCGAGGCTACGGCAACGGTCTGTTTGGGACAGACGATCCGGTGACAGTGGAGCAACTGGATGTGGTCATGGGACGGTACGTGGGGCAGGAACCGCCTTGGACAGGCGATCCCGCTCGAAATATTCCGGCTACCCGCGCTCAGGTGGCTGTTGCCCTTTATGAGAACTTGTCGGGAACCATCCCCGTCACAGGACGAGTTCTGGTAGCTTACTTCTCCCGTCCCGGTGAGAATTACAATGTGGGCACTGTGGAAAAGGGCAACACCGCTGTCGTGGCGGAACTGATTGCCGACAAAACCGGCGGCGACCTGTTTGAAATCCGCCCCACCAGCCCCTACCCTTCCAATTACAGTGAAATGCTGACCGTGGCCAGCCAAGAGAAAAGCCAAATTTCCCGCCCGGAAATGGCGGAAGCCGTAGAGAATATAGCGGACTACGACGTGGTTTTCCTGGGTTACCCCATCTGGCACGGCGACCTGCCCATGATTAGCGGATATCTCCGATCAGGATCGAATGCTGGCCGACATAAACAAGTGCGGTCTCGTCGATCCTGATATTTTTATCTCCCAGAGCAACGAGCTGGCCCGCCAGCTTCGCGCCGCCAAGCAGGAAAAGGAGCGGCTCATAGCCGACGCAGACGATGACACCATACCCAATACACGGGAGCTGATTGAAACCCTGGAGACCCTGCCGGAGTTCCTCCCGGACTTCGACGGCGAGATATTTGCCGATCTGGTGGACAGGATCACGGCGGAGGAGGACGGCGCCCTGCGGTTCCGTCTGAAAAACGGGCTGGAGATGACCGAAACCACCGAGAGGAGTGTGCGCTGATGGTAAACCGAAAGCTGCCCTTCGGGTACCACATCCGGGATGGACAGATTCAAATTGCGGAGGACGAGGCGAAAACGGTGCGGATGATCTTCGACCGCTACATAGCCGGGGTTTCCTACGACAGGCTGGCAGGTGAGCTCAACGGGCGCGATGTCCTTTACGCCCCCGGCAAGTGCTGGAACAAGAACATGGTGGCCCGGATCCTACAGGACGAACGGTACCTGGGCGGCTCCACATATCCTCAGATCGTCACGCAGGAGTCCTTCCAACACGCCAGGGCGGCGAAGCCAGATGTCTCTGGCACAAGAAGCTGCGCGGAAATCAAGGATATCCGCATCCTGGCCCGGTGCGACCTCTGCCACGGCCCCATGCGGCGGACACGGCGAAACTACTGGCTCTGCCCCCACTGCATGGACTCGCCCGCCAGCATCCAGGACGATCACCTGATACAGTGTGTGACGCAGTTGCTCCGCAGGCTGTGTGAACACCCGGATGCCATTGCCCCCTCCCCCGCTGTTCCCGCCGACAATGAA
>JAAVHT010000052.1 GCA_014799565.1 Clostridiales bacterium
GGATGAGGACGAAAATTTTAAGTTCGTCGAAGTCTATTCCGGGGACTGGAGCGTTGATATTCCCCTTCCAAAGCGGGACATCGGATATGCCCAGCGTATGGATCAGGTCATTGGAACGCTGGACGAGGCTGCTTTAATCTTTGAAGAGGTATATATATCCCCCATGTTCCTGGAGCTTAAGCTGGGACGGGAAGGTGGCTTTGATTTTGGCACCCCGGTGGATGAGGAGAATGAGGCCGCATATAGCCGCTGGCTGTCCATTGGGAATAACGTCCAGAGAATCACCCTGACGACTGGGGATGGGGAGGTTGTTCCTCTGGAAATGTCATCTTTTGGTGGTGGCTGGGGCGCTTTCGAGGAGAAGGTGGCGCAGCACCGCTTGTCCAAGATTACCGATCCGGCCCGGTTCCAGGGCGGCACGCTGACCTTGGAGTGGGATTTTTACAATTCCGATGAACGTGGTTCCGTCACAATTTCCCTGGACAATCTGGCCCCAGTGGAGCCGTAACTTTGCCATGAAGTAAAAAGAGCCCCGTCCCGGTAATCGGGACGGGGCTTTTTTCAAGTGCGGAGCGCCGCAGTCTGTTTGGGGAGGAGCGCCTGAACCAGAGTGGACAGCAGCGCCCCGGCCAGGACGCCCAAGAAGTTGAGCAGGATATCGTCGATGTCAAAGCTCCGCCCGGTAAGGGGCTGGAGCAGCTCGACTGCCAAGATGAAGCCCAGCCCTGCGGGAAGCACCCGCCACCAGCGCAGCCTTTCCCAGAGCAGTGGGGCGAGGAAGCCGAAGGGAACTAGCATGAGCACATTACCCAGCATCATGGCCCACACCCAGCTTCCGGCGGTGTACGTGCCCTGGGCGATGGCCAGCAGGGTGGAGTTGAAGGCAAACTCACCCGCGTCCGGGGCAAAGCGAAAAGGGAGGAAGGTCAGGGACAGCACGGTGGTGATGTACAGTGCAAACAGAGCCAGACCGATCTCGTGGGGGAGGGAGCGCCGGGATATCCGCCCCGCGCGGTACAATAGGAACCGCAGGAGCAGGAATGCTGCCGCCCCGATCAGCACGGCGGGAAACTGGTTTTGCATGAAGGAACGCGCATAGTCAAACAGCATGGATAACATGAGAAATCCCTCCTGATTTCTCTAAGCATAACAGGAAATTTTTAAGAAAAAAGGAAGTGGGGGTTATAATTTGCTGAATTCGGTCTGAGCGTACTTGCACCAAGGGGCGCACACGCACTCGCCGCACTTGGCCTTCCGGGCGGTACACACCGCCCGACCATGGAGTACCAGCCGGTGACAGAAGTTGTTGGACTCCTCTGGTGGCAGCACAGTTCGGAGCTGCTGCTCCACCTTGCCGGGGTCTTTGGTGCCGTCGGTGAGGCCCAGCCGCCCGGAGATGCGGATGCAGTGGGTGTCCGCCACCACCACGCCGGGGGTGCTGTGGACGTCGCCCAGGATGAGGTTGGCCGTCTTGCGGCCCACGCCAGGCAGGCGGAGCAGATCCTCCATGGTGGAGGGTACCTTGCCGCCGTATTCATTGATGAGCATCTGGGCACACAGTACCATATCCTTGCTTTTTGCCCGGAAAAAACCACAGGAGTGAATGTATTTGCCCACCTCTTCAATGTCCGCCTCAGCGAAGCTCTCCAGGGTGGGGAAACGCTTAAACAGGGCAGGGGTAACCATGTTCACCCGCTCGTCGGTGCACTGGGCAGACAGCCGCACGGCAAACAAAAGCTCGTAGTCCTTTTTGTATTGCAAGGAGCAGATCCCGTCGGGGTAAAGCTTTTTCAGCGCATTGACTATGGAAATCACGTTTTCTTGTTCCATGAAGTTCACCTCATGAACAGGATAACACAAAATACAGCAAAAAGCGAGCCTGTTTTTTTGGTTGGTGACAGTTGTGCTTCCCGGAAAAACAAGGTATAATGGTGGGGACTAAATTTGGAAAGGCGGAAACGCAAATGGTTTTGGAGTATATGGATTTTGTGGCTCAGCACGACCCTGAGGTGGGCGCGGCCATCAAGGCGGAGTACCAGCGCCAGTGTGACAACATCGAGTTGATTGCGTCGGAGAACATCGTGTCCGAGGCGGTGCTGGCTGCTATGGGCAGCGTACTCACCAACAAGTATGCCGAGGGCTATCCCGGCAAGCGGTACTATGGCGGCTGCCAGTGCGTAGATGTGGCGGAGAAGCTGGCCATTGACCGGGCCTGCAAGCTGTTCGACGCCAAGTTCGCCAATGTCCAGCCTCACTCCGGCGCCCAGGCCAACTACGCCGTCTACATGGCCCTGTGCCAGCCTGGGGATACCGTGCTGGGCATGAACCTGGATCATGGCGGACACCTGACCCACGGCAGCCCGGTGAACTACTCCGGCAAGTATTTCAACATGGTGTCCTACGGCGTGAACGAGTCCACCGGCGTCATCGACTATGACGAGGTGGAGCGTATTGCCAAGGAGTGCAAGCCTAAGATGATTATCGCGGGTGCGTCCGCCTATCCGCGCGTCATTGACTTTGCCCGCTTCCGCGCCATTGCCGACGAGGTGGGGGCCTATCTCTGGGTGGACATGGCCCACATTGCCGGCCTGGTGGCGGCGGGGCTCCATCCCTCCCCCGTGCCCTATGCCCATGTGACCTCCACTACCACCCATAAGACTCTGCGGGGCCCCCGGGGCGGGCTGCTGCTCACCAACGATGAGGAGCTGGCCAAGAAGCTCAACTCCGCCATCTTCCCCGGCTCCCAGGGCGGCCCTCTGATGCACGTCATCGCCGCCAAGGCGGTGGCTCTTGGTGAGGCGCTGACTCCCGAGTTCAAGGCGTATCAGCAGCAGATCGTGAAAAACTCTGCCGCTCTGGCCGAGGGCCTTGTGAAGCGGGGCATGAAGCTGGTATCTGGCGGCACAGACAACCATCTATCCCTCATCGATCTGCGGGATATGGGCGATTTGACCGGCAAAGAGCTGGAGCGCCGCCTGGATGAGGTGCGCATCACCGCCAACAAGAACAAGGTGCCCGGCGACCCCCGCTCCCCCTTCCAGACCAGCGGATTGCGGGTGGGCAGCCCCGCCGTCACCAGCCGCGGCTTTGTGGAGGCGGACATGGATCAGGTGGCGGGGTATATCGCCCTGGTAGCCACCGACTTCGAGGCCAAGGCGGATGAGATCCGCGCAGGCGTGGCAGAGCTGACGGCAAAGTATCCCATCTACCGCTGAGGATAATTGATGAAAAATCCGGCACCTTTTTTGTGGCGCCGGATTTTTCTCTTTACGAATAGTAGAACGTATGTTATACTATTAAAAATTAAAAAGATTGGGACACTATCTTTACCAAGGAAGAAAAGGAGCGTTTTATATGGCGAAGCGAATTTTGGACTGCAATGCCTCTGATTTTGAGAAAATGAGCAAGGACGATCTGCTGTTTTCCATCGGCGCGGGGGAGGGGAGGGCTCTGGCCTGCGAGACCATCGGCTGCTTTACCCCGCTGCTCAACGACGTGACCAACGCGGAGCTGGTCAGCGCTTTAGGAGCTGACATCCTGTTGCTGAACATCTTCGATGTGAATAATCCCCAGATCCAGGGCCTGCCCCCGGTAGCGCCGGAGGACACAGTACGGGAGCTCAAGCGGCTCACCGGCCGGCCGGTGGGCATCAATTTGGAACCTGTGGAACAGAGCTTTGCCGACCAGGTGGACACCATGTGGAGCATGACACCGGGACGGCTGGCCACGCTGGAAAACGGGAAAAAGGCCGCCGATATGGGGGTGGATTTCATCCTGCTTACGGGTAACCCGGGCACCGGCGTGACGAACAAAGCGATCATTGAGACGCTGGAGCTGTTCCACAAGCATCTGGGGGATCGGATCGTGCTGGCGGCGGGCAAGATGCACAACTCCGGCGTGTTGGGCGAGGGAGGAGAGAAGATCCTCACCAAGGAAGAGGTCAAGGCCTTTGCCGACGTGGGGGCTGACGTGATCTTACTGCCCGCCCCGGGGACGGTGCCGGGGATCACGGTGAAATACGCCTCGAAGCTGGTGGCCTATGCTCACAGCCTGAAAAAGCTGACCATGACCTCTATCGGAACCTCCCAGGAGGGGGCGGATGTGGAGACCATCCGCCGCATTGCGTTGATGAGCAAGATGACCGGCACGGACATCCACCACATCGGTGATTCCGGCTTTACGGGCATCGCGGCGCCGGAGAACATCACCGCCTATTCGGTGGTCATCAAAGGCGTGCGGCACACCTATCGCCGGATGGCCATGTCCATCAAGCGGTAACGGGCCATGAGCTATCAGCCGCTGGCGGATCGCATCCGCCCGCAGAACCTGGACGAGGTGCTGGGCCAGAGCCATATCCTGGGCCGGGACGGCCTGCTGCGCCGGGTGATCGACAGCGGGAAGATCCCCAACATGGTGTTTTACGGCCCCTCGGGCACCGGCAAGACCACCGTAGCCAATATCATTGCCCAGCAGTCGGGCCGCGCCCTGCGGCGGCTCAACGCCACCACCGCCTCCCTGGCCGACGTTCGGGACGTGATGGATCAGGTGGGCACCTTGCTGGCGCCTAACGGCGTCCTGCTGTATCTGGACGAGATCCAATACTTTAACAAGAAGCAGCAGCAGTCCCTGCTGGAATTCATTGAAAACGGAAAGATCACCCTCATTGCCTCTACCACGGAGAATCCCTATTTCACCATTTTCAACGCCATATTGTCCCGATCCACGGTGTTTGAGTTCAAAATGCTCACGGCGGAGGATATCCTGCCCGCCGTGGATCGGGGCATCGCCCTCCAGGCCGGGGAGCTGGGGGTGGAAGCGAAATGCGAGGACGGCGTGCGGGAGCACCTGGCCGCTTCCTGCGGCGGGGATGTGCGCAAAGCTCTCAACGCCGTGGAACTGCTCATGACCGCCAGCCGTATTCAGGACGGCGTGCTGACCATCGCTCTGGATGATGCCAAACTGGTGGCTCAGCGCTCCGCCATGCGCTACGACCGGGACGGGGACGATCACTTTGACATTGCCTCGGCGCTGATGAAGTCTCTGCGGGGCTCCGACCCGGACGCGGCGCTCCACTACCTGGCGCGGCTGCTGGAAGCGGGGGATATGCTCACCGCCATCCGTCGGATTTTGTGCTCCGCCAGCGAGGACATCGGCATGGCCTACCCCCAGGCGGCGTCTATTGTGAAATCCTGCGTGGACAGCGCCCTCCAGCTGGGCCTGCCAGAGGCCAAGCTGCCCCTGGCCCAGGCCGTCATCCTGCTGGCTACCGCGCCCAAGTCCAACAGCGTGGTGAGTGCCATCGATGCCGCCATGGCTGATGTTCGTGCGGGCCGGACAGGGGACTATCCCCGTCACTTGCAGAACGTCCACGCCGACGGCACGGGCTTTGAACGGGAGCAGGGTTACCTCTACCCCCACAACTATCCCAACCACTGGGTGGAGCAGCAGTACCTCCCTGACGCCATCAAGGATCATGTGTACTATGAATACGGCCCCAACAAGACGGAGCAGGCAGCCAAAGCCTATTGGGATAAGATCAAAAATGGCGGATAGCAGCCGGGGATAGAGGTGTGATATGTCGAAAAAGAAAAGGGAGCATATTACCTTTGACGAGGTATGCAAATCCAAACGGAGCGTTCCGTTTTCCAAAGTGAATCAGGAAACTAGCAAATGGAAGGGAGTGGGATCCCGTGCCCATGAATATTCAAGTCGGCGACGTGCTGGAGCTGAAAAAGACGCATCCCTGCGGGAGCCGCGAGTGGAAGGTGCTGCGGGTGGGGATGGACTTCAAGCTGAGGTGCCTGGGCTGCGGCCACGAGGTGATGACGCCCAGGAGCAAGGCTGAGAAATCCATTAAAAAAGTGAAGCGGGAGGAACAGACTCTATGAACCGGTTTTGGAGTAAGCGTATCCAGAACATTGTCCCATATACGCCAGGGGAACAGCCGAAAGACCGTCAGTTTATCAAGCTGAATACCAACGAATGCCCCTATTCGCCCTCACCCAAGGTCATCGAGGCAATCAACAGGGCAGCGGGAGACAGTCTTCGGCTCTATCCGGATCCGGAGTGCGTGGAGCTGCGCGCCGCCATTGCTAAGCGGGAAGGGTTGGACATCAATCGGGTGTTCTGCGGAAACGGATCGGATGAGATATTGGCCTTTGCCTTCCAGGCATTCTTCGACCCGGACAGGGAAGTGGTGTTTCCCAAGATCACCTACAGCTTTTATCCCGTCTACACCGATTTTTTCGGGTTGAAGCGGCGGGAAGTTCCCATGAACCCGGACTTTTCCGATCCGATTGACTTACTGTGTGGGAATAACGGCGGTGTGGTGCTGGCCAATCCCAACGCGCCCACGGGCATTGCGGTTGGGCTGGGCACGGTGGAAAAGCTGCTGAACGCCAACCCGGACGTGGTGGTCATCGTGGACGAGGCGTACATAGATTTTGGTGCCGACAGCGCGGTGAGCCTGATCGGCCGCTATCCCAACTTGCTGGTGGTGCAGACCACCTCTAAGTCCAGGGCGCTGGCCGGCCTGCGGGTGGGCTGGGCCATGGGGGATGCAGGACTCATAGACGGTTTGCGCTGCGTCCGGGATTCCATCAACTCCTACACTGTAGATCGTCTAGCCCAGGCAGGCGCCGCTGCCGCCATCCGGGACGAGGACTACTTCCAGTCCATCCGCCGCCGGGTGATGGATACCCGGTCATGGACAGAAAAATCATTAAAGGAAAAGAGCTTTACAGTGCTTAACTCCCAAGCGAATTTCGTCTTTGCCAGTCATCCAAACCACTCCGGCAAGGAGCTGCTGGACGGCCTGCGGGAGCGGGGAATTCTGGTGCGCTGGTGGGACAAGCCGGAAATCAGAAATTGGCTGCGCATCAGCATCGGCACGGATGAAGATATGGAGGCGTTGGTGCAGGCACTGGGTGAATTAATCTGAATATAACAAAGCTGGCCCGCCGGGAAACCCGGCGGGCCGCTTTTTATTTGACCATGGACGTGCTTTGACTTTTTTTGATGTCTGAGAGGGATATAATTTGGGACAGACCGGGGAGAGGTGGCCTGCTCATGACGGTAGTTTATATAGACCTTTTATTTTTGCTGAATTTCATTGCCAACTACCTGTTGCTGTTGGCGGCGGGCCGAATGGCCGGGGCGGTACTGAGACGTTGGCGCATCGGCTTGGGAGCAGCCGCGGGAGCACTGTATGCGGTACTGGTGTTCCTGCCTGGGCTGGGGTGGCTGGCCCATTGGCTGTGTAAGCTGGCGGCTGGGGTGCTGATGGCCCTCATTGCTTATGGTGGGGAGCAGTATCTGCTGCGGGTGGCTGTGCTGTTTTTCGGAGCTTCTGCCGCGCTGGCCGGGGCGGTGTTGGGGCTGGAGCTGCTGGGCAATGTCTCGCTGACTTTGGATCACGGGGTGTTTTATTCTCAGTTTGATATTCGGCTGCTGCTGCTGTTGTTTGTGGCGTGCTATTTTGTGCTATCCTTGTTTTTCCGCCGGATCGGGCGGCATGGGGGAGAACTGGTCGGGCTTGAAATCGCTTTGAATGGAGGCACCGTCGTCCTGACGGCGTTACGGGACACCGGACATACGCTTACCGATCCGGCCACCAACCGTCCAGTGGTGGTGGTTTACTGGCAGACGCTGTCCAAGCTGCTGCCGGATTGGGCGGATGCTAACACGCCGATTGATTCATTGGAACGGTGCCATGCCGCGGGATCCCGGCAGGCGCGGCTGATTCCCTATCGGGCGGTAGGGGTGGAACATGGGATGCTGCTGGCTCTGCGGACTCAAGGGGTAAAGGCAGACGGAAAGCCCCTGGGGAAACTATTGGTGGCACTGTCCCCCACGCCGGTGGACGATGGGGGTGGGTATCAAGCATTATTAGGAGGAATTTAAAATGCTCTTGACCGATACATATCTGTGGCTGTGCCGGCTTCTGGATCGGCTTGGGATCAGGCTTCATGGATCACTCCATTACATCGGCGGCAGCGACACCCTGCCCGCCCCGCTGACCCGGGAAGAGGAAGGGCGTTTGTTGGCAGAGCTTGAGGGAGAGGACAGCCGGTCGGAGGCCAGATCCCTACTGATTGAACATAACCTTCGGCTGGTGGTTTACATCGCGCGGCGGTTTGAAAACACCGGGGTGGGCATTGAGGATTTGATCTCCATTGGCACAATTGGGCTCATTAAGGCGGTGGAAACCTATAAGCCCGCCAAAAATATCAAGCTGGCCACCTACGCGTCCCGATGCATCGAGAATGAGATTTTGATGTATCTGAGGAAAAACGCCAACCGCCGGGGAGAGGTATCCCTGGATGAACCGCTGAATACCGATTGGGATGGGAATGAACTGCTGCTGTCCGATGTGCTGGGTACCGACAGCGACAGCATTGAAAAGCCCATTGAGGACGATGTGGATCGAGATCTGCTGTTCACTGCCATCACCCGGCTCTCAGAGCGGGAGCGTGCCATTATCACAATGCGCTTTGGCCTGGATGGCCGGAAAGAGCGCACTCAAAAGGAAGTGGCCGACCAGCTGGGTATCAGCCAGTCCTACATCTCCAGACTGGAAAAGCGCATCATCGACCGGTTGAAAAAGGAGATTTTGCGGATGATGTAGGCTCAGAAGTTTAGAAGTGAGAAGTCCATCGAAAGTGGTCTGACGATAAAAAATATAGCCCGCTCTGCCACCGTATGAAAGAGCGCCCATCGGAAATACTGATTTTGAATCCATTCCGAGCAGTGAGGTGTCTGTGGTGCAGGGCAAGGTAGAGATATGCGGAGTCAATACCGCCAAGTTGAAGGTGCTGAAAAGCGAGGAGAGCCTGGAGCTGCTGCGCCGGGCCAGGGCGGGGGATATGCAGGCCAGGGAGGAACTGATTTCCGGCAACCTGCGGTTGGTACTGTCTGTGATTCAGAAGTTTGCCGGCAGGGGAGAGAACGTAGATGATTTGTTCCAGGTGGGCTGCATTGGCCTGATTAAGGCCATTGACAACTTCAATATTGATATGGACGTGCGGTTTTCTACCTATGGAGTGCCCATGATCGTGGGGGAGATCCGCCGCTATCTTCGGGATAACAGCGCCATCCGGGTTTCACGATCAGTGCGTGATACCGCTTATCGGGTACTCCAGGCCAAGGAGAAGTATATGGCGGAGCACCAGAAGGAGCCCACAGTGGATGAAATTGCCCAGATTTTGGAGCTGCGCCGGGAGGACGTGGTGATGGCGCTGGACGCGGTAGTGGATCCGGTTTCTTTGTTTGAGCCGGTGTATTCCGACGGCGGCGACACGGTATGCGTCATGGATCAGGTGAAGGACAAAAAAAATACCGACGAGGCGTGGCTGGAGCATATCGCCCTGGGGGACGCCATCAGCAAGCTGGATGAGCGGGAACAGCGCATTTTGGCCCTTCGCTTTTTTCAGGGCAAGACCCAGATGGAGGTATCCGCCGAGGTAGGCATATCCCAGGCCCAGGTATCACGTCTGGAAAAAAATGCGCTGAACAGAATTCGAAAAGAACTGTAAAGTGATATTCCATTACACAAACAGTGTAACAATTATTTAGAAGAATTTTGCGAAAAAAGGGTCGGTATGCACCGCATACCGACCCAAACCATATTCTGCTTAAAGTGGAAGGTGTTGTTCTGACTTTTTCTTTGTCCCTTTTCTGCGCTCAAAAATGTCCTCCAGCGTCTCCCGGCCAGCGCCCCCAAATTCCTCCCAAATCCTCTCCCAAGAGGGCTTGTCCAAGCGTGAAGTAGGCACCGGTTCTCAATTTTTCCTCTCGTAGCGGATTCCTCAAAACTCTCTCAAAAATTACGCAAAATCAATGCAATTTCTCAAAAGCGTCCTCAAAAAATGCTCTAAAATCGCCACAGCCTGGCGCAAAAGGGCAACAAAAAAGAGCCTGGGGTAACTCAAATGAATTACCTCAGACTCTTTTTTTGCTCAAAATATTATCTCAACCGTTGCTCTGAAAGAGGGAATTGGGAGAAGGGTTGGGATAAAATTGGGAGCAGAATGTGCCCATTTCTGGACGCACGCTCACAGGAGGTGTTATCGTGCTTTTTTGTTTAGCCCATTTATGTCTTCAATTTTGTCCTCCGGCTACCCCCGGCCAGCGCCCCCAAATTCCTCCCAAACGTTCTCCCAAGAGGGCTCGTCCAAGGGTGAAGTAGGCACCGGCTCTCAAATTTTCCGCTCAAAAAATATCTAAAAACCCTCTAAAACTCTCTAAACGCCGCTCGACAGCCGCCAAAAGGGCAACAAAAAAGAGCCCAGGGTGACTCAAATGAATCACTCTGGACTCTCAAATTTTACTCATGTGCTATCCCGGAACCTGCTCCGCAAGGGACAAAATTGGGAGCAGAATTGGGACGGTTTTGGGGGCAGGGGCACAGGAGGACTTATTTCGCCAGCTTGGCGATCTCCTCGGCAAAGTTCTCCTGCTTCTTCTCAATGCCTTCGCCCTTCTCGAAGCGCACGGCGTCCTTCAGGGTGATGGTGCCGCCCAGCTGCTTGGCGGCAGCGTTCATATACTGCTCCACTGTGACGTCGCCATCCTTGACGAAGGCCTGCTGGAGCAGGCAGTTCTCGGCGTAGAACTTGTTCAGCTTGCCGGCCACGATGTTCTCCTTGACCTTGTCAGGCTTGCTGGCCATCTTGGGATCGTTGGCCATCTGGGCCAGGAGGATCTTCTTCTCCTCGTCCAGAACCTCCTGGGTGACCTGGCTCTTGTCCAGGAAGCGGGGGTTCAGAGCCGCGATCTGCATGGCCATGTCCTTGCCGATCTCGGTGGCGTCGATGCCACCGGTGACTTCCAGATTGACCAGCACACCGATCTTGCCGCCGGCGTGGATATAGGGGACGGAAACGCCGTCCGCGAAGCGGGCAAAGCGGCGAACCTTGATGTTCTCGCCGATGACCAGCACCATCTCCTGCTGCTGCTGAGTGACGGTCAGGTCGGTGCCGTTGTACTTGCACTCCATCAGCGCGTCCAGGTCGGCGGGGGCGCAGGAAGCCACGGTGGCGGCCACGCCCTTGACGAAGTCTACGAACTTCTCGTTCTTGCCCACGAAGTCGGTCTCAGCGTTGACCTCGACCACCACGCCCACGCCGTCGATGTCGGCGGCGTAAGCCATGCCCTCGGCGGCGATGCGGCCGGCCTTCTTGGCGGAAGCGGCCAGGCCCTTCTCGCGCAGCCACTCAACGGCCTTGTCCATGTCGCCGTCGGAAGCGGCCAGAGCTTTCTTGCAGTCCATCATGCCCACGCCGGTCATTTCGCGCAGGGCCTTAACATCCTGTGCAGTGATTGCCATAATATCGTTACCTCCAAATATAATTGTAAAAGAAAGCGCCCGCCCGCGTGGGCGGGCGCTTAGGTGTTGAAACGCTCAGCCAGGGTAGGGGATATGCTTACTCAGCGGCGGGAGCGGGCTCCTCAGCCTTCTCGGCGGCGGGGGCGGCGTCCTGGCCCTGGCGGCCCTCCTGCACGGCGTTGGCCATGACGGAGGAGATCAGCTTGATGGCGCGGATAGCGTCGTCGTTGCCGGGGATCACGTAGTCGATCTCGTCGGGGTCGCAGTTGGTGTCCACAATGGCCACGATGGGGATGTTCAGCTTGCGGGCCTCGTTGATGGCGTTGCGCTCCTTGCGGGGGTCAACGACAAACAGGGCGCCGGGGAGCTTCTTCATCTCGACCACGCCGCCGAGGTACTTCTCCAGCTTGCTGATTTCGCCCAGCAGCTTCATGACTTCCTTCTTGGGGAGCATATCGAAGGTGCCATCCTCCTGCATCTTCTTGAGCTGGTTCAGGCGGTCCACGCGGGTGCGCATGGTCTTGAAGTTGGTCATCATGCCGCCCAGCCAGCGGGCGTTGACGTAGTACATACCGCAGCGGGCGGCCTCCTCACGGATGGCGTCCTGGGCCTGCTTCTTGGTGCCCACGAACAGCAGGGACTGGCCGTTGGCGGACATCTCCTTCACGAAGTTGTAGGCCTCCTCCAGCTTTTTCACGGTCTTCTGCAGATCAATGATATAGATGCCGTTGCGCTCCGTGTAGATGTAGGTGGCCATTTTGGGGTTCCACCGGCGGGTCTGGTGGCCGAAGTGAACGCCGGCCTCCAGCAGCTGCTTCATAGATACGACTGCCATTGATTTTTCCTCCTAAATTTGGTTTTTACCTCCGAAAGCTTCATTTTTCCCGCCCACCTTCTGGGAAGGCACCGGGCGAAAAATCGGCTCTCGTGCGGAATGCCTGGATATTTTACCACAAGCCATGGGGGAACGCAAGTGTTTTTTCACCAATTTCTTGAGAAAAAGTCAGTGTCCCCGGCGTTCTCGGCGAGCCTGCGACCTGCCATCTACCAGAATGATGTCCTCCCCAAACCGTTTGACAGCCGACCAGGGGAACACCGCGTCCGGCTCCCGGCCCAGCAGGCCCAGCAGGCGGGGCCGTCCTTTCACCACGACGCTCTCAATAGCGCCCCGCTCTGGATCCAGCTCCACATCGCCCACGAACCCGTATCGGGTGCCGTCGGCGATGTCGATGACCTCTTTATATTGCAGATCGGCGATGCGGCAGATCATAGTATGCCCTCCTTTTTCCTTTGCCATCAATATATGAGGTGAAACAGGCCGACAATCCGCGCTATGGGAAAAATATACGGAAAATTTTCATTTAGCCTCTAGGCAAAAGGGAGGTTTTCCAGTATAATACTGTCTATGTACAGGATCATATCACGGAACGGGAGAGGATGAGAGTTATGAGCGAGTTAAAATACAAGCGCGTGCTGCTGAAGGTAAGCGGTGAGGCGCTGGGCGGCGAAGCCGGTCGTGGTCTGGACTTTGACGTAATTGAAAAGGTGTGCGACGTGGTGGCCCGCTGCGCCGGGGAAGGCGTCCAGGTGGGCATTGTGGTGGGCGGCGGAAATTTCTGGCGCGGTTTGAAGGACGGCAAAGGAATGAGCAACCGCACCCGGGCCGACCACATGGGAATGCTGGCCACCTCCATCAACTGTCTGGCTCTGGCTGATGTGCTGGAAAACAAAGGGGTGAATGTGCGGGTGCAGACCGCCATTGAGATGAAGTCCATCGCCGAGCCATATATCCGCTCCCGAGCTGTCCGGCATCTGGAGAAGGGAAGGGTGGTCATCTTTGGCTGCGGCACCGGCAGTCCATTCTTTTCCACCGACACCGCCGCGGTGCTTCGGGCGGCGGAAATCAACGCGGACATCATTTTGCTGGCCAAGAACGTGGACGGTGTGTACAGCGCTGACCCGGTGAAGGATCCAAATGCAGTGAAGTACGACAGCATCACATACGATGACGTGTTGGCTCAGCGCCTGGGCGTGATGGATTCCACTGCCACGTCCCTGTGCATGGACAACAATATTCCCATCATCCTCTTCGCGCTGAAAGACCCGGAGAATATCCTCCGTGTGGTACACGGGGAGAAAATAGGCACTATTGTGAAAGACATAGGAGGAAATGATCATGACTGATTTCTGCAAAACCTACGATGAAAAAATGGGCAAGACCATCGAATCGGTGAAGGGCGATTTTGCCAGCGTCCGGGCCGGCCGGGCCAATGCCGGCGTGCTGGATCGCATTCAGGTGGAATACTACGGCACCCCCACCCCCATCCAGCAGGTGGCCAGCATCTCCACCCCCGACCCCCGCACCCTCCAGATTCAGCCCTGGGACGGCAGCATCCTCAAAGCTATTGAAAAGGCGATCCAGACCTCCGATTTGGGCATCAATCCCCAGAATGACGGTCGTGTGATCCGCCTGGCTTTCCCCCAGCTCACCGAAGAGCGCCGTGTGGAGCTGACCAAGCAAGTGCGCAAGTACGGCGAAAACGGAAAGGTGGCCATCCGCAACATCCGCCGGGATGCTATGGACAAGCTTAAGGCCCTGGAAAAGAAGTCTGAGATCACCGAGGATGACCGCAAGCAGATTGAAAAGGATCTCCAGGATCTGACGGATAAGCGCTGCAAGGAGATCGACACGCTCACCGCCGCCAAGGAAAAAGAACTGATGGCGGTCTGATTTTGACTTTCAGCGCATACAAGGGGGGCGCGCCCCCCTTGTATGCTGTCCGGCTGTTTATGATTTGGTTCTTTTTTGTCAACACTATCAATAAAGTTAGGATGGGTGTGTATGGCATTCTTTCGCCGCAGGCCCCCTCGGGCTCCCCAGGTGGATCTGGAACATCTGCCGCGCCATGTAGCCATCATCATGGACGGTAACGGCCGCTGGGCCAAGAGCCGTGGCCTGCCCCGGAAGGCGGGCCACGCCGCCGGGGCGGAGACCTTCCGTACCATTGCCACCTTTGCCAAGGAGCTGGGACTGGAGTACCTGACAGTGTACGCATTTTCTACCGAGAATTGGAAGCGGCCTGCCGACGAGGTAGCGTCCATCATGAACCTGTTGGAGAAATATCTCCATGAGGCCATTGAGACGATGGCCAAGGACAAGGTGAAAATGGCCTTTTTCGGCGACCTGTCCCCGCTGGCGCCCCACCTCCAGGCCCTGTGTCGGGAGACGGAGGAGATCTCCAAAGGATACGACGGCTGCCAGGTAAACATCTGCCTCAACTACGGGGGCCGGGACGAGCTGGTGCGGGCGGCAAAGGCATTCGCCCTGGACTGTGTGGAGGGAAAGGCAGACCCATCCCACCTGACAGCGGATGCCTTTGGCGGATATCTCTATTCCGCCGGTGTGCCGGATCCGGATCTGATTATCCGGCCCAGCGGCGAGGTACGTATCTCTAATTTCCTGCTGTGGCAGTCCGCCTACGCCGAATTCTATTTTACCGATGTGCTCTGGCCGAACTTTACGAAAGATGAACTGCTGCGGGCGCTGGCAGCCTATCAGGGCCGCTCCCGTCGGTATGGAGGTGTGTGACATGGCGAAACGGATCATCGTAGCGGTCATTTTTTTGCCCCTTATGCTGGCGGTTATGCTGTTGCTGCCGTCCATCGCCTGGACAGTGGTGGTGTGCTTCATCTCCGCTATGGCGGCCTTTGAACTGATGCGGGCCACAGGGGAGAGGAAGCTCACTTTGCCCATGCAGACAGCGGTTCTTCTGCCCGCAGCTCTGATGCCTTTGGGAAGCTGGGCAGGGCTGGGTACGGCCTATGTGAGCCTATTATCCTTTGTGGTGATGGTGGTTTGTTTCTGGTGCGCCATCCGGGCCTATGATGGGTATAGTACCCCGGTGGGCTTTTTCCATGTATTGGTGTGTCTATTCGGCGGCGTGGTCATCCCGCTGTCGCTGTCCGCGCTGGTGGAGCTGCGGTGCATGGAGCATGGGAAGTACCTGGTACTGCTGGCGGTGCTGCTGACCTTTGCCACTGATGCGGGGGCTTACTTCGCTGGAGTATTTTTGGGAAAGCATCGGGGAATCACAAAGGTCAGTCCGAATAAAAGTGTTGAAGGCTACATCGGCGGCTTTATCTCGGGAGCCGTGTTCGCCGTCCTCTATGGCTTGGTGGCCAGTAAAATCGCGGGGGAGGGCGTCAATCTGCTTCCACTGGCTCTGTGCGGTCTGTGCGGCGCCCTGGCCACCGAGGTGGGCGATCTTGCATTCTCTTTTATTAAGCGGCAGTACGGTGTGAAGGACTACGGTCATCTCCTGCCCGGCCACGGCGGAATGCTGGATCGGTTCGACAGCATGATCTTCTGCGGGCCGGTGGTGCTGTTCATCGTACAGTGTCTGCCGGTTTTTGAGGTTTTGCAATGAAAAGAACACTTTCCATTCTAGGCTCCAGCGGTTCCATCGGACGGCAGACCTTGAAGGTAGCGGAGAACTGCGGCCACGAGGTAGCTGCCATCACGGTGAACAAAAGCGTGGAGCTGGCCGAGGCCCAGGCGCGGCAGTTTCGACCCCGGCTGGTAGTGGCGGTGGACGAAAACGCCGCCAAACATCTGCGGGTGCGGCTGGCGGATACTAATATAAAGGTATTGTCGGGGCAAGAGGGACTGCTGGAGGCCGCGTCCCTGCCTGAGGCGGATACGGTGGTCACCGCCATCGTGGGGGTGGCCGGTCTGCGGCCAACTCTTGCCTCCATTGACTGCGGCAAACGAATTGCCCTGGCCAATAAGGAAACCCTGGTGTGTGCCGGAGAGCTGGTGATGGAGCGGGCCCACAAAAAGGGGGCGGAGATCGTTCCCGTGGACTCGGAGCATTCCGCCATCTTCCAATGTCTGCAAGGGTGCAAGAACCGCGGCGAGGTGCGGCGGCTTATCATCACCGCATCCGGTGGGCCATTCTATGGTAAGAGCCGTAAAGAACTTTCCCTTGTCACAAAGGAACAGGCGCTGAAGCACCCTAACTGGGCAATGGGGGCGAAAATCACCATTGATTCCGCCACCCTGATGAACAAAGGATTGGAGTTCATTGAGGCCATGCGGCTGTATGCCATGCCCCCTGAGCGCATTCAGATCGTAGTACACCGGGAGAGCATCGTCCACTCTCTGGTGGAATTTGAGGATGGGGCCATCCTGGCCCAGCTGGGCAGCGCGGATATGTGCCTGCCCATCCAGTATGCCCT
The DNA here is from genome assembly GCA_014799565.1 of Clostridiales bacterium. GTDB lineage: Bacteria > Bacillota > Clostridia > Oscillospirales > Oscillospiraceae > Enterenecus. Next base: position 16,565 of record JAAVHT010000052.1, read on the forward strand.
CACCTGGCCGGAGCGAACAACCGGCCCAGCTAGGCCGCTGGATCTGCTGTCCTGCCCGCCGCTGACCTTCCAAAAGCCGGATCCGGACACCTTCCGCTGTCTTGGCTTGGCATTGGAGTGCGCGGAGAGGGGCGGTACGTCCACTGCCATCCTCAACGGCGCCAACGAGGCGGCGGTGGCCCTGTTTTTGGCGGATAAAATTGGATTTCTGGACATTCCCCGGTTGGTGGAACGGGCGCTGGATCAGGTTCTAGTGGTAGACTGTCCCACCCTAGAGGACATTTTTGACGCCGACCATGCCGCCCGTGAGGCGGTTTATCAAGCTGTGAGGTGACACATTTTGGCGAGATTCCTTTATATCCTGTTGGCGATTGTACTGTTTGGTGTGCTCATTGCCATCCATGAGTTTGGACATTTCTTCACCGCCAAGCTGCTGGGGGTGAAGGTGAACGAGTTCGCCATCGGCATGGGCCCCGCCCTGTGGTCCAGACAGAAAGGGGAAACCCTTTACAGCCTGCGGGCATTCCCTATCGGCGGTTACTGCGCCATGGAGGGGGAGGACGCGGACACTGGCGCCCCCAGGGCCTTTGCCCGTCAGACGGGATGGAAGAAAATCATCATCTTGTGCGCCGGGTCGTTTATGAATCTTGTGTTGGGTTTAGTCATCACAGTGGCGCTGTTTCTGGGTGTCTCTCAGGCCCGTGTGCCGGTAATTACCCAGTTTGCCGACGGTTTTCAGCATGAGGGCGCAGATGGTCTTATGCTGGGCGACCGTATTGTCAGCGTGGACGGCCACGGCATTTGGCTGTATGCTGATGTGCAGACCTACCTATCCAGAAATGATGGCAGCGGATTGGATCTGGTGGTGGAGCGGAATGGGAAGCGGATCGCGCTGAATGATTTTCCCATGGGTCGTTACGATTATGAGTTCGAGAACGGCAGATATCACGGCTTTGGCCTCATTTTCGGTCAGGTGGATGAGCTGTCCATTCCGGAACGGATCGGCCAGGGTGTTGCCCAGACCTTCGATTTTGTGCGCATCGTCTGGATGAGTCTGGGAGATCTGGTGACGGGCCGGGTAGCGGTGTCTGAGTTGTCTGGAGTCATCGGTGTGGTTGACGTGGTATCCGAAGTGGGTTCCCAGTCAGAGACGGTGGCTATGGGTGTGCAGAATGTGTTCTATTTTATGGCCCTCATTGCCGTCAATCTGGCGGTAATGAATATGCTGCCCATTCCGGCACTGGACGGCGGACGGATCTTTTTTGTCCTGCTCAATGGCGTAATCTACGCAGTGAGCCGCCGCCGCATCCCCGAGCGATATGAGGGTTATGTTCATGCGGGGGCGTTCGTGGTGCTGCTGGTGCTGATGGCGGTGGTGGCTCTCCACGACGTGTGGAATATTTTTGCTTAGGCAGGTGCAGACCATGACCAGACAAATCAACGTAGGCGGTATCCTCATCGGTGGGGACGCCCCCGTTTCCATCCAGTCCATGACCAATACACCTACCCATGATGTGGAGGCTACTTTGTCCCAGATCCGGGCGCTGGCCGCAGCGGGGTGTGATATCGTGCGGGTGGCGGTGCCTGACATGAGGGCGGCTGAAGCTGTCGGCGCGCTGAAGGCGGGCAGCCCGGTGCCGCTGGTAGCGGATATCCACTTTGACTACCGCTTGGCGTTAAAGGCGGCGGAGCAGGGGATCGACAAGATCCGCATCAATCCTGGCAACATCGGCGCGCCAGATCGGGTGGAGGCGGTGGCCAAGAC